>CAOKNO010000022.1 GCA_948470065.1 uncultured Eubacterium sp. | reverse complement strand
GGCGTCGCCAACAGATTTACAGTCTGCCCCCTTTGGCCACTCGGGAATCCATCCAGATACAGGGAAAGAAATCACCTTTCTTCCTGACCGATATACATTATAGCATATGCCCTTCTTGCTTGCAAGACTATTTTTAAATTTTTCTTCCACCCTAGTCTGCTGCCAGACGGAGTGCGGGCTGCAACAGCCGCCGCTAACCGTCTAGGCGCATACCAGTTCACATCATGGAACTGCTTTCCTCTGCTTTCCCTATATTTTTAAAGATAACGGCCGTATTTGGCGGAAGCGAAAGCCTGAGCCGCCCATCCTTGACTTCATGGACGACAGGCTCGAGGGAATACGATTCCGGCCGCGTCAGGATCACTTGCTCTAGCCTGGTATCGCGCTCTAATTCGGCAGGCCAGACACGCCATACCATATGGCGTTCTACATAATCATTGTTGATTACGACAATAAATTGCTGGCTGCGGTTAAACCGCCCGTAACACATGACCTGATGCTCCCCGCCCAAAAACTTCAAGGATCCGGTGCGCAACGCTTCGTTGTCCCGGTGGATTTGGATAATATCCCGGTGGAACGCCAGAAGCTCCTGATCCTCTTTGCCCCAGGGATACGTACGTCGGTTGTCTGGATCGGTAAAGCCTACCGCGCCCGCTTCATCTCCGTAATAAATCGTAGGCGCGCCTGGCCAGGTCATCTGTACTACAACCGCTTCCTTCATCACGCCCTTATTGATTTCTTCGCCTGCCGCCGCGCTCCCCAAATTATTCACCCGCCCTACTTTGTGGTTCGTCCGGGTCAAAAACCTGGAATGATCATGGTTCGACAGCTCGTTCATGGCGCACTGTAAGGACGGCGTCATAAAACGCGTCATATAGTAATTCATTGCCCCTTCAAAATTCTGGAAATTCCCCAGCATATCTTCCCGGTATCCATCACTGTGTTTCTCCATACCAGTCAAAAACCAGGTCAAGGGCTCCATAAAGGCGTCATAGTTCATCACCGTATCCCATTGATCGCCGCGCAGCCATTCCACAGGATCCCCATAATGCTCTGCCAATATAATCGCTTCTGGGTTTGCCGTTTTAACTGCCTGCCGGAAATCACGCCAGAACTTGTGGTTAAATTCCACCGAATGCCCCAAATCGGCCGCTACGTCCAGACGCCATCCATCTGCGCAAAACGGCGGGGATACCCATTTCCTTCCGATATCCAGGATATAGTCGTACAAATCCTGGGATCCTTCGTAATTCAGCTTTGGCAAGGTATCATGCCCCCACCAGCCGTCATACGTACCGTTGTATGGCCAACGGTTTTCATCATGGAACTGGAAAAAATCCCGGTAAGGGCTATCCCCGGAAATATATGCGCCTGTCGCATACCCCAGTTCCTTTTCATATATCAATTCTCTGTCCAGCCACTTGTTAAAGGATCCGCAATGGTTGAATACACCGTCCAAAATCACGCGCATCCCTCGGCTATGGGCTTCCGAAATCAATTTTGCAAACAAAGCATTGCTGGCTTCTAAATTCCTGCGGTCGGAAACACGTTTGATATATTTCGTCGCCCTCGTATTGTCCGTATCGCCAGGATTCAGCAGCTCCCCGCCGTCCTCTACGATGACCCCGTAGTGCGGATCGATGTAGTCATAATCCTGGATATCGTATTTATGGTTCGAAGGCGATACGAAAAGCGGGTTAAAATACAGTACTTCCACGCCAAGTTCCTGCAAATAATCCATTTTGTCCAAGACGCCTGCCAAGTCGCCCCCATAAAACTCCCCTACGCCAAAATCTGCCGGGCATTTCTCCCAGTCGTCCACATGCTGGCTGTATACCTTTATATAATAATATTCATTGGTTTCTACATTATTAGAAGTATCCCCCATGCAGAAGCGATCCACCAATATCTGGTACATAACTGCGCCTTTCGCCCAATCCGGCGTGGAAAATCCTGGCACAATCACAAATTCATACTCTGGGCGTATCTGGGAACTGACCCCCATCCTGTCGTAAAAGCAATGGAGCATCCCAGTTGCAATTTCAAAATAATAGCGGTATGGATCCGTCCCAAGCTGGACTTTGATCTGGTAATAATCAAACTCACCTTTTGATTCCACTTTCTTCATTGCACGCTTCCCATCGCCGCTGCAAAGCCAGACAATGTCCACGTTATTCCTAGAAGAACGGAAGGTGAGGACAACTTCTCCATTTTCCTCTGGTTCCGGAGGATTCCTGTAATCCTTCGTCCCGTCTGCAAACAAAGCGTGCTTTTTAAGCAGCGGGCGCATCTGCATCATATATTGTTGTTTCTGATTTAATTCATAAATCGGATAATCGTGCATCGTTTCCTCCATTCTGCGCTTGGTTCGGCACAAAAATGTAGTTCTGTTTTCTACTATTACTATTTTATCGGATACTTCCATAGAAATCAATATTTTTCTTTACAGGTGGGGAGAAAATGCTGATATCAGGGGATACTCAATGATAACAGGATAAGCCCGAAAGGCAGGCACTCTTTTCATGTATTCAGCCTGCCGACCCCACCGTTGCCATCCTGGAATGGATGAATGCGTTCAAACGCATAATGGAAGCGAATGGTGTCGTGAATCGTGACATCAGTTTTGGCTTCATATTCGGAAAGCAGAACTTTCATGCGTGGAGCAACCTCTTTCGGCTTTGTAGTTTCATGACCGCCGACCATATTGGCTCTTTTCTTGTAATCCCCAACGGCAAACCATGCAAGTGAGGAATCCTTTGTGCTTTGCTTCAAAATGCGGTGGAGTTCTTTGATGATATTCTCGGTAAGCGGTTCTTCTGCCATATCAATACAAAAATCAATAGCCCGAAAATGATTGACAGCTTCGATAATGTCATCAACAAGGATACCTTCTCTGGATTCTATTGTGTTTGTTTCAAAAATCAGTCTGGTCTGATCTTCACTTAGCTTGCTGCCCTCTATGTAGTTGGAATTATAGGTCATCCGTACTTGGAGTTCATGGTACAGACCTCCGGGCATACGGATGTTTTTTCATCTCTGAGCGTTTGAAGTAAGCTGTTATCCGAAATGGTCTGGCATAATTCATCTGCAGAGCAGCCGAAAAAAACAGCGATTTTTTCAAGGACATGATCAGCTATTTTCTCTCCGCGCCCGATTTTTGCCATTGTGCGTGAGGAAATACCAAGTTCCTTAGCGAGCGCGGTTTTCGTCAGGCCTTTTTCATTCAGTTTTTGCAGCAGAGCGGAATATGAAATCATGGTGTTCACCTTCTTTCTTTACTTATTATATCCCAAAAGGTCAAAAAGTAAAGGTTTCGTTGTAGATATGTAAAGGGAAAGACAGTCAGGTATTAGGCGTTTGCGAGACTCAATATCTAGGAACAACCGCGTCTGTTGCAGAGAACGTTTCGTAATTCCGTACAGGCAGGTATTATGGAAAGGATTGGGCTTGGCTTTGATGGCGAGGCTGTATGGTACGGGGACAGCATATTTCTTGAAGGGGATGGCCATCCCTTTGTTGGCGAGGCTGTATGGTACGGGGACAGCATATTTCTTGAAGGGGATGGCTCTTACTTTATTTTCTGGGGGGTTTTCGCCATGCATGCCACTGGCACGCTTGCTTTGCAAGCTTTCCGCTGCTTTGCAGCTACTTCCAGTGGCTGTATGGGCGTCCCGCCCATACTTTAAAATGGACTTCCAGCCCTTTGCAGGCGAGCCTGCACGGTCTGGCTTTCCATTTTTTGCATGGCTGGATTTTTGGACAAAAAATAGGCAGCTAACTAGAGCTGCCTTTTTAGGAGAAGGTATTTTTACTATGGGGTATAGCAAAAACTATATAATGTATTGGGGGTTTTTACAGTTATTATAGTACCATAAATCCTCAATTAAGTGTGCATAAACTTCACAAAATTTCACTTTAGTTTTTGTGTATTTTGTATATGCATTTTTTTGTATCTTAAAATCCTCCCCCCAAAAATGCACAATTCTGTATGGTTTCTTGTGTGTTCCTTTTTTGCTGGGTGGAAGGCTTCTGTCCCTAAGACAAGATCTTCTACCTCTAAGAAATAGGGGATACTGGCTTAGATGGGCGTTTAAGCTTCGAATAAGGCTTCAAATTCATCTCGGCTGATTTTTTCTTTTTCGAGGAGCAGTTCTGCGCATTTGTGTAGGATCCCTTCGTTTTCTTTTAGGATAAACCTGGATTTTTCATAGCATTCATCAATAATGCGTTTGATTTCCTGATCAATGACGCTTGCGATATTCTCTCCGTATGCCCTTGTATGCGCTAAATCCCTGCCGATAAATACTTCATCATCGTCATTGTCATAATTAATTAAGCCTACATGTTCCGACATCCCGTATTTCGTTACCATCGCTTTCGCTACGCTAGTGGCCTGTTTGATATCTTGCGACGCGCCCGTTGTGATATCGTCAAAAATCATCTCTTCTGCTACGCGCCCTCCCAAGTCTACAATAATCTCCTGGAGCATCCGTCCTTTGGTATTGAACATTTCCTCCCGTTCTGGAAGCGGCATGGTATAGCCTGCAGCCCCGACGCCGGTAGGGATGATAGACACGGAATACACTGGGCCTACGTCAGGCAGGACGTGGAACAGAATGGCATGGCCTGCTTCATGGTAGGCTGTCACACGCTTTTCCTTCTCTGTAATAATACGGCTTTTCTTCTCCGCCCCAATCCCAACCTTGACAAAGGACTTACGGATATCGCTCTGTATAATATAACCACGGTCTTCCTTCGCTGCAAAAATGGCTGCTTCGTTCAAAAGGTTCTCTAAGTCCGCCCCGGTAAAGCCCGCTGTGGTCTGGGCAATCTGCCTTAAATCCACATCGTCGCCCAACGGCTTGTTATTGGCATGCACCCTTAAGATTTCTTCCCTGCCGCCTACATCCGGGCGGCCTACATGCACCTTCCGGTCAAAACGTCCTGGCCGCATAATCGCGGGATCCAAGATATCGACACGGTTCGTCGCAGCCATTACGATAATCCCTTCGTTAGCGCCAAACCCATCCATCTCCACCAAAAGCTGGTTCAAGGTCTGCTCGCGCTCGTCATGGCCTCCGCCCATCCCAGTGCCACGCCTTCTTGCGACTGCATCAATTTCATCTATAAATACAATACAAGGAGCATTCTTTTTCGCATCCTCAAACAGATCCCGGACACGGGATGCGCCCACGCCTACAAACATCTCTACAAAATCAGAACCGGAAATACTAAAAAACGGGACTCCGGCCTCTCCGGCTACAGCTTTTGCAAGGAGCGTCTTGCCTGTCCCGGGCGGTCCCACCAGCAATACGCCCTTTGGGATCCTGGCTCCCATCTTCGTGTACTTCCTTGGGGAACGTAAGAAATCTACCAGTTCTTCTAGTTCTTCCTTTTCTTCCTTTAGCCCGGCAACTCGTTTAAAGTTCATCGTCTTATGCTCATCCGTCATCATACGGGCGCGGCTTTTGCCGAAGTTCATCATTTTGCTGCCTCCGCTAGAAGAAGCTGCCGCATGGTTGGTCATCATAATATAGAACACAAACAGCACGCCGAATAAGATTAACGTGGGCAGTATGGTAATCAGCCAATTCTCCTCTGGCATCTGCCGCACCACATACTCCTTAAAATCGTACTCTTTCATGGTATCCTGTAACACATTGATATCCGACACATACAGCACTTTTGAACCGTTCCCGCTCGACGTCTCCCTGCTGAGTACGACGTCCGCCTGCCCGCTCGGCACCTCACGGTTCTGCGAAATAGTCACAGACACCACCTGTCCGGCTTTCAAGTCCTGTTCAAACTGTGCATACGTATAGAAAGAATTCTGCCCAAACCCAGAAGTATTGTCCCGCAGCATCCAAAGAAATGCCAGGATGGCAATGACTGCAATATACATGCCGAATGCCCGGTAACGTTTCTGTGTATTCATGTTTTTCTTCCTCCTCATTTATTTGATCTATATTATCTATCCGGCTTTACAATCCCTATATATGGAAGGTTCCGGTAGCGCTGGTCATAATCAAGGCCATAACCTACAACAAATTCGTCTGGGATTTCAAACCCAGTATAATCCACCTGTACATCCACAACCCGCCGTTCTGGCTTATCCAATAACGTGCACAGGCGCAGGCTTTCCGGTTTCCTGCTTTTTAGGTTCCCCAGCAAATAACTTAACGTCCTGCCAGAGTCTACAATATCCTCTACCAATAATACGTGCTTCCCTTCAATCGCCTCATCCAAATCTTTGATGACTTTTACCACTCCGCTGGACTTCGTCCCGCCGCCATAACTAGACACTGACATAAAATCCATAGAAACTGGGACGGACAGCCGTTTTGCAAGCTCACATGTAAAAAATACGCCTCCCTTAAGCACGCTGACTAAATGGAGTTCCTTTCCCTGATAGTATGCGCTGATTTCCCTGGCCATCTCACAAATCCTTCGTTCTACCTCTTCTTCTTTAATTAATGTACGAACACGTTCACTCATGAATGTTTCCTCCATATACTTGTATCTCAAGAATCCTTTTGGTATGTTCCGTGATTTTCACATCCTCGCTGATACGCCTGCCAACTGCCCAGACAATATGCACGTCATCTACAAGCAGCAAGATGCCGCCACGCTCTTTCCTTGGTACTTTTTCATCAATAAAATAGTTTTTCAGCTTCTTGCGCTTCCCATCTACACTTATCACAAAATAATCTTTTTCTCTTCTTGTCCGTAAATGCATGATTCCTTTTATTTTATCATAATCCAGCCATTCCGTATACATTTTTTTGGGAATTAATGCATTTTCCTGTGATTTGGCATATAACTGCTCTTTATAGGAACCGTCTAAAATCCTGGTATGGATCTCATACCCAAACGATGGGATCTCCAAAATCCCTTCCGGCTGCAGCACCCACCCTTCCTTTGCTGGATCCCCGGGTTCCTTTTGGCTGCTTTTTCCCAGCAGGATCCCGCCGTACACGCGCTCCGCCGCCATCCCATATGGAAGATCCAACGTCTTGCCCACCTGCTTTTCCAGCAGCCCGGACAACTGGCGTATGTGCGTTTCAGAAATATCCTGACCAGAACCCGCCAGCTTTGCCAAAAGCTTATGGCACATCGTACCTGTTACCAACGGAGGCTCTTTTTGGGCATCCTGGGAAATAAAAAAACCATCCTCCCGTTTTTGCACATAACGGCTTTCTGCCTGGCCTGCCAGTTCTTCCGCTAAGCCCGCTGCCTGCGTCAGAAGGTAGGCTGCCTGCGCCATATGGGGAATGGCCTGGCGGTTAACCTCCTGTAAGACCGGGATTGCCTTGTGGCGTATCCGGTTCCTTGTATATTCCAGCCCGTCGTTCGTCTTATCCTGGCAATACGTCTGCCCCCGCTTTGCAAGATAGCTTTCAATTTCCCAGCGTTCCACGCACAGCAACGGGCGGATGATATTGCCGCGTACTGGCGGGATCCCACACAGCCCGCGCAGCCCGCTCCCACGCGCAAGGTGGAACAGCATCGTTTCGGCACAGTCGTTTTTATTATGGGCGACTGCGATCTTATCCGCCCCAAACTGCTCCGCCGCCTGGCCAAAAAAACCATACCGCAGTTTCCTTGCCCCCTCTTCTACCGTCATTTTGTGCGCCTTGGCATAAGCCTGTGCTTTGCAACGGTACGTTTGGATGGGAATGCCATGCTGCCTGCAAAAGCGTTCCACAAACCGGGCGTCCTGCTCGCTTTCTTCCCCGCGGATCCCATGCTCGACATGGACGGCGCATAACCGGAAGCCCAGTTCTGTTTGGACGCCGAGCAACGCCAACAACAGGCACATGGAATCCGCGCCGCCGGAAACCGCTGCCAGGATACGCTCCCCTTCTTCTACCATATGATATTCTTCCATAAAAGATATTATTTTCTTTTGCATTTATTTCTCCCAGATCCCTGCCACCAAAACCGTCATATCGTCAGGCACTCTCCCATCGGTAAAGATCAACACTCGTTCTAATATCTGCCTTGCCATCTGTTCTGGGTTATTTGTTTCCACCATTGCCAAAATGTCTTGGATCGTTTCTTCCGGCATAGGCACTTCAAGGTAATCCAGCACGCCGTCTGTAAGCAAGATCACAAAGTCGCCGTCTGTAAGCTTTCGGCTGCTCTTTTCAATTTCCAACTGATGGAACACCCCGACTGGAAGGCTTGCTGAAGAGATGCACTCTACCTCTTCCCCATGCTTGATAAATGTCGCAGCCGCGCCAATCTTATAGAACTCGCACATCCCGGTATACAGATCCATCGACGCCATATCCACCGTGGAAAAACTGCCTTCCTCCCCCTGGATGACCATAGCAGAATTCATCATGCGGATCGCGGTTTCCTTGCGGAAGCCAGCCTCTAAAAATTTCTCTATTAACTCTATCACCATTTCGCTTTCTTTACAAGCGTGGATCCCAGAACCCATCCCATCTGACAGAGCCATCACGCACTCCCCTCCCTCAAGCTCTAAGAAGGAAAAGCTATCCCCGGATACTTGGGCATGATCCTTGGTCAGCCTGGCAACGCCTTGTAAGGTATGGTACAGCGTGTCCTCTTCAAAGGTAAGGTAAGAAGCCTCCTTACCAATCAAGGAACGGACGTATTTCCCCGGGACCATTTCACGCCGCAGCCCTTGGCTTGCCGCTTTGGCCAGTTCTTTGACGGTAATGCAGTTCCCCCACTTAGAACATGCCGTAAGCTGCAAAGACATTTTCCCATTCTGCCTTTGGTAGAGATGGACGTCGCGCGCCACTACTCCCAATTCTTTAAAACGGTACTTCACTGACCCGAGAAGCCTTCCTTCCCTTGCGCTGATATCGCGGTATTCCTTCGCGCAGTCCTCCATAATATACGCCATGGCGTCTAGCTGCTCCGCAATAATGCCCCGGTTCTCCAACAGACGGTTGTACCAGGCAAGGTTCAGCTTCGCCTTTTCGAACACCCCAAGCGCCTCTTCCACAATGCTGTCGGAATAAGGGCAATAAGCGGAAAGCTCCTCGTGCACCCCTTCTTCTGCCATACCGCGTTTCTCTATGGAATGGATCAGGCGGTAGAACAATTCATACATTGGGCTGTTCTCTTCCTGCCAGCAAATGGCGCACTGGCTGCAGGAAACGCACACACGCCCTGCGATTTCCTGCTGCATCTTCCCCATTTCTTCCGGTTCAAAATCACTTTTAAAGCGCTCCATCTGCGAAAATATCTGGGACAGCCCATTGAAAGACTTGGCGTATGTCTGAAGCTTTTCCCCATGCTCCGGCGTCCTCGGCAGCCTTGCGCGACCATTTCCCGGCAGCATCCCGCCTTCTAGGAAACGGTGCATGACAGGCGCAGCCAGCACGACCATTGCGCACACCAGGATAGATTCTAAAATCCCCATCCATACAACCGCCCGGTTCCGGAGCTGGAGCAACTCCCCAGCTATGGTAAGCAAGAACACGCTGATCCCGGCTGCGCCTGCCCCAATGTTGGTACGGCAGCTTTTGTTGGCCCATTCCATCAGCTTTATCACCACCGCCGTCACCATAAGGATCATTGTGTATTTTGCCATTGCCTGCACCGGCACAAACACCGCCATGCCAAAAATACTAAAAATCAAAAGCAGCGTCCGGTTCACATCCTCCATAAATGCCGTTGCAAAAAACCCTGGTATCAATGGGTAACACCCTGCAAACTCCCCCCGCGCTGCTACTACTGCCAGAGCATACAGCGCAATCTCTTTCCATTTTGCCTTACTCATCTTCCTATCCTCCTTTTTGATCGCACAAGGCCATGTCCCAAAACCCATTGCCTGTTCCACAACCATGTAGGAACCATTATAAAAAGAGGATTGTAAAATGTTTGTCAAACGAAAGACGAGTTTCCAAAAACTTTTAGACAAAAAAACCCTTAGAACCGCTTTTTTTGGCGATTCTAAGGAGTTTAGGCTTTTTAAGAAATTCATCGGAAACCACCTTGTACATCATTCTTTGGCGTCTTTCTCCTTAAAAATAATCTCATTGGGATATACCAGCCCCAGCTTCGTCTTCGCTATCTGCTCAATGTACTCTTTTGTACCTACAAATTTCCCATACTCCTCCAACTCTTCCTTACGCTGTTCCTGTGACTCTACCTCGGCCTCTAACTGAGCCCGACGCTCCCGGTACTCCTTATTCTTCTGCTCCAAGCTTACAATCTGCACGGACATCACACCCGATAGCGCTAGCAATACTACAGAAATACCTACCATGCTCGTCTTATGTTCCCGCCTTAGCCTCCGTAACTTGGTCCTTCTGGCGCCCGACATGCGCGCCTGTTCACGTTTGTCCAATCCGTACCGCCTCCAATCCCAACGAATCTATCGCTGTAACTACTGTTTTAACGCTTACATATCCCTATTTTAACTACTTTCCACAGTTTTTTCAATTGATTCTGGAAAAAACGCAGGATTTTTTTAAGGATCCTCTTTACAGCCCTAGCCGGACGGTTCAGCAGACGGGCTGTCCACACCAGCGGCCTGCTTGTGACAAACAACGTTTTCTCTAATATCCAAACGCTGCACATCATTACAAAAGGGCTAAACGCTACATTGTACAGCAGCATCCCCAAGGACACGCCTCCAATGGAAAACCCCCGGATATATCCACTGTTCTCCCGGTACAGCATGGCAAACAAGGCGACCGCGCTCCCAATCCAAAAGAGCAGATCTTCTGCCCCAACCGCCCAGCCCCTGTGCGGGACCAGCCGCCGGATCACGCGGATGAAATCATACGCCAGAAGAAGCGCCATCCCAGTCAGGAATGAGGCGATAAGGACATCTGTTTCCTTTAAGATCCCTGTGCTTACTTCCATCATTGGAACAATCTTCCTAACAAAGAACCAGCCTGCTTCACGGGCTTCTTAACGTCCGAATACACAAAACTGTCGATTTTCCCCTCAATGTCAATTTCCCCTTTTTCCAGGGTCAGGCGGTTCACATGAAGATCATTCCCCTTAATCATCAGCATCCCCATCTCGGTTTCCAACAGGATTTCCCCTACGTCAAAGGAAAGCACGTCAATGACGCCGTTCAATACCCCGTTTTTCCGGTTGGAAATTACAATCTTATGGCTGCCGCCCGCCATCCTTTCTTCCATCAAAATACCTCCTTCCATATCTGCCAGGCCCGGTTCTGCCACCGCCGCCCCACTTCCGGCAACGCCCACATGCTTTAGCCTGCGGGCGGAAACCTGGATGTCCTCTTTAAATATATGAAAAAGGTATCATTTTATGACTGGAATTGCTGCTTACAGATAGCGGAACAGTTCCTTTGCCTCATCCTTTTTGCTGGTATCAAGGAGCGCAAGGACTTCCACGCGGACATTCTTTGTCCCAAAACCAATCTCAATCACATCCCCAACCTTTACATCTAAGGATGCTTTCGCCACTTTGCCGTTTACGGAAACACGCCCGGCGTCACAAGCCTCATTTGCAACCGTCCTCCGTTTGATCAGACGGGTGACTTTTAAATATTTATCTAACCTCATGTCATTTCCCTCCAAATATTGCTTCTATCTTATAAGATAAAAAGAGCCTCCGCCAGGACGCACAGAAGCCGAAACGACTGCATATCCTGGGAAAGCCCTTCGAATTGTCACAAATATAACGGAACTATTCGTTAATCATATCCTTCAAAGCTTTTCCTGCCTTAAACTTCGGAGCCTTTGAAGCCGGAATCTCAATCGGCGTCTTTGTCTTAGGGTTCATTCCCTTCCTGGCTGCCCTTTCGGAAACTTCAAAAGTACCGAATCCAACTAATTGAATTTTTTCTCCCTTTTTCAATTCTTCAGCAACTACATCGGTAAAAGCCTTTAACGCCCCTTCTACATCTTTCTTGGATAACTGGGTTTTCTCGGACATTGCTGCTACTAATTCTGCTTTGTTCATGACAAAATTCCTCCTCTGGATTCTCTTTTCAAATTATATTGCAGTTTGATTTCTATCAAAGTAACTCTTCAGTTTCCATAACATAATTACTCTTCTAGATAGCCTACAAACATATTTATACTTGTTTTTCCTATGTTTGTCAAGAAAATTTCCTTATTTCTTGCCAGAAAATAGTTACATCCTGCTACTGTCCGCTCTGTGACCAATAACACGCTTCACAATACACAGGAATCGTGGAAAAACACGATTTCGCGCTGACAAACCCAGCGTAGGAACTGATCTGCAATAGAAGATGATTTCCCCTCCACAGGCTGCCTAAAACCGTCTCCTACAGCATCTTGTCAATCATTGCGAGCACTTCTTTCCCCAGCTCTTCCGACTTCTGTTCTGCATCTGCAAGGGACGTGCCTTTGATACCATAGTAGAATTTCACCTTCGGCTCTGTGCCGGAAGGCCTTACGCATACCCATGCGTCGTCAGACAAGTCATAGTAGAGCACGTTCGAGGATGGAAGCCCTGTTGGCGTCACTTCCCCTGTTTCAAGGCTGCGTATGGTATCCTTCTTATAATCACGCGCAGAAAGCACTTTATAACCCCCGATTTCAGACGGGGTATCTTCCCTTAAGGTGTTCATGATTTCCTGGATCTTCTCAAGGCCTTCAATCCCTTTCAAGGTAATTGCCTTCACATCGTCGCGGTAATAACCGTACCGCTCATACATCGCAAGCATAGCGTCCCACAAGGTCATATTTTTGGTCTTGTAATAAGCCGCCGCTTCACACAATGCCATAGAAGCCACAACCGCATCTTTATCCCTTGCATAGGTCCCTGTCAGGCATCCATAACTCTCTTCCATGCCAAACAAATATGTCCCCGTCCCCTTTGTCTCAAATTCGAGTATTTTCTGGCCAATAAACTTAAATCCAGTCAGTACTTCAACAAGCGCAATCCCATAATATTTTGCAATTGCATCCGCCATGTTCGTGGAAACAATAGACTTAATAAAAGCCCCGTCTGCCGGAAGCCCTTCCTTCTCTTTCCTCTGGCTAATCACATAATCCCCGATCAGGCAGCCAGACATATTCCCGGTCAGGCTGTGATACCCGCCTGTCTGGGAGTCTTTCACGTATACGCCTAAGCGGTCTGCGTCTGGATCGGTCGCTAAAATCAAATCCGCGTCTACTTCCTTGCCCAGCTTCAGCCCTAACTGGAACGCTTCTTCCGATTCTGGGTTCGGATAGCTTACCGTCGGGAACTCCCCATCTGGCAGTTCCTGCTCTGGCACTACAAAAACATTTGTAAAGCCTAACTCTTTCAACACGCGGCGTACGGGTATGTTCCCAGTGCCATGCAACGGGGAATACACAATCTTCATATCCTTTGCAACCGCGTCAATACAATCCTGGCGGAGTACCAGGCTTTTCAGTTCTTCGATATACGGATCGTCGATATCTTGTCCAATTACAACATAAAGCCCCGCCTCTTTTGCCTCTGATTTGCCCATGGTCTTTACCGTTGCATAATCTGTGACCTTCTTCACCTCATCCATAATCCCTTTGTCATGGGGCGGCGTGATCTGCGCGCCGTCTTCCCAGTATACTTTATACCCATTGTACTCTGGCGGATTGTGGCTTGCCGTTACATTAATCCCAGCCGTACATCCCAGCTTGCGGACCGCATAAGACAATTCAGGCGTAGGCCTTAAGCTTTCAAATACATATGCTTTAATCCCATTTGCCGCAAGGCAAAGCGCCGCTTCATCGGCAAATTCCGGGGACATCCTCCGAGAGTCATAGGCAATTGCAACTCCTTTGGCCTGTGCGCCAAGGGACGCAATATAATTAGCAAGGCCCTGGGTTGCCTTACGTACGGTATAGATATTCATACGGTTGGTGCCAGCCCCGATAATGCCGCGTAACCCAGCCGTACCAAACTCAAGATCCATATAGAAACGTTCTTCGATCTCTTTCTCATCATCCGCAATACTAGCTAACTCTGCCTTTGTCGCATCGTCAAAATATGGGTTGTCCAACCATCCCTGGTAAATCTCCTTGTAATCCATTTTATTCCTCCTTAAATCATTGTAACATTGTATCCTAACTATAATGGCTTCCCGGCGCAATATGCCGCTGCATGGCTGATACGATAGATGACGCCAGCGGGATATTGTAGTCGGGGAAACGTTTCCATTGATACCCTAATCTTAATAGGCAATCCGATTCAAAAAGCCAGGGTACAGGACTTTTGGGATTGCTTCCGTTCTATATAGTATCATACTTCATTGGGGAACATTTCTCAACTGTTTTTTCTGAAAATCATCGGATGAACGAACGTCTGTTACGTTGGAACCTAGGGAACCCTTCCCCCAGTAAAACAAAATAGGAAATGAGATTGTACAGAATATAAGCGGCATCGTACATTAATACTAGCGGAATTTCCTTTATTATTACGAAATATCGTCGATTACCTTTGTTATTCCTTGTATCATTTTTTACATATGTTATTATGGGTGAAACAAGATAAGAAAAAATTTTAAATTTAGTTATTTTTTATAACCCTTTCTAAAAACTCTCCTGGCATCATAATCTCTGGCATTTCAATCTCCACATCCAAAAAATCTTTGTCGCCCGTAATAAAAATATCTATGTTTTCAATAAATAGCAGTATAAAGCACTGGATAGTCATTTATGTCTCTAATATTAAAAAGATTTCCTGGCATATGCCGAGGCGTATAAACAAGTTCATATGACAAGTCCGATAAAAAGGAATCAATGGCATATCTCTTTTTCGGGAATTTCCTTGCAACAACAGCCGTTAATTCGTCAATGATAAAAGAAGACAAAACAAGTTTATGATTTCTTGTAATATAATCTAAAATCTTCCTGAATTGAACACTCGGGAAAAGCAGCATTGAGATCAGGATATTTGTATCTAACATTATTCGCATTTATATTGTTCTCCTCTTTCTGCACGAATTTCTTTTACAAGTTCTATAATATCCTGTTCATTTTTAATACCCAATTCCTCCGCCACGCCCCGAAACGCTTCCTGGGCTTTCAGTAAAGCACTTGTGGAAGCATTTGTTATAATAACCCTATCTCCTTCTTCCATAAAAAGAATTTTGTCTCCTTCCCGTATTCCAAGCGCATTTCTGATTGCAATAGGTATTGTAACTTGACCTTTCGACGTTACTTTTGCCAACTCCATATTTGTAACCCCCTTTCTATATTCCTTACTTTCCTTACATTTTATTATATTTAATCATAGTAAAATGTCAACCTGTTTTATAGGATTGCATTAGCCACAATCCTGTTTCTCCATCTCTTGTTTCATCTATTGCACGCTTGGTATCTTTTGTCATTATTGGCGTCATTCTTCCCCTTTGTCATAACGAAATATTGTTAACTACCTTCGTTATTTCTTGTTTTGTCCTTCTTTCTTATTGCCCGTATCATTTTTACCATCGTTATTCCTTGTTTTGTTCTTTACCCTTGTTATTATGATGAACCTAGTAATTTCCGTCTTTTTTGGCGTCGTTTTTTTCCTTTATTATTTCTGTTACATCTAATCACCATTGTTATTGCTGCTGTTATTATTATTATTGTTACTGTTGTTATTGCTGCTGTTATTATTATTATTGTTACTGTTGTTATTATTGTTGCTGTTATTATTATTGTTATTGCTGTTGCTGTTATTGCTGTTACTGTTACTGTTATTGTTATTGTTATTGTTATTGTTATTGCTGTTATTGTTATTGCTGTTGCTGTTATTGCTGTTGTTATTATTGCTGTTGTTATTACTGTTATTATTGTTATTACTGTTATTATTGTTATTACTGTTATTATTGTTATTATTACTATTGTTGTTATTGTTATTATTACTGTTATTATTATTGTTGTTATTACTGTTATTATTGTTATTATTATTGCTGTTATTATTATTGTTGCTGGTGTTATTATTATTGCTGGTGTTATTATTATTGCTGGTGTTATTATTATTGCTGGTGTTATTATTATTGCTGGTGTTATTATTGTTGCTGTTATTGTTATTATTACTACTATTGTTATTACTGTTATTATTGTTGCTGCCCGTATTATTCCTATTCGTATTACTATTTGTCCTATTGCCGCTTGAACCAGAAGAGGTGGAGATAGGTTCATCTTCATCATTTTCTTCTGTCAGTTCGATTGTGATCTGTGCAGTTTTGGAATTGACAATCAATGTTTTGCTCCAGGGATCGTATCCATCTTTTTTAGCTGTCAATTTATGGGTTCCATAGCGGACTTCTACCGTCTTATTGGTTTCTACCTGTTCCCCATCCAAAAAGACGGAACCGCTTGACGGTACGATTTTAAACTGTATCTGGCAGAATTGCGGGCCGGATCCTTTTAGCTCGTCCAGGTTTACTTTCGTTTCCTGGTTTGCCTTTATGGTAACCTCACGGCTGCCGCCGTAACCATCGTTCGCTACGGAAAGCAGGTAACTCCCCTCTGCAACTTCAATCCGCATCTGAGGCGTGATTTTTTTGGAAACCAGGTTCCCAATCGTGATATACCCGCCCTGGAACAGTTCTGTGTTCTCTAAGACAACGGTTCCGTGGCCAGCAATAATCTGTATTGCATAAATCCGGTTTCCCATGCCTTTTAGGCAGATCGTATCCTGCACGCTGATTTCTGATAACGAAACTTTACTATCCCCATGATAAATCAACAGGTTATCATCAAAAAAATATTTCTCACTCCCCACCATCAAGGTCTTATTCTCCTGATCCAGCGTATAATTGCTTAAATCGTCGTAAGAAAAGCCCTCAGCAGCCACCTGCACCTCCGTCAATGTTTCCTCTTTCAGTTCAACCGTCACGATTTCCCCTGGCGAAACCTGGGCTGCCGTGAGGCTATCCCCATATTTTCCTTTGATATAAGTGGCGCCTGTATAACCATATAGCTTCTCCTGGTCTGTCTCGCAATTGTAAAGCGTCATCGTCTTACGCTTTGCATCAATTGACGATATGATAAATAACGGTTCGGATTCCTGCGGCTGATCCTGTTCTTCTAGCGTTCCCTCCGTACTGTCCGTGGTATCCGTACGTTCCGTCTGTGATTCTTCCCGTTTTACATAGGCCTCGCTTCCGTCTGTCACCCTGGGCTGCGATTCCCCGCATCCCGCTAACGCCAAGCCTAACCCTATACTGAAAAGTAATTTTAGTAATACCTTCTTTTGCATTTTTCCCTCCAAAATGAAATCCAGAACTCTAATCCACGAGCGCTATTGCTCCGGCGGTTAAATATCGCAGCAGATTACGCAGCGCTACAGCGATTGACAGCAACGCAGCGGATGGATGCCCAGACAAGTAAGATGCTATGATATTTAACCGCCGGAGTAATCTATGGCCAAAGAGCAGCTCCCTGCCTTCAAGAACTGCCCCTGCCTTTCGCAGCGCCCTCCTGCCATAGTCCCCCCTTAACGTACGATTCCCTCCCCAATACTCTGCAAGAACGATTCCCTCGCCTCATTCTGCGAAATAAATTTATCCAGCTTCTCTAAATTCCTCCCGCATACCCAAGCCTTGCTGGAATTAAAGTAATGGTTGGCGATCTTCCAAAATTTCTCTGGGAACGCAAGCCGGATATAGAGCTGTTTCATTTCCCGTCCTCCGAACGGACGCACCTTCTGGTACGCAGACAGCATATCCATCCCAAGCCCCATATTCCAATTGTGCTTTTCCAGGATTTTACGCATAAAATTGCCCAGATCCGCCACCTGCACGTCGTAGGAAGCTTTTTCAAAATTCATAACGGCAATGCCTTGCTTGGAGAAAACCACATTATGCTGATTGTAATCCCCATGGCAAATACCATAAATATCGCACCCGCCAGCTTCCTTCCCGCACTCATCCAATTCCCTCTGCTGCAATGCAACAACCGCCAAGGCCTCCTGGTAGATGGTTTCGAAGCTTTGTAAAAACCGCCGCTCAAAATCGTTTTTCTTCTTCCTGGAAAAGATATAATTGCGGATTTTCTTCAGTTCCCTGGTATGTTTTTCATTCTCCAAAAGTAACGTGTCATCCTGGATTTGAAGGTAAGCTGGTATGGCTTCTGGGAACTCCCGCAGGATACTATGTATGTCCGCCAACTGGCGGATTGCTTTCAAAATATCATCCCGGTTCCTTGTGTCGCATTCCCGGCCTTCGTACCAATCCCGAACCATATAAGCTGTCCCATCTACATCCCGTGCAATCGCCTTTTCCTCTTTGGTCCGGACAATACAGTCAACCTGCCCTTGTCCATGGCTTTTTAAAAATTGCAGCAAGCTGTATAGAAATTCAGCCCTTCCCTCCGATCCCTTGTACTCTTTTAGTATCTTCCACCCTTCTTCTGTACTGCAAAGCAGCGCGCCCCTGCCTTTGGAAGTCTGCTTTACCTCAAACGGATACTGTTCTAAAATCAGATTTTCACGATTATACACATAAACCCCTCCACCATGATAATCACAAGATTCCTACTCGTGTCTTTCTATCATATGTGAAAGGGTTCCATTCTATTCAGGTTTTCTTCTTGTTTTTGCCAATTCCATTAAAATCTCCCGTCTGTTGTCTTCCGGGTATTCCAGCACATGCTTTAACAGCGCCTGCAGCATCTCGCCAATCTCTTTCCCTGGCTCCATGCCCAATTGGATCAAATCGTTGCCAGTGACGGCAAGTTCCTGTAAGGTAAGGCACTGGCGCTTTTCTAAAATTTCCTGGTAAATCCTCTCATACTCAGAAATATAACGTAGCTTTTCTTCCCGCTTCAAAGGGCTTTTCGCCATCACATCCGCCCGTTTTACTTCAAAAAGCGCTGGGTAGTACCCTGTCCCAACCCGATGGATTGCCCTGCGGATCGAAACGTCCCGCAACGCAGGCCTGTCGTCATGCCAGGCAACCAGGGTTGCCACACGATCTATCGTTTCATTGTCAAACTTCAGCCTGCGCAGGATTGCCCTTACCATCTGCGAACCCCGCGCAGGATGTCCATAAAAATGATAAATCCCATTTTCATCCACCGACTTGCATTCCGGCTTCCCTACATCGTGCAGAAGCATCGCCAGACGCAGCGCCTTATCTGCCCGGATATTTTGAAGCGCCACAAGGGAATGCTCCCCAACGTTATAGAGATGGAACGGATTGTTCTGGGGTGTTTCCATCATACGGTCAAATTCCGGCAGGAACACACGGCTCATACCAGTCTCATATACGGTGCGCATTTCCTCCGGATGATCAGACAACAGCAGCTTCACAAACTCCGCCTGGATCCGTTCGGCGCTGATTTCGCTTAAATTACCTGCAAGCCCAGTAATCGCTTCCTTCGTCCCTTCTTCCACCACAAATCCAAGCTGCGCCCCAAAACGCACCGCCCGCATCATACGAAGGGCGTCTTCGTTAAACCGATCGTATGGATTCCCAACGCAGCGGATCCGCTGCGCTTCCAAATCCCCGATCCCGCCGAACACATCTATAAGCCCTTGCGCTTCATTGTACGCCATGGCATTGATGGTAAAATCCCTGCGCTTCAAATCTTCGATCAGATCGGATGTAAATGTAACTTCCTTTGGATGGCGCTTGTCCTCATACACCCCATCAATCCGGTAAGTGGTCACTTCGAACCCTTCGCCTTCCACCCGGACTGTCACCGTCCCATGGCGTATCCCCGTATCTATGGTCTTAGGGAACAGGCGCTTCACCTGATCTGGGGAGGCTGATGTAGTAATATCCCAATCTTCCGGCTTGCGCCCTAGTATGGAATCCCTGATACAACCGCCAACTGCATAGGCTTCAAACCCAGCCTTTGTTAAAACATCTATTATGTAGTTCACTTTATCTGGTAACTTAATTGACAGCATATTCTGTCTCTCCTGCCTTACAATAACCTGCGCACTGTAATAATCGGGCGGTAAGTCGCATTGTCATACGCTACAATGCCATACGCAGTCCCCTTCGCATGGACAATCTGGCCGTTCCCCATATAGATTGCAACATGCCCCGAATAACAGATCAAATCCCCTGCCTGGGCATTCGCGTAGCTTACTTCCTGCCCCACCGACCTCTGAGAGTAGGAATAGCTTGGGATATTAATACCAAAATGTGCATACACATAACTGGTAAACCCACTACAGTCCGCGCCCGTATTCGGGTCTTTCCCACCCCATACATACGGATTGCCTACAAATCCCAATGCATAATTCACGACATCGCTGCCGCTAATCCCGGTACTATAGCCTGGATCTTGTCCACCGCTAGATCCATTGTCTCCCCCTCCGGCGCTTCCGCCGCCGTCATCTGCGGAACTTCCAGTATCCCCCGAACTTCCACTATCCCCGCTACTGCCGCTATTGTCGTTAGAACCACTGTCTCCTCCAGAATTGGTTCCGCTACTATCATTAGATCCGCCAGGATTGCTGTCAGGAGCCTGGCTTCCTGAGCCGCCATCCCCTGGATCCGTAGCCTGGGCGCTTGACGCCCTGGCTGCCGCCGCTGCCGCTGCTGCACGTTCCCGCTCCAAACGTTCGCGTTCCGCGCGTTCCCGTTCTGCACGTTCCCTGGCAATCCGCTCCTGCTCAATCCGCTCATTTTCCCGGGCGATTATCGTATTCTGCGTACGTATGGTATCCTGGTACTCTGCCGCCAGCTCCTGCGCTGCCGCCAGCTTCTGTTCAAAATCCCCGACCTCGCCCTTCTTCTGCTCTATGGTAGATTCATAATTTGCCTTGGCTACCTGGTATTCGTCCTGCTTCGCTTCTAACGCCTGCAATTCTTCCTTCTGCTGTTCCTTCAGGTTCGCCACCTGCTTCTTCGTATTCTCGTATTCGGTCAGAAGGTTCCTGTCATAATCATAGACGTCGTTTACATACTCCACGCGGTTCAAAAGGTCTGCTATGCTCTTCGACTCGAGGATGCTAGTCAGCATTGCCGTATTGCCTTTCTCGTACATAAAGCGGATACGAAGCTTCATAGCCTCATACTGTTCCTTTTCATTCTTCTTCGCCTGCTTTAAGTTCGCCTTCGTATGCTCTAGTTCATCTTGCTTAACGGCAAGCTCTTCCTCTACCGTAGATAATTCAACCATAACATTTACCAGTTCTGCATCCAATGCGTCAATCTCATTGGCCAGTTCCTGCTTGCGCACCTCAATCTCATCTATCTTATTCTTCTGTGACTCTAAATTTGCCTCGGCTTCCCTTTTCTTGCTCTCTGCTTCCGACTTCTTATCCGCCATTGATACTGAAAACTGTGAAAATGCCATGCTGGCAACCAGCAACGCCGCTAAGAGTTTTTTAAACTTCATGTTTTCCTCCAATCCGTGAACTTAACCATAAAGCCGCTTTGAAAAACATTATAACATTATCCCAGCCTCCTTGCAACTAGACAAATGAAGAAAAATAATCCGAAGGAGTTTCCTATAAAACGAAATAAAAAAACTGCATTCCCCATCGCTGGTTCCTGCAGCTTTTCCTATTATCCGTATCTTGCATCCTTATGCTTCTATACCGCGCACATAATGATCTTATCCATATCCCTTAGAAACTCAAGGCTGTTCTGTTCTTCTTTCACGAGAATCTTTAACTCGTCAATCTCAACGCATACGCCAGGGTACACACGCCCGATTACCTTAATGCTGCCGCCCCTTGCACGTTCTAGCTGATCCTCTAGCTTCTCTAACTCGGCCGTATCTTCCGCCAGCAACGCGCTATCCCGGATTTTCACACGGAGCAGATCGGTCCGCCTGGGATCGTTCTTCTTATCCTTTAAGAGGTTCAAGCCTTCTTCAATCTTCTCTAAGTTCGCTTTCTCTACCTGTATCTTACTCTTCAGGATACCAATCCTGCGGGTCACCGTCGTGCCGTTGCCGATCTTAACCTTTGTCTTCACTTGCCCGTCGCTGCCTAGGGTATTCACCACAATCCCCTGGATTGCCCCTACTTCTCCGCCGATAATGCTGGCTTTCTTTCCATCCAATATAATGTTCTCTCCGCAGGATACTTGACAGTTCAAGAATACATCCGCCTGGATGGAGCCGTTGGCATGTACCCTTGTGTATTCAAAAAACTTTGCATAAATGTTGCCTTTGCTGCTGATATTTGCCCTTGACGCCCCCATCACACCGCTTCTAAGCACAATGTCTTTCCCAGCTTCAATCCTGGCCCCTTCTACAATCCCGTCTACTGTAACCGCCCCGGTGGCCTTCACAGTCGCGCCGCTGCAGACACTGCCATGGATCACGACGTCCCCACGGAAGTCGATGTTCCCAATGGATAAGTCCACATCGCCGCCGATCTCGTATACAGGCAGGATGGTAATACGATCATTGCGCATCTCAATCTTGCCGTCTATCTGTGAAACATACGTCAAGCCGTCTTCTAAACGTTCGAAGCCTTTCCCACGCAGCGGGAGCAAATCCCTCCCACGCTTGGCCAACACAAGCTTCCCCCGGACGTCTACGCCGTCCACCCCACGTACTACGGGATGGTAAACGGCTATTTCCTGCCCTTCTGTGACTGTTTCCAACATCTTGATACTCCAGTAATCCACAGAACCATCCGGGGACACCTTTGGCTTTTTGCTAAAATTCGTATTAAACTTATATTCGTAATATCCATCTACGCCATCCTTCGGCGCAACACCTTCTGCAACCAATACCTCACGGCCATACTGCCGCCGTTCAATCATTTCCTGGATCTTACTTTCCAGGATCCCATACTTTACACCGCTCCTCTGCAATGCATCCTGTACATCATTCACGGTATAATCATCCATCATGGAATCCGGCAAATAAAGATAAGCTCTTATATTATCATGACTGACTCTTACTTGTGGGTTTTTCGTCGTTAAAGCTGCCATTACAGATCCCCCCTTGCCTGGAATTTCTATCAAGTACCGCTATAAATCATTTTAACAAATTTTTTCTTATTTTTCAATCAATTTTGTATAAAATTTCGTACTTCAATTTTATACTGGAATCACTGTTCCAGATAAGCTTTCCCGCCACGCGCCATGCAAGGAGAAAACGGCTTGGGCTTGCGCTCTATACGTACTAGGCAGCTACTGTAATTTATTCTCCATCTGCCCCAAACGTTCTTCTACCTGAGCCATCATCTGCTCATATTTTGACAGCTTTTCCCGTTCTTCCCGTACCTTCGCTTCCGGCGCCTTGCTTAAGAATTTCTGGTTGGAAAGCATTCCCTTGGAACGTGCCAATTCCTTTTCCAACCGGGCCTTCTCCTTCTCCAGACGTTCCTTCTCTTTTGCAAAATCCACCAAGTCCTCTAAAGGAAGGTAAACGGCTGCGCCAGGGATAACGACAGAAACCGCGTCCTCTCCAATGCCAGCCTTGTCTGGCTGCACTTTGATTTCACTCGCGCTTGCAAGGACGCTGTAAGCGCCTTTCATCTCTTCAAACGTATCTTGCAGCCCTTTGTCGGCCGTTACGATAAATACCTTCGCTTTCTTACTCGGCGGCACATCCATATCATTCCTGATGTTGCGGACGCCCCTTACCAGATCCTTTACATGCTCCACGGATTCCTCTGCCTCTTGGGATTCCCACTCCTCCTTGTATTTCGGCCACTCGGAACGCATAATCGTCTCTTCCTCTTCCTGAAGGGTGCAGAAAATCTCTTCCGTAAGGAACGGCATATAAGGATGTAGCAGCTTCAATGCCTGGATCAGCACTGTTTTTAATGTCCACATCGCCACTTTTGCAGAGCCTGGATCCTCCTCCTTATGGAAGGTCCTTGTCTTTGCAATCTCAATGTACCAGTCGCAAAATTCATCCCAGATAAAATCGTATACCTTCTGGACTGCAATGCCCAATTCGAATTTATCCATGTTTTCTGTTACGTCTTTCGCCAAGCGGTTGGCTTTTGACAGGATCCACCGATCCTCTGGCGCCAAATCCTCTCGCTTTGGCGTTTCTAACGCCCCCTCCTCTAGGTTCATCATAATAAAACGCGACGCGTTCCAGATCTTATTGGCAAAATTCCGGGAGGCTTCCACACGTTCCCAATAAAAACGCATATCGTTTCCAGGCGCATTCCCGGTAATTAACGTCAGGCGCAGCGCGTCCGCACCATATTTCTCAATTACTTCTAAAGGATCGATCCCGTTCCCCAAGGATTTACTCATTTTACGCCCCAAAGAATCCCTTATCAGCCCATGGAACAGCACCGTCCCAAACGGTTTTTCCCCCATATGCTCATAACCGGAGAAGATCATACGGATTACCCAGAAGAAAATAATGTCGTATCCCGTCACAAGCACGTCGTTCGGATAGAAGTAATCCAGATCTTCTGTTTTGTCCGGCCACCCCAGGGTTGAAAACGGCCAAAGCGCAGAAGAGAACCAGGTATCCAGCGTATCTTCATCCTGTACCATATGGGTATGGCCGCACTTCGGGCAGTTCTTAGGGTTCTCCCTTGCCACTACAAGTTCCCCGCATTCCGTACAATAATACGCTGGGATCCGGTGCCCCCACCAAAGCTGCCTGGAAATGCACCAGTCGCGGATATTGTCCGTCCAGTTAAAATATATTTTCTCCATACGCTCTGGCAACAGCGCAATGCTGCCGTTCTTTACCGCCTCTACGGCAGGCTTTATCAGCTCGTCCATTTTCACAAACCATTGCTGCTTCACCATAGGCTCTACCGTAGTCTTGCAGCGGTCGTGCGTGCCAACGTTATGGGCATGCGGTACGACTTTTACCAGAAGGCCCAATTCCTCTAATTCCTGGACCATCTGCTTCCTGGCTTCATACCGGTCCATCCCCTCATACTTCCCGCCGTTCTTATTGATCGTGGCATTATCATGCATCACATTGATTTCCGGAAGGTTGTGGCGCTTCCCTACCTCAAAGTCATTCGGGTCATGGGCAGGCGTAATCTTCACGCAGCCCGTCCCAAATTCCTTGTCTACATAATGGTCTGCCACAACTGGGATTTCACGCCCTACCAGCGGAAGCACCAACGTCTTCCCCACCAGATCCTTGTATCGTTCATCTTCTGGGTTGACTGCTACAGCCGTATCGCCCAGCAGCGTTTCCGGACGGGTCGTCGCGATTTCCACAAACCGCCCCTCTTCCCCTTTCACAGGGTAGTTGATATGCCAAAAAAACCCGTCTTGCTCTTCATGCTCAACCTCTGCGTCCGAAATGGAGGTTTTGCACACCGGGCACCAGTTGACGATTCGGGAGCCCTTGTATATCAACCCTTTTTCATAAAGCTTGATAAATACCTCCTGTACCGCATGGGAACAGCCCTCATCCATCGTAAAACGTTCCCTGTCCCAGTCGGCAGAAGAGCCCAGCTTCTTCAATTGGCGTATAATGCGTCCGCCGTATTCCTCTTTCCATTCCCAGGCTTTTTCCAAAAAGCCCTCCCTGCCCAGTTCCTTCTTGTCAATGCCTTGTTCTTTTAAGGCTTCAATCACCTTTACTTCCGTAGCAATCGACGCATGGTCCGTCCCTGGCTGCCACAAGGCATTGTAGCCCTGCATCCGCTTGTAACGGATTAAAATATCCTGCATGGTATTATCCAACGCATGCCCCATATGGAGTTGGCCCGTAATATTGGGCGGCGGCATCACAATCGTAAACGGCTTTTTGCTACGGTCAACCTCTGCATGGAAATATTTGTTCTCTTCCCACTTCTGGTAAAGCCTGTCCTCAATCAACTTGGGATCGTATGTCTTGCTTAATTCTTTCTTCATCATCCATCTCCTCTTAAATAAATGAACCAAAAACGCCCCTTCCCATATCTGGGAAAGGGCGTATGGACGCGGTACCACCTTTCTTCATGCCTGACGGCATATCTCAAGATCCTGTAACGTGGATAAGACGGGAACGCTTACTGAAATGCATTGCAGATTCCGTTCAGCGCTCCGGTTCAAAAGCTACCTTCCGCAGATCTTTCTTCTGGCCGCCTTCCAGACTATGGGCCGCCTTCTCTGGCAAGAGTATCTGCGTACTCCTCTTTCTCACTACCTTTTCCTGGTACTAGGACCTTATTAGAATAAGCCTCTTATCAATACGGCTTACCATCCCAGTCCTTCTCCCATCATATTAAAAGCTGGGGCAGGAATTGTCAAGCAATTTAATTTAAAATTTTCAAAATGCTTTGATACGTAAACTCCCTGGCTTCTTCGCGGCTCACGTCCGCCATCCATTCCCGGTGTTCTAAATAAAATGCATAAAACAAAAGCTGGGTAATAATGGCGCTCCATACCTTATATGGCTGCGTTTCTTTGATAATCCCGCTGTCTACTGCCATTTCCAGCAGACGCTTTGTGAACCCCTGCACCAGGCTGCATTCTTCCTTCTGTTTTTCCAGCACATCCAAAAACCCGCTGCCTGTCATCGTGCTATCCCGAAGGATCCGTGCTACCAACGCCAGCCCTCCAAACCGTTTGTCTGCCGCCTCCATCATATCTAGTCCTTTGAAAATGATTTCCTGGAAGCTCTGCCCCTCCCGGATCAAGTCCATGACAAGCCCCAAATGCCGGATGGCTTCATAGCGCATCGCCCCGATAATCATTTCTTCCTTACTGGAAAAATATTCATAGGCAGTCCCTTTCCCAATGCCTGCTTTTGCCGTTATCTCAGATACTTTTATGCTACTAAGCTCCCGCCCGGACGCGAACAGTTCCAAGACTGCTTCGTACATTGCTTTTACTTTTGGCGGGTAAACATACCCTTCCTGCAACATTCCCATCTGTTCCATTCTTGATCCCCCACCTGTTGTCCTTCTCTGGCACAATGGCCATCCTTAGAGTTCTTCCTCTACCATACTCTTCTTGCTGTAAAACAAATCATAAATACATGGCACGACAACCAACGTCATAAGCGTCCCATAGATCATGCCCCCGATCGTCACAATTGCCATCGGCCTTGACATATCAGAGCCCATATCGTTCCCGAAGGCGGTTGTGGACATGGCAAGGATCGTCGTCATCGCAGTCATCAGGATAGGGCGCAGGCGCGTCTTCCCGGCTGTGACGATTGCTTCCCGCTTCTCCATGCCTTCTTTCCTAAGCTGGTTGATATACTCTACCATCACAATCCCATTATTTACAATAATGCCCACTAACATGATAAACCCTATCATGGCAATGATGCTAATCTCATGATTTGTCAAAAACAATGCCAGGAAACCACCCGTCAGCGCAAGCGGTATCGTAAATAAGATAATAAACGGCGCCTTCAAGGACTGGAACTGCGCTACCATAATCAGATAGATAAACGCAACTGCAAGCACAAGCATTAAGAGAAGCTGTTCCATAGCCTCGTTGATGCTCTCATTCTCCCCTGTCATTTCCAGGGAATAGCCCTCTGGCGCCTGATAGCCCTCTAGGGCTTTATCCACCTGGTTGCCGACCAGCCCGATGTTATAGCCGTCCTTGATCTGGGCGGTTACCGTTACATAGCGTTCCTGCCCATCCCTCCCAATGGATACCAGGCTGTCTAACTCCTCAAACTCCACGACCTTGGAAATTGGGATTTCTGACTCTTCCCCGTCCTCTTTGTCTGTATACGTAAAGGTTAAGTTCTTCAGGGAGTGGATGGACGCCTCGCTTTGCGCTACGCTCTCTAAATAAACCTCATAATCTTTGATATCTGTAGAAATCGTGTCGTCTGAAGTTTCATTTTCCATCTGCTCATAGACCAACTGGTAGATCTGGGCAACCGTCATATTATACTCTGCGGCCTTTTCCTTATCTACTACAATCCGAAATTCTTTTTCTGTTTCTTCCATCCCATCCGACACTTCCTTGGCGCCTTCCACATCGGATACAATCCCGGCAACGTCCTTGGCGATTTCTTGCAGCTTCTCTAGATCGCGTCCTTTGATCTGGATAGACAGGCCTTCCCCGGCTAACGCTCCCATATCCATCATGGAGCTGCTTACTGTAATCTCGCCTTCCAAATCACCCGTCAGCTCTGTAATCCGTTTTGCAATCTCATCATTTGTCTGTACCTTATCTTCTTTCAGGATAATATAAAGGCTGATATCGTTCCCGCTGCCGCTCCCCATGGACATAGCAGAGGACATCCCCCCGCCGCCTGCCATAGCCCCTACCGATTCTACATCCGCAATTGACTGTATCTTCTCTGTCACCTCATCTGCAAGCTTGTATGCCTCTTCGGCAGGCCAATCCTCTGGAGCAGCGATTTCTACTGACATCTGGGTGCTTTCCATTTCTGGCATAAAAGCCGTCCCTTTGGCCATAGAAGCCTTTGCACTGGCCACCAGAAGCGCTACCATTACAAGCAATACCAGCGGCTTCACACGCAGAAGCTTAGCAAGAGCCGCACCATACCATTCCTGGAACCAGCCAAACCACGGATGCTTGGCTTCTTTCGTCTTTTTCAACATCATAGAACCCATCATCGGCACAAAGGTAAGGGCGATCACAAGGCTCGCAAGCAGCGAATAGGCAATGGTAAGCCCCATATCCACAAACAGCTGCCGGGTAATGCCTTCCGTAAACACAATCGGCGCAAATACGCAAACCGTCGTCAAGGTAGAAGCCGTAATCGCCCCGCTGACCTGCTTCGCGCCTTCTACCGCCGCTTTGCGGGCAGACAGGCCTTCGTTCCTCATACGGTAAATATTTTCAATGACCACAATGGAGTTATCCACCAGCATCCCAATCCCAAGCGCAAGGCCCGACAGGGATATCATGTTCAAGGTCACGCCGCTGAAATACATCAGCACAACGGCAAAGATAACGGATATTGGGATAGAAACCGCAATGACCAAGGTCGGGCGGATATCCTTTAAGAACAAAAGCAGGATTAAGATTGCAAGGATCGCGCCAAATATCATATTGTTCAGTACAGAATCTACAATCATATCAATGTAGATCCCCTGATCCATCAGGACGGATACCTGAAGCCCTTCATTGGCACGCTTCATGCTGTCTATTTTCTCATACACCCGCTTTGTCACATCCCCTGTGGAATATCCGGTCTGCTTTTCAACCGTCAGCATGACGCCCGGCTTCCCATTCAGCTTCGCATAAGAATCTGCCGAATTGTCCACAACGGCAATGTCTGCTACGTCTGACATATGGATTGCATCCACGCCGTCCATGCCCAGATCCATCAGCACCATATCCTTTAAGTCATCCACGCTGTCAACGGCGTCCCCTACGCGTACCATGTACCGCTCGCCCTGGTCCGTGATATATCCGGCTGGCATGGAAAAATTCTGTGCCGTCAGGATATTCTGCAAAGTATCCATCGTCAGGATATTGTTTAAGTCTGCCGAATCGTACGCTTCCTCTTTCTGATCCTCGAACGCATCCTTGGATTCCTTCAGCTTCTCCTCCCCGCTGGCAAGCTGGGCGGATGCGCTTCCCATCTCAACCGAGCCTGTGATCTGGCTTTTGTTCAGTGTCGCGAGTGTATCGTTGATTGTCGTCTTCCCTGCTGCAATGCTGTTAAGCCCTGTTTCAATCGCAGAAATCCCGCCATTGATCTGGACAATGCCCTGCTCTGCCTTAGAGATGGAATCTACTATGTATTTTGCCAGCTTCTTATCCGAGGCATCTGCCTTTAACGTACTGCCCTCTTGTTTGGACAGTTCCGCCTTTATCGTGGCGAGCCCTCCTTCTACCTTTGCAAGCTGGCCCTGCATCGTCTCTAATTCCTTCTGCATCTGCCCGCCCTGTTCTTGCATCTGCGCAAGCTGGCCCTGCATTGTTGCAAGCTGTTCTTCAAGCTGTGCAATCTGTTCCAAAAGCCCCTCTGGCTGAAGTTCTGGCGGCGCCTCCTGAAGCTGCTTGAGCTGTTCTAGCTGCGCTTCTAATTCCCCAATCATCCCCGTCAGCTTTTCGCTCTGCTCCTGCAGCTCCCCGATCGGCTCCATCAACGCCTTGATCCCCTTTTGCAGCGCTTCCTTGCTTTCCGTCAGCTTATCCACCTGCCCTTGCAGTTCTTTCAAGGAAGCAATCCCTTTCTCTGCATCCTCCTTCGCCTGCCTAAGTTCCGCCAGTTTGTTATTCATATCTGCTTCCGTCTGGAACAATTCGATTTTCTTATCGTTTAACTGGTTCTGGGCGTCGCTGACCTGGCTTGCCATATCCTCTTTGCCGCTGTCTAGCTTATCCTTGCCGCTGCTAATCTCATCTTCCGCAGAGGCAATCTCATCTTGGGCTTCAGAAAATTTCGCATCCAGGGATTCTGTTATCTGCTGATTCACCTTGTCAATCTTTTCCTGGCTTAACGTTACCTGGATCGATTCTTCGATCAGCCCAACCCCCGACACAGAAGCCACGCCTTCCACGCTTTCAATATCCGGGATCAGATCGGTATCTGCAAAATCACTGATTTCCAGGCTGTCCATCCCATCCACTTCCACCGCCGCAATCATAATCGGCATCATATCTGGGTTCAGCTTCATAATCATAGGATTCCCTATCGTATCTGGCCAGAGCCCGCGGATCTGATCCAGGCTTTCACGTATTTCAATGGTAACGGAATCCATATTCGCGGTCTGTTCAAACTCTAAGACTACCATTGACATATTATTGGCAGAATTTGAACTGATATTTTTAATATTCGAAGTACTTGCCATTGCGCCCTCAATTGGCTGGGTGACTACGCTTTCCACTTGCTCCGGGCTGGCTCCCGGATATGTAGTTACCACAATCGCATACGGCAGGTTAATGCTTGGCAAAAGATCCGTGCTCATTTTGCTCAATGACACGACGCCAAGAATGATGACCAGCACAATCCCTACGAGCACGGTATACGGCTTCTTCACGCTGAATTTTGACATGATGTGCTTATCCCTCCTAATTTTGTCTTTTCCGACCGACCGGTCGGTTTTCTATTGTCTGCTTCATTATAATCAGAAGAAAGGTAAAATTCAATTAAAAAAGTATTAAATTTTGTACATGAAAATCAGTTGTGTTAAAAAAACAAAAGTGGTACATTATATATGGTAGGATTTTCCGTTATACAGCATCTTGGTATATTCTGATTAATTCAATCTGTAGCTGCTGGACGCAGCTACGGGATTCATATGATTTCTTACACTTAAAGGAGGTTTTTTCTATGGACAGAAATATGCAGGGGTTCGGCATGATGATCAAAAAGCTGAAAAAGGACCCGAAGAAAATTGTATTCACAGAAGGGAGCGACCCTCGTATTTTGGAAGCAGCTTCCCGTCTGCTGGCTTCTAATTTCCTGACGCCGATCTTAATCGGCAAACGGACCGAGGTAGAGGAAGCAGCCGAGGAATATGGCTACAACATCCGCGGCGGGGTTATCATCGATCCGGAAGATTACGATGATATGGACAAGATGGTAGAAGCGTTCTGCGAGCTGCGCAAAAGCAAAAATATACAGCCAGACGAAGCGCGCAAAATCCTGATCCAGGGGAATTATTTTGGGACGATGCTAGTCAAGATGGGCATTGCAGACTGCTTATTGGGCGGCGCGACATATACGACGGCCGATACGATCCGCCCGGCGCTCCAGCTTATCAAGACCAGGCCTGGGCACAGCATCGTATCCTCTTGCTTTATCCTGGTACGCCCTTCTGCAACGGGTGAGAACGAGGTATTGGCAATGGCTGACTGCGCCATCAACATCTGCCCTACAGAGGACGAGCTTGTCGATATCGCCATTACGACCGCTGGCTGCGGCCAGTTGTTCGGTATCGATCCCAAGATTGCATTCCTAAGCTATTCCACATTTGGTTCTGGCAAAGGTGATGACGTCGATAAAATGCGCAACGCCGCTGCAAAGGCAAAGGCAAAACGGCCGGATCTCCCGATTTCCGGCGAGCTTCAGTTTGACGCCGCCGTTTCCCCGCGTGTGGCGCGTACCAAATGCCCGGACGACGAGGTAGCAGGCCATGCAAACGTATTCGTCTTCCCAGATATCAACGCCGGGAACATCGGTTACAAAATTGCCCAGCGCCTAGGGAATTTCGACGCATACGGCCCCATCCTTATGGGCTTAAACTCCCCGATCAACGACTTGTCCAGGGGATGTAACGCAGACGAAGCCTATTCTATGGCAATTATTACCGCCGCGCTGGTAGGAGAAGGCAAAGCGAACGAAGGGCAATAGGCAGGCAACAGATGAACAATAGAATCACAAAAATCAATAAACAAAAATAATGAAATAAAAATAATAAAACATTAAATTGTTTCCGTAACCACCAAAAAGCTGCCGCAGAAAGAGCAGGCATACGGGATATGGCGCCTTCTAAAAGGTCGCATTATCTTGTATCGTGTCCTCTTTCTGCGGCAGCTTCTTATCCCAGTCTCTGCCTTCTAAACGGCCATGCCAGGCGGATTCTGGCTACATGCTATAGAAATCCAGGTTCTCTTGCAGTTCTTCTGTAATCTCGCCGCCCTTTTTCTGGTATCTGTCATACCAGGTTTCTACTTGGCGGGCTTTCCGCTCCCTTAAGATATCAAATTTATTGAACATTTCCTGATACATCGGATTTGCGCCCAAAGCCTTCCGTGTTTCCTTGTCAAAGGGGCAATACCGGAAGATAATATCCCTGGCCACCTTATTCAGCCGGAAGCTTCCGCGCGATTCATAGCGCAGCCAGCTCTGGTAATCCTTGACAAAGACCTCGCGGAAATTATTTTTTGCCTTCGTAAGGGCGTTCTTGACCTTTTCCTTGGCGTCGGCAGATAAGTCGTGGTTTTTCCGGTAATACTGGATATAATCGCTGTATTCCGACGTCAGGGACGCTTCGGTAATATCGTTCCAGCGTACGCCCTGGATCTTACGGCACATTTCCCAGCGGAACCTGCCGGCAATATCGATCATCAAATCTTCGATATCTACAACCGTCAGGATGGGGAAGATAAACCTGGCCTGGGTATCCTTGCGGATTCCAGACGTTTCCTGCCACATCATTGCCTTACTCCCGGCATTCGGCATTAAAATAACATACGGGATAACTTCTTTTTGGATGGTTTCCTGGTTCACCTCATGTTCCGGATCGGAAAAGCCCACTTCCCGGTAGAACAAGGAATAATCTACCTTGCGTATCTCGTCTAGGGCGTTGTTTATCTTCTCAGCCGTCACAAGCATATTCTCCACCGATCCAATGACGTCGTCTTCATACAAGATTGGGCAGTACGTAGAAATCCTCCCATATGTGGCGCGGTTTGTAGACGTAAACATATTATGGATTTCAAATTCTACTTTTTTGGCGTTGTCCTTCGCCAGGGCGGGCATCTGTTCCGCGGTAATCTGGCCCGTCTTCTTCTGTTCGTTCAAGAACCCTGTGTAGTCCATGTCAAATTCGTTTCTAGAAGGCTCGTTTTCCCCACGGTAAATACTTAATAGCCAATCGTAAATGGTAAATACATTTTCCGCCCGGCAGCTTGAAAGCTCCGCCGTCAGGTTGTACAGGCTGTGGGCATTCTCCTCCCCTGCCATCCCTTCATCCATAAAGCCAAAGTTTAAAAACATCCGTACGGAAACCGGCATACGCCCGCCTTTTAAGGAACGGAAGAACACAAGCTCATAGATATCGAAGAAGTCCTGGGTCAGGTTCCTGCGCAGCTTACGGATTTTATCGTTGCTGGCGTACATGTCAGGAAGCGCCTTATACTCGTCCAAATTGCTGCAAAAGCTTTTCGCCCTGTCTTTCGGGAACCCGGCGTATTCTAGGATCTGGCTGCGGTAGTCAATCCCTTCCTCATACTCTTCCGGCTCCATCTCTTCTGCAAAGCCAGCTTCCCCGGCTCCCTCCTGGCTGAAGTCGTAGCTTTCGTATTCCTCAAAGCATTCCTGCATCACCTTATCCTCATACAGGCCGCTTTTCTTCACAAATTCCATAATCTCAGAAATTTTCTGTTGCAAAGACTGGATATCCATCCCTGTGGAAGATGCTTTCCTGGCCAGTTCAAAATACATCTGGAACAGGTTATCCGATTCCGGAGAAAGCAAAAGGTCGCTGTGTTTTTCCAGATAATCATTTAATTCCACCAAAAAGGACAAGGATTTTTTCATCCATACAGACGCGTTTAAGATTTCCCCAATCCCAGAAGCCGCATCCCTCGCCAGGAACTGATCTAACGCTTTGAAAGGCTTAGTGGACATAGAATCATAATACTCCATCGTCCAAAACTGGATGGGATCCTTCAGCTTCACCGGAAGCAGCGTCCCCAGTCGCTTGAAGCTTTTTTGTGGGATCGCGTAATCGTTGCAGGACTTCTGGTATTCTCCATAATACTCCATCAAAAAACGGTAATAGTCCTGTGATTTCTTATATGCCGCCGCATATTTGCGCAGCAGCAACGACGTCTGGCGGAACGCAGACATCGCAAAAACCGGGATATACTTCCCCTCTTCTGAAAAGATCTTCTTATAATCCTGCGCCCCACGGTATGGATATCCATAAAACATGCAGTCTGAAACCGCCACATAATCAAATAAATAGGCGTCCGATCCGCCTTCCATCATCCCAATGATGTTCCCAGGCCCCATGGTGATTTCACCATTTGGGATAACTACCTTGACATCACCCTGCAAGAGCAAAAACAGCCCTTTTAACTTTTCCCCTCTTTTTATAAAACACTTTCCTTTACTTACCCTTACGGCTTCCATACGTTACCTCTACCTCCACTATTCCAACTATCGTCTGTTTCCAAATATCATAGAACATACCAGCAATACCAAGATAACCGGCGCTAAAACCGGCAATAAAAACGCTACCACATTTACAACCACAATCAGCGCCGCCCCTAGGAGCCCGAGCAACAAAAGCTTCCCATACCAGGAGTTCAGCTTAAACCTTCCTACCTGTATTCCCCACCCATCCCTGCCGCTATGCCCGGAATGGGACTTCCGCCTCTCCCCTGTTTCCTCCTGGAACGCCTGCCCCGCATCCTCTGCGCTGTAATATCCTCCAGCATACGCTCCATACTGCCCGTTTGTATCAACCAGCGTCTTTGCAATCAGCCTTGGGCTTCCAAGGCTGATTATCACTTCTTCCTCACTTACTCCTTTCCTGGATTCCCCCAAAATATAATCGCTATAGTACTTTAAGTTATCATCCACTGCACTCTGGCTGAGTTCTCCCTGCAGGGCAATCTTCAATTCATGTAAAAATTCCTGCCTTGTCATGAAACTCCTCCTACTTATCGTTACTTTCCAATCTATATTTTGCCAACTGATACTTATTCTATCACACTATGATAATTATTTCACCATGAAATTTCAACTTTTTTTAAAAATCTATTGACAAACACCAAAATTTGGGGTAATATATAGAACGTTCAATACGAACAAACGGATTGGTTGTGTGTGTAGCTCAGCTGGATAGAGCACTTGGCTACGGACCAAGGTGTCGGGGGTTCGAATCCTCTCACGCACGTAGAAAATCCCTTGGAAGCCCTAGGTTTCCAAGGGATTTTTTCTATCTATGGGACATCCGAGCGCACAAAAACGCCGCATTCAGGAATGTGGCTGCGGGACAGGATATCACATCCTACAAAACCGTTCCTCTCATCCCATCTGTCACTTCCCTAACGCGGCATCTCCATATTCCTACATTATGGCCAAGCCAAAGCCTTAACGTGCCTCTAATACGCCAAATCTTATCCTTTGTACTTATGGATCACATCCATAATCTGTGCCTGGACAGGAAGCACGTCTTGCAATAGCGCTTTTGCTTCCGCCGGCTTATCTGCACGCAGCAGATCTGTAATCCTCCCATATGCTTCATAAATTGGGGTAATGGACAGATTCCCGGAAGCCCCCTTAATGGCATGTGCTTTCTCAATGACATCTCCGTAATCATTCATATCGAAATCAGCATCAACAGCATATTTGTCCATCATCTTAATAAAAGATCCTAACATTTTCTCATAAAATGCCGCATTCCCGCCAAGACGCCCGAGCCCTTCATCTACATTTACCCCTAGCTCCCTCAACTCATCCAAAAGACCCATCGTTTTCTCTCCTTTTTCTAATCTCTACTTCCTGCAACAACCGTCCGCCGTTCGGACGGCAGGCTTATTTTACCATATCTCTTCCCGTCCTGCAACCGTTACTATTGATAAGCAACAGCCTCCGTTGCCATAGAAGCAAGCTACAATACCTTCACCACCAGCCGCCACATTCCATTCAGAACCGCCTCGTTGACGTATTCTAACGGCCTTCTTAAAACCCCCGTATACAGGCAGAGGAACAAGAGCGGCATCGCAAACCTGCCAAGCCTTTCAAAGAGCTGCCTGGCAGCCGGAACCAATTCTTCCAGCACATGCGATCCGTCCAAAGGCGGGAATGGGATCAGGTTAAATGTCCCAAGACCGATATTGATCAGCGCCAAGTAAGAAAACCACTCTCCAAACCCATGCCCGTACAGGCCGGATAGCCCAAATACCAGCAAGGACAGGAACGCCAGCAGGTAATTCATTAACGGCCCTGCTAACGACACAAGCATTATCCCTATCCTGCTATTTTTGTAGCTGCCTGGATTGATCCGGACAGGCTTCGCCCAACCCATGCCAAACAGCAACAGGCACAAGGTCCCCACCACGTCCAAATGCGCCAAAGGGTTCAAGGTAAGCCTTCCCTCCCGCTTCGGCGTCGGATCCCCCAGGCGGTAAGACACATACCCGTGGGCAAACTCATGTAATGTAATTGCCAGTAAAATTGCCGGGACAGAATATAGCATCCCTTTTATATAATCTATGGAAATGATACGATCCAATTCTATCCCTCCATTGTTATGGAACTGTTGCTTATCCCTCAGCCTTCCCTTCTGTTTCCCCCTGGTATTTCTCAAGGACAATCCGTTGGATGGCTTCCCGCGTCTGCGAATTGATGGGGTGCGCGATATCGCGGTATTCCCCATCCGCCGCTTTCCTGCTGGGCATTGCAATAAACAGCCCCTTCTCTCCTTCGATAATCTTAATATCATGCACTACAAATTCTTCATCAATCGTAATAGAAACCACCGCCCGCATTTTCCCTTCTTTTTCCACTGTACGGATCCTTACATCTGTTATCTGCATACTTCCGTGCCCCCTTTATTCCTTTCGTACTTCAATTCCTGGATCAAATGATTTTATCCCTATGTTAAATCACATACCGTTCGTTATGCTCATATACTACCTTAATCCCATCGCCTCCACTGAAATACGTATTGGCGCGCAGCGTATCCCTGCTCTCAACAATACAGTTCTCAATATGCGTATTATCCCCGATATAGACGTCGTTCAGGATAATGGAATTTTTAATTACGCAGTTCTTGCCAACGAAGACTTTCTTAAACAAGATGGAATTTTCCACCTTACTGTTAATAATACAGCCGCTTGAAATGAGGCTGTTCCTTACATCCGAACCCACATTGTACTTTGCAGGCGGAAGATCGTCTACCTTAGAATACACCTTTGGCTCGTTCCTGAAATATGCCCTTACGTCTGCTTTCAGGAAGTCCATATTCGTCTGGTAATACGATTCCACCGTCGCGATATTGTTCCAGTATTCCTCTAACTTATAGCCATAGATCCGTTTCATATTCTTGTAACGGATCAGGATATCCGTTACAAAATCATAACGCCCTTCCTCCGCGCATTTCTCCAACATCTCTACCAGTTGGCGCCTGCGGATGACATAGATCCCGGCTGAAATCGTATTTGACTGGGCAACCATCGGCTTTTCCTCGTATTCCACGATCCTGGAATCCTCGTTCATCTTTACTGTGCCGAACCGCCTTACATCTTCTCCTGCCGGCATATCCTTACATACAATTGTAATATCCGCCTTTTTATTGATATGGTACTCCAATACCTTATTATAATCCAGTTTATAGACGCAATCACCAGCCGCAATCACCACATACGGCTCATGGCTCCGTTTCAGGAAATCCAGGTTCCGGTACATGGCGTCTGCGGTGCCGCGATACCACCACGCATTATCCGATGTAACGGTCGGGTTAAATACATACAACCCTCCCTGCTTCCTGCCAAAGTCCCACCATTTCGAAGAACTTAAATGTTCATTTAAGCTTCTTGCATTATACTGGGTCAGGACAGCGACCTTCTGGATATGGGAATTGCTCATATTGCTCAATGCAAAATCAATGCACCGGTAGCTTCCGCCAATCGGCATTGCTGCAATCGCCCGTTTGTTGGACAGCTCCTGCATCTTGCTGTTATTCCCGCCTGCTAAAATAATCCCTAACGCCTTCATACTCTGTCACCTGCCTTAACAATGGATTCTCCGCTTTCCAGGACGCCGTCAGGATAATCCCCCTTATCCGTCACCCCTGCAATTGCAGTATTCTTACCAACCTTAACGCCAGATGGGATCACCGAATTTTCCCCAACGGTCACAAGGCCAAAGGAGTAAACGCTAGGGTTCATCTTATTCTCCGCTTCCTCACCGATCCCAAGCTCTACGTTATCGCCAACCTTTACGTTTTCTGCAAGGATAGATTTCGTAATGGTAACATTGTCCCCGATCACCGTATCCTGCATAATAATGGAATCCCGCACCACGGAGTTCCTGCCAACTACAACGCCTGAACCTATGACAGAGCCATGGACTTCCCCATAAATCTCAGAGCCTTCCCCGATAATACACCGTTCCGTCACGGCATCCTCCGCGATATATTGCGGCTCAATGGCATCGCTCTTGGTGTAGATCCGCCAATACTCTTCGTACAAGTTAAATTCTGGGATCAAATCGATCAATTCCATATTTGCTTCCCAATAAGAGCCAAGGGTGCCGACGTCCTTCCAATATCCGTTGTACTCATAGGCAAACAGGCGGCGCCCGTTCTCCCGGCAGTACGGGATAATATGCTTGCCGAAATCACAATTGCTCTGATCGGACATGGTAAGAAGCGCCTCCTTTAGTACGCTCCAGTTAAAAATATAAATCCCCATAGAAGCTAAGTTGCTCCTCGGATGCTCCGGCTTCTCCTCAAACTCCTGGATCTGCTTGTTGTCATCTGTGATTACAAGGCCAAACCGGCTTGCCTCCTCCCAAGGCACCGGCATAGCGGCAATCGTGACGTCCGCCCGGTTCTCTTTGTGGAAATCCAGCATCACCTCGTAATTCATCTTATAAATGTGATCCCCGGAAAGAATCAGCACATACTTGGGATTGTAGCTTTCAATATAATTCAGGTTCTGGTAAATCGCGTTCGCAGTCCCTGTATACCATTCGCTGTTCGCGCTTTTCTCATAGGGAGGCAGTACGGTCACCCCGCCGTTATTGCGGTCCAAATCCCAGGGAATACCGATTCCGATATGGGCGTTCAGCCGCAGCGGCTGATACTGTGTCAGCACGCCTACCGTATCAATCCCCGAATTTACGCAATTGCTTAACGGAAAATCAATAATCCGGTATTTGCCGCCAAATGCAACAGCAGGTTTGGCAACGTCAGAAGTCAGTACGCCAAGCCTGCTTCCCTGCCCTCCCGCCAACAGCATGGCAATCATTTCTTTACGAATCATGTCTCTCACCTCTCATCCATTTATTCATTGCTATTATCACTGGCTAATGAAAAGCCTGTGGAATAATTATACCACAAAAGAATTTTTTCGTACACATATTTCACAATTATTTTGTAAAAAAATTGATAAATTTGTCATATCACACAATATTTTAATAGGGCAAATTGCAAATAATAACA
>CAOKNO010000021.1 GCA_948470065.1 uncultured Eubacterium sp. | reverse complement strand
TATGAGCCGCTTACTATCTCAATCGCTTCTTCCTTTAACTGTATCAGTTCCTTTGGAAGGGGACTCAAAGCGATTGATAAGGCAATCCTTCAAACAGTTCACTGGATATCTGATTCCTCAACTGTTCCAGCAATACGGTCTGAAGCATTCTCTTTACAAATATAGTTTCCCTGTCATCAAAACGGGACGCCACCCCAAACTGCTCAAATCATACTTTATTTTCTGGGAAATCAAATTCTGCTCCCCGATATACATTCATCATTTTTAGAGAATCTTCCAAAATAGAATCAATGTCTCCACTTGCCAATATAAAATGAATTTTGTTTACATCCAGTAACACATTCTCTGCCACCGTCTTTCCAGAAACAAAAAACGCTCCCTGCATTTTGTATTTCTGAAGCAAAGGCAGCGCGGTTGTATAATGATCCATATAGCCGTCGTCAAAAGTTAAAAGCAGCGCACGCTCCGGCAGCTTTCCACCGCCATATACTGCCTCAATGACCATCTCCATTGTAACGGGTTGAAAATTCTGTTCAAAAAAGTCAAGCTGCCGCTGAAATAGACGCAAATCTAATGCCTTTATCCTAGGATACCTGCTGTATGCCAAATCCCTTATGTAATGGTACATTGCAATATATAAATGGTTCACTTTTCCACACCCTCCTCTGTATCCTTCCTTAAGTCCTCTAGATATTCCCTGAAAATACCTGCGCATTCTGCCACCAATTCCATATACAAGATTCCTTTTCGGGCAACTTCTTTTCCTTCTTCTTGCAGGCTGCTATACTCCATAAACTGCTCGTTTTTTAAAATATAGTGCGCCTCGCTCATTACCTCTTGCACCAGATCGTAGACTTCTTGGGATTCTATCGTTTGAATCTTCTTTTCCAGTTTTTTCAAAAGATTTAAATATTCTTTTTTATCAATATTCCTGCGGCTGCAGATTTTATCCAGCTTCTGGTAGAGTTTTAAAGTTTTCCCAGCGTCTGATTGTAGTATGCTACATTTTTCAGGTATAGAATCCAGATAATCCTCTACCCATTTCCTACTTTCTTCCGTATGGAACATTGGTTTTAACCCAGCAAAAAATGCCTGGAAATCCTTTTCTTCTGTGCATTCCCTATCAATAGCCTCGTTTAAAGTCATAACTTCTGTATGCTTAATCCTGGCTCCACCTTCTGTAGCATTAATCACAGTAAAATTAGGGGTTTCTTTCTTACAGCCCTCGATATATTTTTCATACCACTCCAAATATGTTTTAAAATCCTCCCGTGTAGGCACCTTCTCTTCGCAGTTCCCTTCCACCATGATACAATGGCTGGTATCCAGTTCTTCCATTTTCTCCTGAAATGTACCATCCGCATGGGAACGATTATTCGTTAATGCGAGATCCTGCCCCACTAGGATAATCGTTTTTACTCCTATCCGGTATAAAAAACCAAATGCGCTAGTAGCAACCGAACCACCAGAAGGCACAACGCTTTCTATCGGCATATATTGGAACAATATCTTATCCACTAAGCTAAAACCTTCTGTATAAAAAAATTTCATTCCTTTATGGTAGGACAACACTTCACTTGCAGATACTATCGTTGGCACCAGTGGAATCTGATCTGCTCCCTTTGTTGCAACTAATTCCAACGGCTTTTTTCCATCTACAATAGCAAACATATCTGGTACGATCCCGGCTTTTAACAAAGGTTTTATGGCTGTATCTACAGCAATAATAAATGCTTTCCCTTTCGCACGTTTTAACTCCTGTATATTTTTATTCAAGGAAGGACCGGCAGCTACTAAAATCGCCGGAATCTTTTCTGGAACCATATTGGACAATTGAAGCGTTGAATAGCCATCCAAGAGATATTGGATATTAAACAACAGATTTTTAGCAAGGACAGCAGAAAAACGCATTTTTGTATTTCGCTGTACTAACTCCTCATTCGCTATGTTGCGGCATTGGCGTACAAACTCTAACGTTTCTTCCAGAAATAGAACATCATAATTCGGCACAATCAGACGCCTGCTCAAATTTAACGTTTCATAATTCAACAGGCTTCGCAAAAGATGCCTCATATGATTGGAATCCATTTCCGGCACACCCTTTACCCAAAATACGATCAGATGTTTTTCCATCCAGCCTGTGATATCCACATGCTCTAGAAAATATAGGAATATTTTTAAGGATGGCTCAAAAACAAAAACCACAATTCTATTTTTTGTTTTTTCCACCAATTCTTCCAAATATGTCCAGTTCCCAATTCCCATCATAAATACTGGAGCGTTCGGAAACAATGTCTTCTGGCTTTCTACCCACATCTGTGCAGGCTCCTTTGTATTTCTCTTCCCATTAAGATAACAGGTATGTCCATTTCTACATATCTTTAAAATGTTCTCTCCTCCAAAAGATTTTTCTTCGATAAGTTCTATCTCTTCCTCCACTCGTTCCCTCGCATCCTGGATCAGGCTGTCCATGCCAGGATACTGTTTACTTAACGCTCTTAGATTTTTCTCATACATCGTCATCCGCCTGCTCCTCCTGCTCCATAAATAATTTCAGATAGTCTAGTAATCCATAAGCTATGGAATCGTGGAGCAATACATGATCTTCCTGTTCCAATGCTTCTACAATATCCTTCAATATTTGTACAAAATCCTCTGATAGTTCCCAGAATACTTCCGGATCTGCCGCAAACTGGCTGTCATCCAAAAAATATGAGGCAAACTTCTGGATTTCAGGCATTAATTCCCGGATTATCTTAATATTGTTTCTGTTAATCCCTGTGAGGTATTCCACAGAAACAGCATGTAAATTCCCATATAATATTTGTATTTCTTTTTCCATGGATAACACTCCTCTTTGTAACATCCTTTATTACTACAAGAAATGGGCTGGCATATAACCAGCCCATTTTCACTATATAACGTTCTATGCTGCCTGCATTATCATTACTGGAGTAAGGACAATACACCTTGTGTAGCCTGATTTGCCTGTGCCAACATTGACTGACCTGCTTGAGCAAGAATCTGGTTCTTGCTGTACTCAACCATTTCAGAAGCCATATCTGTATCACGGATACGGGATTCTGCAGCCTGTGTATTTTCAGCCACGTTATCCAGGTTAGCAACGGTATGTTCTAACCTGTTCTGAATTGCACCAAGTGCGGAACGCTGGGAAGATACCCTATTGATAGCATCCTGTACAGCGGAAATCGTTGCATTCGCTTTCTGATAAGAATCTACCTGCGGTTTGCTCAGAGCAAATGCGGAACCCACCACATTAACTGTCGGACCATCAGCTGTAGTTGTAACCGTATTCAAATAAGCCTTATATGAACCAGCGTTCATCATTGCTGCAGACATATTCTTCTTCGCTGCAGAAACATCCAACAATTTTGCAGAAGCTAACGTTCCGACAAGCTTATATGTGCCTGCTTTACTTCCAGCTTTATAAACAATACTACCAGTAGCTGTCATAGATGTAGCATACTGTTTATCATTTACATTTGCTGAAATAATTACCTTAAACTCAGAAATCGCAGCCTTCTGGTTCCAACTCATATTCTTTCCTGTGTTATACTTATATTCCATCCCATGGTATAACAGGTTCGTAGGAGTTAAACCTGTCTGAGCCTTACCTTGCTCATTTCCTTTGATGCTGCGCAGACCCAATGATTTAGAGTCCATATTATCAATGCTGATACTGATCTTCTGCCCATAATTAGCGCCAACATGAAGGTTTTTATCACTAAATGATCCATCCAGAAGGTTCTGTTTATTGAACTGTGTTGTTTCAGAGATCCTATCCAGTTCCTCTGTTAACTGCGCTAATTCTTCGTTGATCGCTTCACGGTCAATATCCTGGTTCGGATCGTTTGCGCCCTGCACTGCCAGTTCATTCATACGCTGTAAGATGCTATGTGCTTCATTCAAAGCGCCTTCAGCCGTCTGGATCAGGGAAATACCATCTTGTGCATTCGAAGATGCCTTATTCAAACCGCGGATCTGGCTTCTCATTTTTTCAGAAATCTTTAACCCTGCCGCATCATCTGCTGCACGGTTGATCTTATAACCAGAAGATAACTTTTCTGCTGATTTCGATTGTGTGCTTGTGATAACGCCCAACTGCCTGTTGGAGTTCATTGCTGTAAGGTTGTGCTGTACTACCATTGCCATAATTATTTCCTCCTTGTTATTTAAAATTTCCGCAAATCCTTTTGCGTTATGGCTTGTGTGCCGTTTGGCACGGATTACCTATAAATTTATATAAAAACCCAGGCCCCTAGGTTAGCCCGGGCTTTATACCGAATGGATTAACCGTATTTCCTTTGCGGCTCCTTAGCTGCACGCTCTTCCCGTATCCGCTTTTTCTCGCTCCTCAGAATAGCGTTGATTTTCTGCTTTGCTTCCAGTGAGATCCCCGGATCTTTATGATGTACGACTTCATTCCCTGGATCCGCCGCCATCCCATATTTTTCCAGGACGCCGCTCCTTACGATATTCATAGATTTGGGAGCGTCTACCAGGATATGGGCGTTTTCGCCGCTGCCGCCTGTGTAGACCACCTTTACCTGATCCCCAATTAACACATATTCCCCTGCTTTTACTGTGAGTTTTAACATATCCCAGCCTCCTTGCTTCCTGCATAAAAACATGCGCTTCCTGGTCTTCTGGTATGCAACATTCTGCCGAAAATGTTGCATGCTTAATTTTTTACACAAAAAAGCAGCTTACTTCATCCAATCTCCATAAAAGTTCTGCCGTTTGTTTCTCAGATCTTTAAGATCCTTATTATATAAACTGCCGGAAATAATACCTTAAGGGAACCCCAAGAACAAATGGGTGGATACAGACCTGGAAATACGCTAGAAAAGCCCGCATATTGGTGCTATAATAAACATTAGGTGAGTTTATAGAACTTGACGTTATCATGGATTTTGAGCGAGTGAATAATATAGGACTTGGCGCTATCATGGATTTTAGGTAAGTGGTTCAAACAAATCATACACCGACAGATTCCCTGATCGGTCATGATTCTGAATGAGGCAACGCCGTAAAATACGCCTGGAAAAGAGGTCAATCCACTTATGAAAGGGAAAAAGAAAATCTACCTTCTCTTTATTATTATACTGTTATTGATTTACCTGGGTTTGCTATCGCTCCTTTACCGTTCAGAATCTGCGAACGGAAATGCGATGATCCAGACATTTGGAGATGCTTTTTGGTATTCCTTAGTGACTTTGACTACGGTCGGGTACGGCGACCTGGTTCCGGTAACGCCCTTAGGCCATGCGGTGGGAATGGTATTTTTGCTGTTATCTGCTGGTATTATGGTAACGATGCTAGGAGCCGTAACCTCTTTTATTACCAGCGAAGGAATGCCCTTCCTTATGCTTAGCCTGCAGCGGCGCAAAAACTGGTATTATTTTGCAGACTGTGAAGTAGAATCAAACGCGCTTGCCGCCAATATTTATAAGGAAGATCCCAAAGCATTGATTATCTATGGGGAAAAACGAGCCAACCAGCGTGAAATCCTGGATTATCCCTGCCTCTATCTAAGCGCCCCCCTGGATAAGATTGTAGCGAAAAAGAAGCAGAACGGCGCGAAGTGCAAGGTTTTTTTGATGAAGGAAAATGATATCGGCATTAATAGACGGGCAACAGATCTACATAATTTGCCCATAGACGTTTATGCCAGAACCACAAACGGGCAGGATCGGCTTTCAGAAAATATTAATTTTTTCCACAGTTATGAATGCTGTGCCAGGCAATATTGGCGTTCCAAGCCATTGCGTAACTGCGAGGATACAATCGTGCTGATTGGTTTTGGAAAATATGGGCGCAGTATCCTAGAGCGGGCGATATTGACCAATATTATTTCTATAGAGCAGAAAATAGCGTACCATATTTTTGGCGACGCTACGGAATTTCTCGCGGTACACTACCGTCTGGGAGAACTGTTTTCCCTGAATCAGGAATCGAAGGAAAGGGATTCTTTGATTTTTCACAATGAAACCTGGACAGAGAACCGTTCCCTTTTAGAGCTTGCCGACCGTGTTATTATCTGTGAGGATGATGAGCAGCAAGGCTGGGATATTTTTTGGACGTTGAAGAAATATTTTAAATTAATTGGGCGCATTGACCTGCGCAGTAGCTGGAAACCCCCAGGAGTATCTTGCTTTGGGGCGAATGAGGATATCTATACCTCGCAGCAGATCATCCGTACAGACCTGAATAAGGCGGCGATTATAATCAATGATATTTTCCGTATGTCTGTTTCGTACCCTACGCTGAATTGGAACCAACTGGATGACCTCCACCAACAGTCTAAGATTGCAGCGGCAGACCATCTTTTGATGAAAACCAGGATCCTCCTACAGGATGAAACAATCACGAAGCCAACGGCATTCGTAGTAAAAAGAGCGTATGAGATGTATTGTAAGACAAAACGTTTGGAAGATATCAGGGAAACATACCGCAAGCTGGATCATCTGCGGTGGCTGCGGTTTTATATTTTTTATAACTGGAGCTATGGCTCTGTCCGCGACGACGTGGAAAGACAGCATCCAATGCTCTGCCCATATGAAGAACTGACGCCTGAGCAGAAGCAGGAACGGGACGCCGCCTGGGAAATGATGGGGATCATTTACCATGAACTAGAGTAGGTATGCTTTAAAGGTTTTTTGTAAGCTTAATTGCCTTTATATCACCACTGTCGTTTTTCTAATTTTAGGTAGTTTTCTATTCTCAGAAGTTAGGATAGCGGAGAGGTTTCTATCTTTTCTAGCGAGCTGGCTCTGATTCCAAGCATACAATTCCAAGCATACAATTCCAAACACAGAGAAAAACAGAAAAAATAAAAATTTTAAAAAGGGTTAAGTATCGGAAAGAACATCCGATATTATAGTTGTAAATAAGCATGCAACATTTTCGGCAAAATGTTGCATGCTTATTTACAGCTTCTACGGGATTCTATCATCCCTCAAGCATGTCTGTTTTTAAAGATTCAAATCCAGAAATACCTGGTCTTTATCGTCCTGCTCTATGCCGATGTAACGTTTCGTGACCTGGAACGAGGAATGGTTGTAGATCATCATAATGATAATAGGATGCACGCCAGATTTCCACGCATGATACCCGAAGGTTTTCCGCAAGGAATGGCAGCTAATCTCATATTCAAAATTTAATTCCCTTCCTGCGTCCCGGATCAGGCGGAAGGCTTGGGAGCGGCTCAAATGGCTTCCTGCGTCCCGGCCAGTAAAAATATAATCCCCAGGCTTTACTCCGTCAAGGGTATCCTTATAAACAGAAAGCGCTTCCACAGCGCTTTTGTTCAGGGCAATTTGCGTATACTTCCCTGTTTTCTTTTCAACTAGGGTAATGTGCCCCATAAAGCGCTCCCCGGCAAAATCATAGACGTCTTTCCATTCCAAAACCAGCAAATCGCTAATCCGCAACGCGGAATTAATCCCTAAGCAGATAAGCGCATAATTCCTCATATTGGATTTTTTTGTGAAAAAATAGTCCTTCAGCTCCTCAATTTCCTCCAATGACCGAATCGGTTGTGTCGTACTCATAATTACCTCCTGCATTCTCTTTCGTAAGTCATAGATACAAAGACTATTCTATACGGAATGCAAAGAGATTGGAAATAAGGGACAACTATTCCAAAAATTCCTTCTGCGTCAAATCCTCCTACTAAAAAGGACTGCTACAAAATACCCTGCAATCCCCAGATATGCCACAAGATCCTCTCTCTGGTAATGCAACGGCTTCATCTTCGTCCTACCTGCGCCTCCATGGTAGCATCTTGCTTCCATCGCAAGCGCCAGATCCCCGGCCCGCCGGAATGCGGATACGAACAAGGGGACGAGCAGGGGCAACAGGGATTTTACTTTTTTCATCAGATTCCCGCTTTCAAATTCAGCGCCGCGGGCAAGCTGGGCTTTCATAATCCGATCCGTTTCTTCTATCAGGATCGGGATAAAGCGCAGCGCAATGGACATAATCATAGATACCTCGTGTACTGGGACGCCGATTTTCTGGAGCGGGCGAAACGCCTTTTCCATGCCGTCCGTTAAATGGTTCGGCGTTGTCGTAAGCGTCAGAAGGGAACTGCCCAGGACAAGATACGTAAGCCGCACCGCCATAAATGCCGCCTGTCTCAGCCCTTCTTCCGTGACCCAAAAGATCCACCATCCCGCCACCGTCTTACCAGGCGTCAAAAACAATTGGAACATAACGGTAAGGATAAGGATTACCGCAATGGATTTCAAGCCTTTTGCCATATATCCAAACGGGACTTTAGACAGGCAAGCCATTGCGGCCAGCCCAAACGTGACCACCGCAAAACCTGCTGCATTACGGAATAAAAACAGCGTCACGGTATAACAAAACACCGCCATAAGCTTTACCCTTGGATCCAGCTTATGGAGGATCGAACCTGCCGGATAATATTGCCCGATTGTAATATCCCTGATCATACGCGTCCCCTATCTGCCTTATCGAATCTGAAAGCCCCTCGTTCTATACCATCCTGCTCTTTTCCCTGGAAAATCTGAAGGATTGCTTCCTTCGCTTCGCCAAATGCCGTAACATCTGGATTTACCGGAATCCCTCTATCTTGCAGTTCATGCATCAAATATGTGATCTGAGGAGCCGCAAGGCCGATTTGCTCCAATTCTTTGTAATGGGCAAACACTTCTTTGGGCGTCCCATCGTATCGGATCTTTCCTTGATCCATAACGACAATCCGGCTGACATATTCCGCAATATCCTCCATACTATGGGATACCAGGATTACCGTCAGCTTGGAAGCCTGATGCATCCCCGCGATTAGCCCCAGGATCTCGTCCCTTCCCCTGGGATCGAGGCCAGCCGTCGGCTCATCTAGTACCAGGATCTCCGGCTGCATGGCAAGCACGCCCGCAATGGCTGCACGCCGTTTCTGCCCGCCAGACAGTTCAAACGGGGAACGATACCAATCGCTTTCTGGCAGTTTTACGCTGCGCAAGGCTGAAAACGCCTGGAGCTCGGCCTCTTTCTTCGATCGCCCCTGGTTCTTTGGGCCGAAGCAGACGTCTTCAAACACTGTTGTTTCAAATAGCTGGTGTTCTGGATGTTGGAACACCAGCCCTACCTTGCCACGCAGCGCCTTCCGGTTATAATCTTCATCGTAAATATCCTGCCCATTATAATAAACGCTGCCATACGAAGGGCGGAGCAAACCATTCAAATGCTGGATTAATGTTGATTTGCCAGATCCCGTATGTCCGATGATCCCGATAAATTCCCCGTCCTCAATGTTCAGGCTTACCTGCTTCAACGCCCAGGATTCATATGGTGTATTGGGGCTGTATACATAATTGACCTTATCTAATATAATTGACATAATGCTTCCACCAGTTCCTGCCTTGTAAGGATCCCTTCGGGTAACGCCATTCCTGCCTTACGGAGTTCATACGCCAAAAGAGTGGGCTGCGGCACATCCAGGCGGCAGCTTCTTAACGCGTCCACGTTCGAAAAAATTTCCCTGGGCGCACCCTGCATCACGACCTTCCCGCTGTCCATAACATAGATACGCCCTGCCCGGATAGCTTCTTCCATATAATGGGTAATCAAAATAATAGTAATGTGTTTCTCACGGTTCAGGCGTTCTGCAGCGTCCAGCACTTCCTTGCGCCCTCCAGGATCTAACATAGCGGTCGGCTCGTCCAGCACAATGCATTTCGGCTCCATTGCCATCACGCCTGCAATCGCTACGCGCTGCTTCTGCCCGCCAGACAGCTTATTCGGGGAATGGCTGCGGTAGCGCAGCATCCCAACGGATTGCAGGCTGGATTCCACACGTTCCCAGATCCCTTTCGTAGGGACGCCCAGGTTTTCCGGCCCAAACGCCACGTCTTCTTCCACGATGCTTGCGACAAGCTGGTTGTCTGGGTTCTGGAATACCATCCCAGCGGCCTTGCGCACCTCCCAAAGCTTCCCGGCGTCTGAGGTGTCCTTTCCATCCACCCACAAGGTTCCTTCCCCCGCTTGGAGCAGCATATTGAAATGCTTTGCTAAGGTGGATTTCCCGGATCCGTTATGGCCTAGGATTGCCACAAATTCCCCCTGGCTGATTTCCAGGCTGACGCCGTCTAGGGCTTTTAAAATGCCTTCTACATTGCCCTCTTCATCCCGCCGGATGTATTCATGGACTATTTTCTTGGCTTCAATCAATTTCATAGCCCGAATCTCCTACATTAACATGCGTCCCAGTCCAGCCGATGCAGCTTCCCTGAAAGCTTCATATGGCCAAACTGGTTCTGGCGCAACGCTTCGTATAATACAATCGCAACCGAATTGGATAAGTTCAGGGAACGCGTATCGCCAATCATCGGGATCCGCACGCACTCCTTTGGGTGCTCCCTTAAAATCTCCTCTGGGATACCGCCGCTTTCCTTCCCGAACACCAGGTAACACTCCGGTTCATAACAGACCTCCGTATAGACCTGCCTGCCCTTCGTTGTTGCAAAGTAAAGCTTCGCGTCTTTGTTTTGCTCCAAAAACTGCTGCCAGTTTACATAACGAGTAACGTCCAACTCCTGCCAGTAATCCATCCCGGCGCGTCTGATTGCTTTTTCACTTAAGGAAAAGCCAAGCGGTTCAATTAAGTGGAGACGCGTCCCGGACGCTACGCAGGTACGCCCAATATTCCCTGTATTTGCCGGGATTTCCGGCTCATAAAGCACAATATTTAATTTGGCCATATAAAACCTATCCTTCCCATAAATCTGCAATGCCCAGTAATTGCGTAACTCCCTTACCCTTGCTTGCGCAGCCTTTGGATAAAATGCTCCATCCGATCCAGCGCTTCCTTCAGGCTCTCCAAAGAGTAAGCATACGAAATACGCAAGAACCCTTCCCCGCAGCTACCGAACGCCGTCCCAGGAACTACGACGACTTTCTCTTCCTGGAGCATCCTTGTGGCAAATTCATCCGAAGACATGCCAAATTCCTGGATGCAAGGGAATGCATAAAATGCGCCGAATGGTTCGAAGCACTGAAGGCCCATATCGCGAAACCGCTTGATCAGATACCTCCTTCTTCCATTGTACTCCTCACGCATCTGCGCGACGTCGCCATCTCCGTTGCGCACCGCCTCAATAGCCGCATACTGGCTGGTCGTAGGGGCGCACATAATTGCATACTGATGGATTTTCAGCATCTGCTCCAAAATCTGCTCTGGCGCGCAGGCATATCCTAACCGCCATCCAGTCATGGCATACGCTTTGGAAAATCCATTGATTAATACGGTACGTTCCCGCATCCCTGGAAGGGAAGCGATCGTCACATGCTCCTGGCCTTCTACATATGTAAGCTCTGCATAAATTTCATCGCTGATCACAAAGAGATCGTGCGCCTTTATCACCTCTGCAATCTCTTCTAGATCCTTCCGTTCCATCACAGCCCCCGTTGGGTTGTTCGGAAAAGGCAGCACCAGGATCTTCGTGGCTGGTGTGATTGCGTCCTCTACTTCCTGGGCCGTCAGGCGAAATTCATTTTCTTCCTTCAGATTGATGATGACCGGAACCCCGTTTGCCAAAACAGCGCACGGCATATAGGACACATAGCTAGGCTGCGGGATCAGCACCTCGTCCCCTGGATCCAGCATGGCGCGCATTGCCATATCAATGGCTTCGCTGCCCCCTACCGTAATCATCATCTCTTTGTCGTAATCGTAAGATACCGCAAACCGCCGTTCCAGGTATTTTGCAATCTCCATCTTAAGTTCCTTCAGACCTGCATTCGAAGTATAGGAAGTATGCCCTTTTTCCAACGAATAAATCCCTTCGTCCCGGATATGCCAGGGCGTATCAAAATCGGGCTCCCCTACCCCAAGCGAAATCACGTCCTTCATCTCTGCCGCAATATCAAAAAATTTCCGGATGCCGGAAAACGGGACGTCTGTAATGCGGCTTGACAGTGGGTTTCTCATAAGCTCACCAGCATCCTTTCATCGTCCATCGGCCTTGCAATGATCGTGCCATGGTCCTTGTATTTCTTTAAAATAAAATTCGTCTTTGTGCTCAATACGGATTCCAGTGTGGAAAGCCGGTCGGACACAAACTGTGCAACCTCGCGCAGCGTTTTTCCTTCCAACGTCACCAAGAGATCATAACCGCCGGAAATCAGGTATACGGCGTTTACTTCCGGGTAATTATAGATGCGTTCCGCCACGCTGTCAAACCCCCTGCCCCTCTGTGGCGTTACCCGCACTTCAATCAGAGCGTTTACCTTCTCTAAGCTGGTCTTTTCCCAGTCCACCAACGTATGGTAGCCACAGATAATCCGCTCCTCCTCCATTGCCTCTAACTCATTTGCAACAACCGCTTCCTCTGTCCCAAGCATAATCGCAAGGTCTTTCAAATCCACACGGCTGTTCTTCTCTATAAACGTAAGGATTTTCTCCCGCATTTCCATATCAAATACTTCCTTTCTATTCTTATCCGCATCCACTAAAGTTTCCATACTTTATGGGCATAGCACGCGGTACAATTCGTCGGCCTTCGGCGGTTCTAAAAACCTCTTTTCATCCCCATTCCACAAAATCCTGTCATTTCCTGCCACTGCTTTCCCAATGACGGCCGCATGGATCCCCTGCTTTTGCAGCTTCCTAGCCAAGCCGTTCCCATCGCTTGCCGCCATCAGCATACAGCCGCTGGAAATCAGCCCATATGGGTTGATTTGGAAAAACTCACAGATTTCTATTGTTTCCTGTTTCACGGGTATCTTCTTCAAGTCAATTTCAAGCCCGACATGTGAGCTTTCCGCCAGTTCCCAGAGCGCGCCAAATATCCCGCCTTCCGTCACGTCATGCATCGCGCTGACCCCGCACCCCACGGCAACGCTGGCCTCTGGGAGCACGGATAAGTACCCTGCAAAGCCTTGCGCCTCTTTTACCAGCCAGCCTGGGAAACGTCCGGACAATTCCTTCTCTTTTTCTTTCGCAAGGATGGACGTCCCTTCCAGGCCAATCCACTTGCTTGCTAAAATATCATCTCCAGGCTTTACGCCGGATGTGGCTACCAGCCTTCCCTGCTTCACCTTCCCAACGCCGCATACGTTTACAAGAGGCTGGTTTACCGCCTTTGTTACCTCAGTATGACCGCCCAGGATCTGCACGTTTGCCTGGGCGCAGACGGTTTCCATCTGTCCCATAATCTCTTTTAGCTGCTGTTCCTCGCTCTCCTGTGGAAGCAGCAGCGTAATCATAACCCCTACGGGCTCCGCTCCGGCGGACGCCAGGTCGTTTAACGTGATATGGATGGCAAGATGCCCAATATCCGAAGCCGTCCCTGTAATCGGATCTGTCGATATCACAAATACCTCGTCTTCCCCTAGCTTAATGGCAGCACAATCTTCCCCAACTGCGGCTCCTACCAGGACTTCTTTGCGTTTGGTACGTATTTGGCGCAAAACAGAACGTTTCAACACGTTCTCTGGCACCTTCCCTATCTTCATCCAGACAACTCCTCCTAATTTCACTGTAAACCATATGTGTTACTTGTACTATTCTTTCGCACTTCCTTGATTCTAGGCAATTGAAAAACGTCCTCTGTAAGCAATGCGGCTGGCCAGTAAAGCTGTTACGAAAAGCTGCCGCATTAAGGAATTGTGCTTCCACCCTTAATGCGGCAGCCATCTCTTTCTTACTCTCCTCCGTCCTCTCCTCCAGGCTCTGTACCGCCTTCGCCTGGCTGCTGCGCCTCGCCCGGCTGGCCTTCCCCTGGCTGCTGCCCTTCGCCTGGCTGGCCTTCCCCTGGCTGCTGCCCTTCGCCCGGCTGGCCTTCCCCTGGCTGCTGCCCCTCTCCTGGCTGGCCTTCCCCTGGCTGCTGTCCCTCGCCCGGCTGGCCTTCTCCTGGCTGCTGAGCCGCTGCCGCTGCTGCATCTGCCGCCGCCTGAGCCGCCGCTGCTGCCTGGGCGGCATCATTCCACTGGGCAGCCGCTGCATTGATCGCGCCGCTGTTCTGGCTTCCAATCGCTGCATTCATCGCGCTTACTGCCGCAGGGTTGGCTGAAGCCGTCCCAACCATAATAATCCTTGGGGATGCTTTATAATTACTCTTGTTGAAGATCTCCCTGCTCTGTTCTACGCCGTCTACCGTCACAACCTTCCACAACTGCGCCGTATATCCCGTGTGGGACGACTGCGTCTGTGAAATATAACCGATTGGACGGCTTGGGGCTGCCTGGTACTGCGTCCCCGGCTCAGATGTAGACAAAGTTTCGCTGACAAAGGTTACCTCCCGGTTTTCCGGCCTGGTCTCTTCCCCAAACACATTAAAATAAAGTTCCCGATCTGCTGTATACCCTTCAATGTAAATGGGCGCATTTGTATTATTGACAAACTTTAAGTCCTTGTAAGTCCCGGCAATCGCTGCGTCGGCAGAGCGATCCACGTAATTAACCGTCATAGAATGCTCGTAACGCTCTGCAATCTCAAGCTCCGCACGGATTACCGCGTTGTAAAGCGTTGTGGACACCTGGCAGATCCCGCCGCCATACGTTTCCACCGTAGTCCCGTTCTCATAAGAACCTGCCAGCTCATACCCATGTTCCGCGTCGAACGGGCTTACTGCCTCGTACACAGAAAAGGTATCCCCTGGATACAAAACGTGCCCATTGATCAGGTTCGCCCCATTCTCTACATTTTTGGAACGCCCCGCGCCAGAACTTGAATAAGAAGTATGGAACGAGCCAAGCAGATCCTTGACTTTGGAAAGCTCTTCCTCGGAACCCCTGGGGTTCACGACGTCCGCTACAATCTCAACCGTAGCAGAACCGCCGTCCCACTCCTTATCTAAATATTCTTGAAGCACTTCTATGGACTTCTCCACATTTACAGTAACGCCCTGGCTGCCAGGCGTCACTTGGAACCCTCCGTTCTCTCTGGTTAAGCCGCCGTCGACAGCCTCTGTATTCAGCGTAGGGGCATTTTCCTCCAACACCTTGGCAACCTTCTGGCTATCTACGCCATATGCAAGTTCATAGACCTTATCCTCATGTTCAAGATCCTTCATTGCCTTGTACCGTTCAATCAAATTTCCGCTTTTTCCAAGGGCAAGGGCGTCGTCTACAATCTCTGGGTTGTTCCAGGAAATCCCAAGATCCGAAACTGGGACCTGTATGCTGTTCTTCCCAGCCTGAAGTGTAATGACCTGGCTCCGAATGCCATTAATATACTGTTCTACCGCTTCCCTCGCGCCTTCCTTGTCCATCCCGCCTACCGCAACTTCCCCGAAAAACACGCGCTTTGGAATCGTGTCCGATTCCTTCACCTCTGCCTTCGTGGGGATCACAGCCATAGCGACACACCCGAATACCAGGGCTGCGCCAATGATTGACAAGTATTTCCTCCACTTTCTTTCCATATTAATTCTCCTATATATTGATACGTATTTATAGATTTCCAAATTCCATTCTAGCACAATAAATTATCTTTTCAAGACACGAAAACAACGAATTTCATTGACACCGCAAGGCTCTTTCTGTATATTATGAACAGGGCGCAAGCGCCGCCCCATCATACGAATGCGGAGAGGAATACGGACGCAACCATACTCACAACGAGAATCAGCGCCACAATTGCGGCAAACGTTTTCTTTGTTTTGGGATTATTGAAATTCATCTTACCATTCACCTCCAACTCTTGATAACACATATTTTAGCACCAATGAGGGCATAAGTGTAGTAAAATTTTTATAAATATTTTATGAAATCGCCGCGGTTGACATAGAAAGGAATCCATTTATTATGAGAATACCGATTTTATTCTGCTGGTTTGTTATTTTACTAGGCGTCTTTGCCGCCAAACGCCGCAAGGCGGAACGGCACGGGGAAGATTCAGAACGGGAGTTCTGGGAACGGGAAAACGCCGCCAATGCCGTCCGCAAACAAGATATTTCAAACCTGGACTACGTAGATCTGTCTGGGGTAACGCTGCCCTTCGCGTTGTTCCCTGATGAATATTTAACGCAATGCGAACGGGAAGTCATGGATTTAAAAGAAAAAAGGATCTTGAACCTAACCGGGATCAGCAATACGGATTTGAAAATGCAATACGGCGCCGCTAACCTGACGGCGCTCACCCAATACGATCAGAACTTTACCCGGCTGGTACGGACGTTAAACGCCTGGGGGCATCGGCTGCATGAACTGTCCCATACCCAGGAAGCCATTACCGTCCTGGCTTTCGCCATATCCATCGGAAGCGACATCAAAGCCACTTACCAGCTACTGGCAGAATTATACCAGCAGGAAGGGGACTTCCAGAAAATCAAAGCGCTGATCCCACAGGCTCGTACATTAAATTCCCTGATGAAAGAACCAATCCTATCTATGCTAGAGCAATTCAGCGAATCCACCTAGCCCATGGCGCCAGATAGGATTTTATCCGCCAGCCTGGAAGCCTCGCTTTTTGTCAATTGATCTAAATCCAGCGTTAGTTCTATATTATGCCATTGCGCAAGTTCCATCAAGCGTTTTATCTGCCTTGGGCTGGCAGGCGTCTGTTTCTTGACTTTACATGCCAATGGCTTTGCTTCAAAGGCCTCCGGCCCGGATGCGCCAAACCGCTCTTTCAGATACCGGAACAATTCTGCCGTAGCTTTTGCGTCTTCCAAGGCTCTATGGCTCTGCGCCCTTGGGATTTTCAGGTAGCTGCATAAGTAATCCAGCGTCTTTTTCTCTGTTTCTGGCAGGAATTTCTGGGACAGCTTCCAGGTGTCCGCACCAGATTTTTCAAGCAGGATCCCCTGGTTTACCGCTGCCTGTTTCAAAAAACGGTAATCAAATAAGACGTTATGCCCCACAAACGGGAACCCTTCTGCAAACGCTAAAAACGCTGAAACAGCGTCTTCCCCGCTGCATCCGCTTTTTGCCATTTCATCCGTAATGCCCGTCAGTTCCGTGATTTCCGCCGAAATGCCTCTCCTAGGGTTAATCAGCCTGTGGAAAACCTCTGTTTCCACTCCGCTCTCTACCTTTACCGCACCGATCTCTAAGATCCGGTCGGTCCTCACATGAAGCCCTGTCAGCTCCAAGTCAACAACGACATAATCTTCTAGCATTTCCCCCACCTCTTTTAGCTTTTTTTATCTTCTGCTTTGCATAAATCACATAGAAAACATTCGCTGCACTTTGGGCTTCTGGCTATACAGATACTCCGTCCAAACGTAATGATTTGGATATTATACAAAATCCAGTGATCCTTTGGCAGTTCCTTCATCAAATCAAATTCCACCTTGACCGGATCTTCTTCTTTGGTCAACCCCAGGCGTCTGGAAATCCGCTTGACATGGGTATCCACGACAACGCTTGGTTCATGATAGACATTCCCGCGGATTACATTGGCCGTTTTCCGCCCTACCCCCGGGAGGGAAATCAGTTCCTCTAGCGTCCTTGGGACTTCCCCTCCAAATTCTTCGATTAATTTCCTCGCGCATAAAATAATATTCCTGGCTTTATTGTGATAAAACCCAATGGAGCGGATATCCTGTTCCATCTCGCCAAAATCAGCCGCAGCGAATTTCTCTAACGTGTCGTACTTTTGGAATAAATCCTTTGTCACGATATTTACCCTGGCGTCCGTACATTGCGCGCTTAAGATTACCGCAATCAAAAGCTGCCATGCGTTATCATGGTTCAGATAACAGCGGTAGTCCGTCCCGTACGCTTCATCCAGACGCGCTAAGATTTCTTTCGTCCTTTTTTTCACTTCGTGTTCCTCCCTTGTCTTTGGCGTTTTCCTGCCAGCGGGCATTACGTAACCGTAAGGCTTACTTTATCCGCCTTAGCCTGACCGCTCAACGGATCCCTGGTTTCATAAGAAAAAAGCCAGAACTCCGGTTCCTGTATCCTGTCTGGATAGCCCTCTAATGTCTTTGCCTGCCGCACCTTCTCAAAATCATACCAGAACGGCTCTAAATGGGACAATTTCCCCTTCTTACAGAATCTTCTTGACAATTCCTTGTAACAAGACAAATCGGGCGCCCACTTGGGACGTGTCTTCATATTTTCACGGTAATATAAATCAAAGGTCAAGGCCTCTTTATATAATTCCAGATGGTCCGGATCCCTTTGCGCGGCAAATTCCAGCAGGATTTCACACCGCCGGATGCGGGAATGGCTGATTGCAAGAAGCCCCTGGTCCTCGTAATACCTCCCCAATTCCAAAAACAGGTCGAACGGGTTATCCGCCGTCAGCTCCATCACCTTCCACGCCATCTCAAACTGGCCGCTGTTGTAATATACCTCCAACATTTCCTCCACCAGCTTTATATCCAGCATTTCCCCATAGGAAATCCATTTCGTCTGCATCGCCTCATAGGGCGGCTGCGTCTGATAGGCCAGCCCATACTCCTCTCTGTGATGGTACAAATAAGAGCCTTTTAATACCTTTAGAAAGCCAAGCTGAAGCTGCCTGGGCTTCCATCCATAGACCTGCCGGAAGGACTGTGCAAATTGTAAGAATCCTTCCTCGGGCAGCCCTGCAATCAAATCCAGATGCTGATGGATATTCCCTGCTTTCCGTATACGCTCCACCGCCGCTTCTAACCGCGCCAAATCCATCGTGCGCCAGATCTTTTGGATTGCAGGCGCAAACGTAGACTGGACGCCGATTTCCAATTGCACCAGCCCTGGACGCAAGGTGGACAGCAAGGACAACTCCTCCTCCGTCAGTAAATCAGCCGACACCTCAAAATGGAAATTCGTCACACCATTGTCATGGTCTTTCAGATATTGCCAGATTGCCGTGGCATGGCGGTGGCTGCAATTGAAGGTCCGGTCTACAAACTTTACCTGTAAAACACGCCGATCTAAGAAAAACTGCAATTCCTCTTTTACTAAGGAAAGGGAACGGAAGCGAAGGTTTTTATCTACCGAGGACAGACAGTAGCTACAGGAAAACGGACAGCCACGGCTTGATTCATAGTAGAGGATCCGGTTCTTAAATTCCTCCAGTTCCCCATAGCAGAATGGCAGTTCATCCAACGAAAGCGGCTCCCGCTCCGGGGTCTTAACCAGCAGCCCCGCCTTGTCACGGTATACAAGGCCAGGAATCTGTTCCAACGGCAAACTTTCAAAAACGCCAGCCCGATCTAAGATTTCATCTGCCATATCGCTTCCATCAAAAGCGTATGCCCCGCCAAGGTAATAGCTGCATAAATCCCGGAATGTCCCTTCTCCTTCCCCCACCATTACGCCAGACACCATCGGATATTGCTGCAAAAACTGCTCCGGCTCATAAGACACCTCCGGTCCTCCAACCCAAATCGGCAGATCTGGCAGCAATTTATGTAAATCGGACAGCAGTTCCTGCACATAGCGGATATTCCAAATATAACAGGAAAAACACAAAACATCCGGCTTTTTTTTATAGATTTCCTGCAAGATAAACCCCACCCGATGGTTAATCGTGTACTCCGCAATCCGGATATGGGATCCATATTCCTTCGCATACGCCCTGAGGCTGTAGACGGCAAGGTTAGAATGGATGTATTTTGCATTGATTGCCACTAATAATATATTCATAATCCTCTCCAAATCCTGATTGTGGTTCGATAATGTTTATAATAGAGCCACCATTTCTGCAGGAGTAATAATAAAATCCCGAAATGGATAATGTTTCTGATTGCCGGTGACTAAGTAGGCGCCATCATCCCTCTTTTCCATAGCTACTTCATAAAATACAAGATCATCCATATCAATCAAGACCGCTCCTGTGGGCTGTGGAAACACTTCTACCCCATACTGCCTGACCGCATCAAGAACTATCTGTATTACTTCTTCATGCAGGTGGAATTTTTCTCTATGAAGAACCTCATTATATTCGGTTAAAATGTCCTGATGATACAACGGGATAATCTTTCCTTCAAAAACGGCGTCTAATACCTTAACGGCAGCTGAATCCTCATTTTTAGAAAGTAGCGCCGATAGCAATACATTTGTATCAATCACTACATAATATTCCATAAATATCTACCTTTTTCTTTCCGATCTTACTGCCATAATTTCAGCATTAATATCATCAAGTGACATTTCCGGAACATCCGACGCCTGCTTTCGTAATTCATAAAAAGCATTTTTTGCTTCTGTCCTTGTTATTGTCTGTGTAGGCAATTTTGCTTCAAACGGAAGTCCTTTTACCATTTTACTTCTAGCCATAAACATACGGAATGCTGTAGGTAAATCCATTCCAAGCCTTTCATATATTTCAGTCACTTCCTGTTTTAGTGCCTTGTCTGCCCTAAATTGAATTAAAACCTGTTCTGCCATAAAGAATCCTCCTTGTAAACATATTGCAGTTGTTTTGCATGTGTTTATAATAATATTATATTCCTTATATGGAAAATTAGCAATAAGTTTTAAATACCCAAAGTACAAAACTTTGCCATAATTCTTTTGACAGACGTTTCCTTCTATGGTATTTTCTATATATAGAAAATTATGTTTTGACATACAATAAAGAAGGAATCTAAATGGATCAGAAAGAGTTTGAATCATTAGCAGAATTATTTAAGATATTTGGAACGCCTACCCGGCTTCAGATTATGTATGCGCTGGTGGATGGTGAGAAATGTGTCTATGACATTGCCCAGGAACTGGGGATGTCCCAGAGCGCCATTTCTCACCAGCTCAGCATTTTAAAACAGAACCGCCTGGTCAAAAACCGCCGGGATGGAAAAGCGATTTATTATTCCCTGTTGGATTCCCATGTGCTTACGATTATTGCACAAGGGCTTGAACATATTCGGGAGGAATAAAGCCCGCCACATTACTTAATGTCCTTAGTCCATTTACCATAAACTAAACACGGATTCTTATTGTGGAACAATGCCATCCCCAGATAAGAAATTCTTTGACAGTTCCGGTTTGTTTCGTTTTCTTCGATAAACATTTTAATCCTTGCCACAAACAATGTGGCTGCTTATTTTATTATATTTTTCCTTCTACCATTCCTAACCCCTATACTTCATTTAACGTGGATACCTTGCTCCACTCTGCATCTGTCCCCTTTATAGTTTCACCCGCCAACTCGCAGAACCCCTTATAATTATTGAGGACGTTCTTATATTTTGACCAAAAAAACTGATACGTAAAATCTTCCTTTGCATGTATCTTTTCTAGAAATTGCCTGCAGGCACGCTTTGTTTCTTTGAAGCGTTCTGGACAGAAGTCAATATTATCTTCATAAATCCCCGTCCTGCCTGTTGTTGTCGACATATAATGTTTAATATCCCGAAACTCCATAACGCCCAAAAAAACAGTCTTCTGGAAACAATTCCAATATTTGCAGATTTTTCCCTGCTTTTTTCCGTTTTGATCTATATAATCTTCATATTCATACTTACCGCTATCCCCTGCCCATGCTTTTAAGATATTGTTGCTCACCCGGGTATGGCTGTCAGAATTTTTAAAATTCTCATATCCAAACATACTTTGTTCGCCAAGCTTCGCTTTCTCCGGATTAGCCCCTTCCACAGTATAGCGTGGGACAATCGTTCTGTGCGCATAGGTATCCCCAATCAGGTGCAGCGCAAATCCCAGGACTTTGCAATATTTCTGGTAGTTAGTCTCCTCTGTTACTTGCCATTCTTTAGAAAGAATTTTCCTTGATAAGAGATCACTTGTACACGCTTCGAGTTTCTTTAACCGGTTACTTTTACGCAATTCATCAGGGATTCTGCTGTACGCATTCTGGCTGGCCGTCGCAAATGTTTTTCCAGCTCTTAAATCTTTTGCGACATAGAACAGATATTTTAGATATAGGACATAATTCCCTACCCCATGCAACGCCGGACAGGCATTCTCCTTAGAAGTTCCATATATTGTATCAGCCTCTTTTGCTGCCACCCTTATCATTTCTATTCCAGGCTTAAATGAAATAATTCCTTCCGTCAATTCTGTTACCAGCTTACTATGTCTTTCGGCTGCCCATAATCCATCAAATAACAATTCCTCTTCTTCCTCTGGTTCCATGCCAGGTTCCATTCCACCAAAATCTGGTTCTGTTTCCTCCCCCTTATAAGACAATGCATATTCCTCATAGGACTGCAACGCTTTTTCTATATCTAACCGTCCCGCACCGCACTCCCCTGCCTGCTCCACCGGTTCTACCGTAAATTCCAGCAGGCTGCGGACAAATCCTTCGTCCTTATTTTTATCCCTTGACCAAATCAATGCCGCCGCACCTGTCACTTGTGCCGCCGATATACTAGTTCCGTCCACAGTAATCACACCTTCCGGCAAACCAGTAGTTGGGACGCCTAACCCAGGAGCTAAAATATCCAATGTGTCCCCTGCCCCATAGCCCGTCACCAATTCCCCATTGGTATCCGTGGCACCTGTGGCAAGCACCTCATCGTAAGCAGCCGGGTACAGCACATCTGTCGACTCCATGTTCCCTCCTGCCGCCACAACTAGGCATCCCTTAGCCTTAGCATCCGCCACAGCCTGGTGCAGAAGGCTAGAATCTACCTCTGTGCCAAGGCTTAGGTTGATAATATCCATCCCATTCTCACATGCCCAGTAAATTGCCGACAGAAGCTGGCTGAGGGTACAGTGGTTGCTGCTGTCTAAGACTTGCAGGGAATACAAGGACACGCCAGGCGCAACCCCGGTGATCCCTATACCGTTATCTTTCGCTGCAATCATACCTGCCATAGCTGTCCCATGACCGTTAGTGTCCCCTATCCCATCAGCTTCCCCTTCCGCCAGGAAGCTGATGCTCTCAGCGACGTCAATATCTTCTGTCTGGGCAACACCGGAATCCACCAATGCCACCTTTACATCTGCGTCCCCCATCTGCGCCGTACCTTTGTGGATAGCTTCCAGGTTCCACTGTGCCTGCCCAAGGTTTTCCCCTGTTTGGCCGCACCCTTTCAATACAATGTCCTCCTCAACACCCACAACCCCTTCTTCCTGTTCCAATGCTTGTGCCTCTGCCGGGGTCAGCTCTACTTTAAAGATACCACGCTCTTCCAGGAGCCCTTCTGCACCGCCATCTGCTGGTTCTGCTTCTATGCCTTCCATATAACACTCGGATATTACCGCGCACTCTGTTGCACTTTCTGTTTTTACAATATATGCCTTAACCAACTCTTCTGCCTGGACGTCTATCCTCCCTGCTGGGATCGCCGCCACGAACAGGGCGCCTGCCAATACCATAGAAATCATTCTCTTTCTCTTTTGCATACTGTTCCCTCCTTGTTTCCCCTCCATGCCGTTAGAGCAATTGGGATTCCTCTTCTGCCACAAACATCTCCTTCCATAATATCCGAATCACATTGTAGACATCCCTCCTCCCCTACTTTCATTTCGTGTAATGTTACACATTATACATCGCTACTAGTTCCCCATATCCTTTGCCTCGTATTTCATATTCCTGCAAGAAAGGTTTTACCGCCTTCTGTTTGCGGATCCCTATAGATGACAGGAAACTACGCCTTTTTGATCCTTCCATTCTGGGATTCAATATGATGCGCTTCCCTTTCTGGTTTACTTCAAATACAATTATATCGTAACCTGGACTAGTTATAACAAACTATTCATATTTCTTTATATAAATTATACACTTTATTCCATATTAATCAAATATAATTATTGATTTTACACAAAAAATATAACTTATCCAATCTGAATATTACTCCATCTGATATGAAATCCATTGCAAAGTAAATATGTTTATAATAATATAATCTATCTCTTTAGAAAAACTAGCATCACCAAACACAGTTGTATCATTTACTCCTACAATCACCTTACCACTTTTTTTCATAGGACGCACTTTCCTATGAAAAAAGGCGGGACGCCTTTTAATGCATCCCACCTGCCATAAGATAACGTACCACCACATCTACTCCGCCTGCCACCAGCAAAATACCGCCTGCCAGATAAACCTTTCCTTTGTGCTCTCCGCCCAAACGGTAGCCTGTGTATGCGCCTAAGACCGTACCCAATAGGGTAAACACTAGGACAAACACCAGCAAGCCTATGGCATTGCATTCCAAAATCCCTAGCGCAAGCCCCGCTAACAAGGTAAACAGCATATTCCGCACGTACAGCCTTGCGATTTCCCTTCCTTTCATCTTCTCTTCCCTATGTTCCACAACCCGTTCATTTTTCCATGATTTTAGCAAAAGCCGTATCCCTAAGCACAAAAAGATTGCCGCTGCCGCTACCTCTCCTAGGAACATCTCATGGGTTCCATACCTGCCGTTGCACAGAAGCCGGGAAATGTAATTCCCGGCTCCTAAGGAGGACGCCTGCCCTGCCATTAGTAGAAGACAGAATCGAACGAGCTGTTTTTTCTGAACCCTTGCCACCAAAGCCCCCTGGCATTCCATTGCGGCAAAGACATCTAGGGAAACCGCCAATAAAATAACCATCTCTTCTGTAAGACTCATAAAATTCCCCCATATCCGACTGTTTTCTTAGCTTGCCATCCCTACTGCCACTCACTCTTCTTTTGCTTCTATCCCTTCGGTACGGTAGATGAATTTGACAGACCCAGAAGTCCCGTCGGCTACTTTTGTAAAGGTCTGGTATCCCTTCCCTGCCTGCTCCACGGCTTCTAACCTGTCCAGCAGTTCCTTCACATCGCCGTTATAAGCATCCACAAGCTTCTGGATCCCTTCTTCGTCAAACTGTACCATCCCATCCATTAACTGTTTGGAGCCGTCCTCCAATTCATCCACGCCTTCCGCCACCTGCCCAGTAGCGTCCTGTAGTTTTCCAGCGCCCGAGGTCAATGCGCCGCTATTTGACGCCAATGATGCCGCTCCATCCCTTAACTGGGCAATCCCCGCTGTCAATGACGGCATACTGCCCGACATCGTATGCGTTCCTTCACTCAGCGCCTGCATCCCAGATACAAGGCTGTACCCGCTCGACGCATCTGCTGCATTGATGGCTTCGGAAATCTGTGATTTCGTCCCGGAAACTGCCGTCAGGGCCGCCGATTCTGCCGCTGATTTCGCTGCTGTTTTGGCTGTATCCGCTACGGCTGTCCCAACGGATTCCTTCGCTCCGTTTGCAATCCCTTCTACGATCTGCGCCGCGGTATTCTTGACGCCTGCTTTCAAGGCGTCCGACGCCAGCGCCGTTGCAACCGTCTGGTTCACAAGCCCATCCACGGTTGCCTGAATCTGCGCCTGCCCTTCCGCGGACGCCAGCGCGCCGTCTACCTGCGCTTCAATTGCCGCCATCTGTCCCTCTACGTTTGACGCTACTAGCCCATTGATATCCTGCTGTGCAATCAACGCCTCAATCTGCTGTCTTGCCGGGCTTCCCTCGGTATTAACGGCCGCATTGACTGCCGCGCACACCTGTGCAATCGTTTCTGCATCAAGGGCAGCCCCATTTTCCTGCAGCGCCGCCGCCATCTGGGTAAGCTGCTCCTGGATTGCCGCTGCGGTCACGCCTGCCGTCGCCTGCTGTGTGACTGCCTGCACCACCTGCTGCGTGACTGCCTGCACGACCTTGGGCCGGTATTCGGCCATCTTATCTTTCTTTGCCGTATCCAAAGCCACTGATTGAAACGCCGTTCCCAGCACGGAACGCAGCGTCTGTTCCGTATAGGCGTTTAGCCCCTCGCCTACTTGCGCCTTTGCCTTCTTGTCGTTTGCCAGCTTATCGTAGAAGACCGAAGCCGCCTGGTTCTTAATCGCTTCTGAACCGCTCTTTTTATCCTGGAACGCCTGATCGACCGCTGCATTTGCCTGCCCAGCCACAGAATCCTTCTCCTGCTTTGTCATCCCAGACTTCAGCGTCTGATCCAAATTTGCCACGCCGCGGTTTAAAGCAGCCGCGCTGCCATCCAGCGCTGCAACGCCGTCTATCAATGTCCCGGAAGCCCCTGCCAAGGAACCAATCCCCTGGTTTAACTGACCTGCGCCATCCGTATATTTCACGATACCATCCTTTAACGTATCCACCCCTTGGGAAAATTCTTTCATGCTGCCCTTTAACGTGCCAAGGCCCTTAGACAATTCCGTACTGCCTTCTACCAACTGCCCGGAAGCATCCTCCATATCGTCCATATCTTCTTCCAAGCCGCCCATATCAAACGCTTCCCCCAGCTTTGCTTCGCTGAGCAAATCGTTGACAACGATAGACATCGTCATATCCAGGGAAAACCCTTCCACATCGGCCGTCACTTCGACGTATTCCGGGATTTCCAACTCTTTGCCAACTCCCTTTTCCTGTAGCTTACCTTCCGTGATATCCAAGCTTTCCTTCAGCCCTGGCATTGCGAATCCGACCACCATTTTTTTATTCCCATCGGAAATGACTTTCCCATTCGTTACCTTAACATTCTGAAAGCTTTCCGGCAGCGCCATACCCGTTACAACCGTAAACGGCACATACACCTCATGTTTTTTCCCATTTATATCCTGAACCACCTTCTCGTGGTTCTCATAATCAAAACGGATCGTCACCTTCCCGCTTTTTCCAGCAAGTTCCTCCGCTTTTATCTCCTTCCCATCCAAATAATACGTCACTTTTTCCGTTACAGGCAATTCCCGCTCTGTCGTCCCCTGGTAATAAATGTCGTTCCCACCAGCGCTCCAGGTAATCTTATCTCCCTTTCTTTCAAAGCCTTCATCCCCTTTGACGTTCTGGATTTCGTTCAAATCAGAAACATCCTCCAGCTTATCTTCACCTGCTTCATTTTTCAGCCATTCGCTGACAATCACCTGTTTTGCCGCTCCATCTGGATGCGCTACCACATAAACCGTTTCTTCTTTCCCGGCGTCCTCAGCCATATCTTCTGCACCTATGGCCTTTTCTAACGCTCTTTGGGTATCTGCCTTTGTATCTGCGGCATCCTCGTTCCCCATCCCTTGTGTATCGGAACCATCCCCTTGCTTTACTGTTTCTTTTGCCTCCCGAGCGCCGCTTCCTTGGGATTTTTCTCCATCCCTTCCTTCCTCTTCCCCAACAGCTTCTACCCCACCTCTCTCTGCCTGCACGACATGCGTGCCAATCCCAACACTGGTTCCAAGCACAGCAATGGTAATCACGCCGGCAACTACACGGATGGTTACTTTATTCTGGAATAATTTTTTCAACTCTAATTGTTTCATAATCCTTACCTCCTGATAATAATCTTCTGCTTCCTTATGCTTCCTTATGCTTCCCCAACTTCCCGCCGGCACATAAAATCCTTACTAGTGGCGCATATTACCCCGTCAAATACCATAAACATGGCCGGCAGGATGAAAATCGCTACAAACATACTGATAACCGCTCCTCTTGACATCAATGTACACAACGCCCCAATCATATCAATCCGAGAATAGAACGCTACGCCTACCGTCGCTGCAAAGAAGCTCAGCGCGCTTCCTATAATAGAAGAAACCGATGTCGACAACGCAATCGTGATAGCCTCTTGTTTGCCTGCCCCGTTGTGCCGCTCCTTCCGGTAACGCGTCGTCATAAGTATGGCATAATCCACGGTAGCGCCTAACTGTATCGTCCCAATTACCACCGATGCGATAAACGGAAGGACGGTTCCCGTATAAGCTGGAAGGCCCATGTTGATAAAGATTGCAAACTCAATCACCGATACCAGGATAAGCGGGATCGAAACGGAACGAAACGTCAGCAATATAATTAAAAATACGGCGGCAATTGATACGATGCTTACAACCTTGAAGTCTTTGTCTGTTATCGTTATCAAATCTTTGGTGCAGGGCGCTTCCCCTATCAGCATCCCATCGGAATCGTATTTTTTCAAGATACGGTTCAGCGACGTGATCTGTGCGTTTACTTCATCAGATGCAATCTTATATTCAGAGCTCACCATCATCAACTGGAAATTTTCATTGATCAGAGCTTCTTTTACATCGTCTGGCACCATTTCAAATGGGACGGTGGGCCCGAGAGCTGATTTTATGCTGATAACAGAAGATACGCCAGCCACTGTCTCCATTTCCTCTGCCATATCCCTGGTTTCCTTTTGGGAAAGGCTGCTGTCCGCCAAGACGATATGGGTTGTATTCATCTGGAAATTCCCATCCAGCTTTTCATTGGCCTGTATGCTCTGTAAGTCCTTGGGCAGCGTGCCCGCCAGATCGTAGTACACATCGGTATGGGTATATCCATAGAGGGCAGGCCCTAAGACCAGAAGGAATACCGCTACAAATATTTTGTAATGCTTAACGACAAATGGTGCAATTTTCCCAAAATCCGGGATGACAGGCCTGTGCTTTGTAAAGGAAATCGGCTTGTCGAATACCAACAGCATGGATGGCAGCACCGTTACGCAGCAGACAACGCCAATCAAGACGCCTTTTGCCATTACAATCCCCAGATCCATCCCCAACGTAAACGTCATAAAGCAAAGCGCAACAAACCCTGCGACTGTTGTGGTCGAACTGCTTAAGACCGATCCAAGCGTATTGGAAATAGCGTGCGCCATCGCCCGTTTCTTATCCTCTGGGAACCGCTCTTGGTTCTCTTCGTAGCTATGCCAGAGGAAAATCGAATAATCCATCGTTACCCCAAGCTGCAAGACTGCGGCAAGCGCCTGGGTGATATAGCAGATTTCCCCAGAAAGGACGTTGCTGCCTAAGTTATAGAGGATTGCCATCCCAATGCTAAGCAGGAAAAACACTGGCGCAAGGAAGGAGTCCATCGTCAGCGCCAGCACGATACAGGAAAGCGCCGCTGCAATCGCTACATACGCCATCATTTCTTCGTTGCAGATATCCTTGATATCTGTGACAACCGCCGACATGCCGCTGACAAAACATTTGTGCTCTGCAAGGGTACGGATCTTGGCGACTGCTTCCATCGTTTCATCCGATGACATGGATGTTTCAAATAAGACAGCCAGTATCGTACTGTTTTCTTTTTTCACCTTTTGCTGAAGCTTTTCTGGGAAGATTTCCATCGGCACCGATAAATCTGCGATGGAATCATACCAGAGCACAGACTTTACATGCGGCACTTCTTTTATCTGTTTGCGTAGCCTGGCTACATCTTTATCCTCCATATCCTCAACCACGCAGATGGAAAACGCACCCGTCCCAAACTCTTCGATTAAGATATCCTGCCCCTGCATGGTTTCAATGTCTTTCGGAAGATATGACAGGATATCATAATTGATCCTGGTATTCACAATCCCCAAAAGGGATGGAACCAAAAGCAGCAGGCTTACCAAAAAAATCGGTACACGCAGCTTCACGACTGTTTTTCCAAATTTGTTCATATTGTCCCTTCACTCCTTTTCATTTTCTATGCCCTTTGGCTGATTCCAAGTATAAAAAAAAAGATCGAATAAATAAATATTCAATCTTTTTTGTCTGTATTTCCAAAATATACAATTTCCAACATTTGTAGCATACCGCCAGACAGCAGGAACCATTTGTCCCCGTCCAGCCCATTATAGTTCTTCGATTACCTGGCTCATGGATCGGGTAATCATATAATTATAAATATCTGTAATCTCTTTCGGCTCAACCATCATCCCGCTTTTGATCCAGCTAACTACCACAAAGCACATGGACTGGGCATAATATTCCGCAACATGCTCCGGTGTAAGCCAAGGGTGCGCCTTCTTCCGGTTCCTGCCCCCCCCTTGGATCACTTCTAGCAGCGCCTCCTGGATGCATTTCTTTGTAATCGCTTCAAAGGAATTTTGCCCTTCTAGGTACACGGCTTTCCCATAAAACGCCCTGTCCTTCTGTACCAGGGTAAACATAAGCACAAGGGCTTCATCCACAAGGCCTGCAAAAATCAAAGGCTTGGCTGGCTCTAAGATCTGTACGCGGATAATCCACTCAAGCAATTCATATTTATCCTGGAAATGATTGTAAAAGGTGGGGCGTATTACCCCAGCTTTATCTGTGATGGCTTTGATTGTTATCTTTTCAATCGGCTGACGGCAGGCCAGTTCCTTAAAACCTTCCGCCAGCAATACGTCTACATTTTCTTTCTGTATTGCCACGCTCTCACATCCTGCTCCCGTTTGTTACGTTTCTTTATAACAGCAATTCCAAGATTGTAAGCCCCTTTGTATTCTCTTCGGAACTTAAATCAATGACTTCACCGGTCGGGATGACCTTAACCTTCGGTTCTAACGCTGCTCCTATGCGGTTCTCAAGCACCAACGCCGTATCGCCGTTGGATAAGACTACCTCGCACCCTGCCGGATACATCGCAACCCGCTGGCGGAACACTTCGACCAGTTCTGGATCAAATTCCGCCCCGGCATTCTCTATAATATATTCTGCCACCGACGTAGGCAGAAGCGGCGAATGGTATGGAAGCTTCGACGTCATAGCGTCGTAGACATCCGCCATTTTGACAATCCGGGCAATCAACGGGATATCGGAGCCTGACTTGCGCAGCGGGTAGCCTCCGCCATTGTACCATTCGTGGTGCTCAAGCACATAGAAGCACACCTCTTCTGGGAAATCAAAGCGTTCCCGCAAGAACTCATACCCGAGCTTGGGATGCTGTACGATCAAGACGCGTTCTTCATCTGTCAGCCTGCGCTTGGCGTTGAGCACATCCTCCTCGACAAACCGTTTGCCAATGTCATGCAAAAGAGCCGCAACCACAAGGGTATTGAGTTCTTCTGGCTCCATCCCGCAGCCTAGCCCCAGCGACGCAGATAATACCGCCACCTCTACAGAATGGAAATACGTATAGTCTTCATATATTTTAACATCCATTTTATCAAAAATCTTCTGTTCCTTCCCACGGATCTCTTCGATAATCCGCTGGGTAACCGCCAGGATCTCCTCTTTCCCTACGCCTTCTAAACCATCGTCCTGGAAAAGGCTGTTCACCATTTTCAACGCTTCCTGCCTAAGTCCCTGGCTAATCGCCATAGAAACGGATACTTCCTCGCTAAAACTATCTTCAATATATACTCCCGTACATCCTATGCCTTGCAGCATCTGGATTTCGTCCGATACCAGGATTGTCCCCTGCTCCAGCAATACCCGTCCTTTTCCATCATAAATATCCATCCCCAGCATCATTCCACGTTCTAGCTTTTCTATTGCTATATATCGCATATACTGTTTACCTCCCAGATTATTCCTGCCGTTTTACCATCCTATTTTACCATATTTTCCAAAAAAGTAAAACACCGTTGCCCAAAAAAAAAATGGTTGACAGATAAATATACATATAATAAAATAGAAAAGTATGGCAAGCGAGAAATGTAAGCCACGTGCATCCGGCGAAGCGTTTTTGCTTTGAAGTACAAGGAAAAATGTAGATAGTGTGAAACCGATAGCCTGGATGGGATTTCTTTTTATAGCACATTGGACGGCATCTGGATATCAGAGTAACACTGAAAGTTCAAGGAGGTAGCATAGCATGAAAACTTTGATGGTCAATCCTGATACAATTGACAGGAAATGGTATGTAGTTGATGCCAACGGTAAGACCTTGGGTCGCCTGGCATCCGAAGTAGCAAAGATTTTAAGAGGGAAACACAAGCCAATCTTTACCCCGCACCTTGATATGGGCGACTATGTCATCGTCATCAATGCAGAGAAGGTTAAAGTGACCGGCAAGAAGATGGATCAGAAGATCTATTACCATCACTCCGGATACGTAGGAGGAATGAAGGAAACCACTTTAAAAGAGATGCTGGCAAAGAAACCAGAACGCGTATTTGAGCTCGCAGTAAAAGGGATGCTCCCGAAAGGGCCTCTGGGAAGGCAGATGTATAAGAAATTATTCGTATACGCAGGACCAGAGCACAAACATGCAGCCCAGAAACCAGAAGCTTTAACATTTTAATCAGGAGGTAAAAGAACATGGCTGATGCAAGATATTATGGAACAGGCAGAAGGAAAAAATCAGTTGCCAGGGTATATCTGATTCCAGGTACTGGCAAGATTACAATCAATAAACGCGACATTGACGACTATTTGGATATGGAAACCTTAAAGGTTATCGTACGCCAGCCACTCGTAGCAACCGATACCCTTGGCAAATTCGATATCTTAGTAAATGTAAAAGGCGGCGGCTACACCGGACAGGCAGGCGCAATCCGCCACGGCATTTCCAGGGCGCTCCTGGAAGCAGACGCAGATTACAGGCCAGTCCTGAAAGCAGCAGGCTTCCTGACACGCGACCCGAGGATGAAGGAGAGGAAGAAATACGGCCTTAAGGCAGCACGCCGCGCGCCGCAGTTCTCCAAGCGTTAACCAAGAAACAATCTGCGGTCAATGTAAAAACATCAATGATATGTATTGGACGTTTTCAGAGAAATCTGGAAACGTCTTTTTTTATCTAAAGTATGCAACAATGTGGTGTGCAGTCAATCTTAAAGCGGGGAAGACAACAATTGAAAGCGGTAAATCCTAAATCTTGGAAAACACTGAATAAGGCGTACGATTTCATAAGTTAATAATACTACGAAATAGCACAAAAATATATTGAAAAACCAGAACATATGTGCTATATTATGAATAGCAGTTCAAAGAATAGAAGAACTGATATTATAGATAATTATATGGAAGATTGGATTGGAATCGGAGCAGCCGCCGGTTACCTGAATAGGACAAACGATACAAATAGAAACCAGATTAAAAAACAGATAATCAGGCACATAAAATTAGGAAAACTGTGGAAATTTCAAAGAGTTGAGTTAGAAGAGTGGATGTAGTGGGATAGATTAAGGAGCAGTTTATATGAAAGAAAGATATGATAAATTGAAAGCATTAATAGAGAAATACTATATGTTCAAGAAAAACAACACTAATAATGAAATGAGTGAAGAAGCAACTAGAGTTTGGATAAATGATTTTTTAGAGATATTTGGATGGGATGTACATAATTTATCGCAGGTCGTTCAGGAACAGATTGTTAGTAAACAACAGAGAGATCGGCTAGGAAAAATAGAATCCTCTCATTCAAAACCAGACTATACTCTTTTAAACGGACAAATTATTAAAACATATCTCGATGCAAAAAAGAGTACAGTTGATATATTTAAAAGCAAAGAAGCAGCATTTCAGATTCGTTCCTATGGATGGTCTGCTGGCGCTCCATGTGCATTTTTGTCAAATTTTGAGCAGTTCTCTATCTTAGATTGTCGTGACAAACCAACCAGGGAAAAATCAGCATACATTGGGGCAATTCAAATTCGAATTGATGAGTATTTAGAAAAGTTTGATGTATTGAATACACATTTAGATAGAATAGCTATATATCAAGGAAGATTAGAAAAGTTATATTCCATGCGAAAAATAGAAGGATATAAGACGGTAGATTTATATTTTAATGAAACACTATCTGCGTTTAGAATGGCATTAGCCAATAATATATATAAGAATAATTCAGAACTGGGATTACCAATCGAACAGTTGAATTATTATGTACAGTTGATAATAGATAGAATCGTATTTATAAGAGTCTGTGAATCAAAGGGTATAGAGGAACAAGAATTATTAAGATCATTCGTAGAAAATGGATTTTGGGAGAATTTTAAAGAAAGTTGTTATACTAAATTTTATATTCATTATGATGGGGCGATGTTTTCAATAGGGGATAATGAGTTAAAAAATCTAAGTATTGACAACACAATATTTGAAGAATTTTTGGAGAAACTTTATTATCCATATCCATATAAGTTTGAAGCAATCCCTGTTCACGTTATAGCAAAGGTATATGAAGAATTTTTGGCATATTCATTGATTGAAAAAAACGGAAATATAGTCACAGAACTTAAAAAAGAATATGTTAAGACAAATGGGGCAATTCCGACTAATGCCAATATTGCAAGAATAATTTGTGATGAGACTTTAGATCTGACTGGTAAAACTAGTATTGATGAAATTTTGAATTTAAAGGTATTGGATCCTTGTTGTGGATCAGGTATTTTCTTGGTGGCAGCATATGAAAAGATTGCACGTAGATTTAAGGACCTTGCTTCAGAGGAATGTGGGTACTGTTTATATCATAATGGAGAAAAATTTTTAACTTTAGATGCAAAAAGAAAAATAATGCGTAGTTGTTTATACGGAATAGATATTGATCTGACAGCAATAGAAGTGACAAAAATGTCATTGGCGTTAAAAATTATTGATGATGTCGTGCCAGAGTTGTATTCTGCCAGCGGAATGTTTGGAGAAAAAATACTTAGAGATATTCATAATAACATTGTGTGTGGCAATACGCTCGTAGATGGCGATATTGATATTTTGCCTACAGAAATTGCAGAAATTAAACCGCTTGCAATTCAGCGGAGGTTTTCTGATGCTTTTTCGAAAGGTGGTTTTTCTTATATTATTGGAAATCCACCATATGTCGAGACAAAATTTTTTAAAGCATCTTCATTAACAATGCATAAATATTTAAGAGAAAAATACGGTTCTTTTGAAGGCAAGGTCGATTTGTCCGTGTTATTTCTAGAACGTTGTCTGGAATTGTTAAAGGGCAAGGGAACGTTAGGAATTATAATACAGCGTAGATGGTTTAAAACATCATATGGAGAAAAAGCTAGAAACGTAATAGCAAATAGTGGATATTTAAAAACGCTATTGGATATCAGAACAACAAAAATGTTTCACAGAAGAATTACCTATGTTTCAATCATGGTTTTAGAAAAGTTGCAACAGCAGTATGTAGATTATGATTACATTCCTGGGGACGATTGTATTGATGTTGTTAACTATCTTATGAAAAATAGTGATTCCAGAAAACATATTCCGATGTCTTTCTTTCAGAATGGAGCATGGTCACCTGAATTTTATGACATGACTAAAATAAAAAATAAGTATGCCGCAAAACTGGGGGTATTGGCTGATAATCCAATCATACATATTAGGGATGGCATTCAAGCACTTTGGAAAAAAATATATCATATAAAACAGTGCCAAGAAAGAAATGGGTTTATCTATGGTAAAAATGGTTTTGGAGAAGCAGTATGTATAGAAAAAGATATGGTAAAACCTGTAATTTATAATATGGAGTTTCTTCCATTAAAAAAAACTAAATCCCAATGCATATTGTTTATTTCCTTATGCTGGTAGTAAAAATAAGGATAAGATTTCGATAAATGAAATTAAACAAAAATATCCTGAAACATATGAATATTTGTCTAAAAACAAGGAACGGATAAATGCGGAAGTCAAGTGTAATAATGGAGAGTTTTGGCATACTTTTACCAGAGAGCATAACCATGAGTGGTTCTTGAGTAAAAAAGTTATTATACCGATGACGGCAAGAGATACATTTGCAACTTATGAGTGTGGCATTGGTTTTTATATGGATAATTCAAACGTATGGTTTATAAATATTGATTCTGATGAAGAAATTGAATTACAAGCGATTGCAATGATTATTAACTCAACCGTTTTTTCTGTTTTTGCAAAAAGTGGTGCAAATCCGCAATCAGGAGGGTATTACAAATTCAACAAACAATTTTTAACACCCGTCCCATTTCCAAATGCAAAATTAAATAAAGAAAATGCAAGTACTCAAAGATTATCTAAACTTCATAACGAAATAGTAAATATTATGGAACAGTATGATGCGACAAATGAACAAAATAAAATTCATTATGAAAGTATACTTGAATCGAAATGGAAAGAAGTTGATGAAGTGTGTGAAACTATGTATGAGTTAGAAGAGGATGATATACGAGAGATAAGAAAAATGGGAAGAACTCTTAATAGAATTACTGGCTCGGAAAGGTGATATATGAAAACATTTATAAACAAGATGCAAAAAAAATTTAGTAAAATAGATGTTCAGGATATTGAAATAACATTGATACGCTATTATATAAATACGAAGCGGCTTAATACCAAACAATCCAGTATTGTGAATCAATTTATGCAAAAGCATAAATCGAGGAATGCCCAATTAGAAGAGTATATATCTATGAATGCATCCATAAGTGGTATAGATGAATTAATTACAGCCTTTGAACTCTTAATTAATTCGAAAGATAAGAAAAATAATGGCATGATATACACACCTGTAAAAATTAAGGATTATATTGTCAAGAATGTTATTATTTCTAAGGAGATCCCTAGTGTGGTAGATCCAGCATGTGGGTGCGGCTCTTTTTTGATAACAGCAGCTCGGTGGATGCATAAAAAATATAATATTAGTTATTCAGAAATATTTAAAAAAAATATTATTGGTTTTGACGTAGACGAGCATAGTATAGAAAAAGCAAAACTTTTATTTGAATTGTTAACAATAGAAGAAGAAGGTACTGCATTAAATTGCAAATTGAATTTGAATGTGGCAAATTCTGTAGAGGAACTTTCAAAGAAGAAATATACAGGAAAATACGATGTTGTAATAGGCAATCCACCATATGTCCGTGCAAAGAACATTGCAGATAATGTAAAGCCATACTTAAAAGAGTGGTCAGTTGTTGCCGGAAATATAGATTTGTATATTCTATTTTATGAAATTGCTATCAGGTTATTGAAAAAACAAGGAATTATGGGTTATATATCACCAAATACTTTTTTACAGAGTGTCAATGGCAGGGGATTGAGGAATTATTTGGTCAAATGCGGATATGAAATAACACTATTAGATTTTAGAGAAACGCAAGCTTTTAAAGAAGTAACCCATTACACATGTATTTGCATTATTGACAAGGCAAAAATACAATATAAAGTTAAATACGCACTGTTAAATGGAAAAAGTTCTTTGAATGACTATAGTTTTACGGAATATAATATCAAGGAGTATCAGCATAACAAAGAATGGAGATTTGCAAATCCACAAATTGATCGTATCGTTAAACAAATTGAAGCACAGCCACATAAATTGGATGATTTTAAAATACGAAACGGTTTGGCTACATTGAATAATGAAATATACTTTTTTAATACGATAAAGGAAGATGATAATTTTTATTACCGGGAATATAAGGAAAAAACATACCCAATTGAAAAAGGCATATGTATAGACGTCATTAAACCTAATGTCATTAGAACAGAAGCCGATTTAGAGAATTACAAGGAAAAGGCTATTTTTCCATATATGGAAGATAAAAAAATAATGCCTGAAGAGTATGTATCCGAGTATTTTCCGATGACATATAAATTTTTATTATCGAACAAGGAACTTTTGTTGAAACGAGACAAAGGTAAAACAAAAAAATATGCAACATGGTACGCATACGGCAGGACACAAGGAATGACAAACCAAGGTAAAAAGTTGTTAATCCCATATATGGCTGAAAAAGGGATTGCCGTTAAATCCCTGGATGAAAAATTATTGTTTTATTGTGGCTATGCTGTTTTTTGTGATGATGATGAACAAATGGAATTATTAAAAGCTTTTATAGAGTCAGATGTTTTCTTGTTTTATATCACGAACACTAGTAAACCTTATTCAAAAGGATATATGGCATTAGCAAAAAATTATATAAAGAATTTTGGCATTCCAAAACTTAATAAAGAACAGATTAGAGAGTTATTTTTGATCCAGGATAATAATAAAAGACAAGAGTTTATAAAAAAAATATATGGAGTTAGCATATAGGGGGGTAAGACGTTTTTCGGAAATGGCATTGTCGTCTATCAGCTTAAGATACATAAAAATATTCAGAGGACGTGATCTCTGTTAGCTTCTGAGCTGACGTAAAATGGCAAAGCGCCTCATCAGACTTTCCAGCAACAGCAGGAAAAAACGTTCTTCCGCTTATTCTAACAAGAGAAGCCATCACTTTTCGCCTGGCTTCTCTTTTATACTACCTCTGCTCAAATCATAATAAAACAACAGGTGCATCCCATGAATAGGCAAATAATAAATTATACTCCAAAGAAACCGCCTGTCCTACAGTCCAAGGAAGCCTAACGGGATTTCGTTGTAAAAGTAATAGCACCCCATTTGTTTAATATATTCTAATATATCCCGGTATTTGCTATTTAAGAACCAATCATTAAAGATATAGATAAATTCAACGTTATAATCCAAAGCATGGAACAGTTTTTGATACTCTATTTTTTAAAGTGGCAGCTTGGAAGCTTCTCATCAACCGAGCCTGCGCAATTTTGGAATTTTTTCTCAATGATATAGGCGGTCTGGTTCTCAAAATTAACAAAGGCTTCGTCTGGCCTCCATTCCTTTGAATTGTAGTCGTTATAGTATACACCGCGTGGATTCAAAAAATATGTATAAATTCGCTTTTGAGGCGCGGACATCCCAATACATTGTTCCCCGCGGAACACCTCACAAGCCTCTACATGATAACCAGCCTTAACAAGCGCGTCATCCAAAGACGTTGTCTGCTCGAAATATAATCCATTTTGGTTCGTCCGGGCTCCGCCGCCGGATCGGTTTGGGGTTCTAGGCATAAATGATTCCTCCTTAAAAAATTGCAGATCCCATTCCCAAGCACATCCGCAACCTGATTTATTGATATTCTCTCATAATTATAGTTGTTATTTCAAATGTTTGCAAGTATAATAGATATGTTAAAAACCGCCCTTATAAGGGCATAGAGAAGAGGAAAAAAATGGAACATACAGCTATCGCACCTTTTGTAAAATGGGCTGGCGGAAAGCGCCAGCTTCTTCCACAGATAAAGGAACGGACGCCTAAAACATACCATCATTACTACGAACCATTTGTAGGCGGCGGCGCAGTTATATTTGAACTGCTTCCTGCAAACGCCTTGATAAATGATATCAATCAAGCATTGATTAACACTTATACGCAAATATGTCATTCTCCTGAAGCATTTTTAAATATCGTCAACAAATTGGACGCCGAACAATGGGAGGATGGGAAAGAATATTATTATTCCCTTAGGGAACGCTACAACAACAAGCTGGTAAAGGCAGAATACGACGCTGAAATGGCAGCATTATTTGTATTTATAAATAAGCATTGCTTCAACGGCTTGTACCGTGTAAACGGGAAAGGTCTTTTTAACGTCCCATACAACAATAGCCGGAGGACGTCTGTCGACAAGAAAGCGATTATGGAAACGTCTGAATACCTCAAAAGCGTAACCATTACGGCCGGAGATTTTGAAACAGCTTGCGCAAACGCCAAAAAAGGCGATTTCGTATTTTTTGACAGCCCCTATGCGCCATTAAATCCGACGTCCTTTGAATCCTACACAAAAGAAGGGTTTGATATTGAAAGCCATAAACGTCTGGCAAATCTGTACGATGAATTGACAGACAGAGGGTGTTATTGTATGCTCACAAACCACAACACCGAACTGATCCATACGCTATACGGGGATAAAGGCTACAACATAGATGTGGTAAGCGTAAAACGTATGATTAATTCCGATGCTTCTAACAGGGTTGGGGAAGAAGTCATTATCTGCAATTATAACTTTGAGCAATTCTAATACTTCTAAACAGAATTGATGGAGAAACCTTCATTTGCATTTATAACTATAAGCAATTTAAATACTTCTAAAATAGAATTGCTGGAGAAGCCTTCATTTGCATTTATAACAAAGAACATTTTTCAATTACCTAATTTCTATAATAGGCGATTGCAAAACTCCCTTTCTAGAAACAGCGGATGTTCAATCTGTACAAAAAAGGGCGACTTGCGACGGCGTCTGGAGCCCGCTTTTGTATGGATTG
>CAOKNO010000020.1 GCA_948470065.1 uncultured Eubacterium sp. | reverse complement strand
GGTATGGGGACCAGCAAGGGTATAATGGCCAGCAGGGTTACAATACGCAGCAGGGGTATGGGGACCAGCAAGGGTATAATGGCCAGCAGGGTTACAATACGCAGCAGGGGTATGGGGACCAGCAAGGGTATAATGGCCAGCAGGGTTACAATACGCAGCAGGGATATCATGGCCAGCAAGGTTATGGGCAGCAGGATTATAATACGCAGCAGGGGTATGGGGATCAGTCTGGTTATTATAACCAGCAGAATGAGTATGGGCAGAGTCATTATGGCCAGGATAATCAAGGAAGTATTTATTATGGGCAGCAGAACCAGAGTTATGGGTTTGGGGTTGCATCGTTGGTATGTGGGATCTTGGCATTGATTAGTTGTTGTATCTGGTGTACTTGTGTGCCGTTGGGAGTGCTGTCTATTGTATTTGGTGTGCTTCAGTTACAAAAGGGAACGGCTAAGGGAATGGCTATTGCAGGGATTATTTGTTCTGTAGTTGGGATTTTGCTTCTTATTGTCCTGACGATTTATGGCAATTTCCTTCAGAGCAGCGGGGTTTACGATGAGATAATGCGTGAATTTATGTATGAGTTTAACAATATGCAGTAGGCTTGGTGGCTGTGGGGGCTGTCTTATGGGGAAGCGGGGATTGCTATGTTTGCCATAGGGCAGCCTCAAAGGCTGTCTTTGTGTGTGGGGTCAAGTGCATGGATGGGTGTTTCGGGGTGATTTTGTCTTGACAAGGAAAAAAACACCCCTTATAATACTCACAGACAGAAACGCTACAGGAAAAGACAAGGACGAAGACAGTAGGGCGCAGGTTTGTGCTGCAACAGCGAGCCGGGTGGGTGGAAGCCGGCGCGGCGGATGTTGCCCGAAGATCACTTCTGAGTTGCCCGCTGAATTTGTATGCCGGATCCTGTTTTAATGGGTGGCGGCATAGGTGGAAGTAGGCTGGGACGGGGTATCCCTCCGTTATGGGGATCGTGTATGCTGGCGGCGCCAAAGTACAAGGTAACAGGTGGTAAACGATGCAATGATTAGCTTCGTCCTTTTACAGGACGGAGTTTTTTTGCTTTTTCGGGGACTTGTGTCCTAGAAGGCGGATCCCTGCGGGGGAAAGGAGAATATACGTATGTATCAGAAAGTCGAAACAAATCTTAATTTTGTGGATCGGGAAAAACAGACCGAACAATTCTGGAAGGACAACGATATTTTTAAAAAGAGTATGGAACAGCGCAAGGAGGGGGAAACGTATACGTTCTACGACGGGCCTCCAACGGCAAATGGGAAGCCGCATATCGGCCATGTGCTGACGCGCGTAATCAAAGATATGATCCCAAGGTATCAGACGATGAAAGGGAAGATGGTGCCGAGGAAGGCTGGATGGGATACCCATGGGCTTCCGGTGGAGCTCGAGGTGGAACGCCTGCTGGGGTTAGACGGCAAGGAACAGATTGAGGAATATGGCTTGGAGCCTTTTATTGATAAGTGTAAGGAAAGCGTCTGGAAATACAAAGGGATGTGGGAAGATTTCTCTGGTACGGTGGGTTTTTGGGCGGATATGGACAATCCATACGTAACGTACCACAATGATTTTATTGAGTCTGAATGGTGGGCGCTCAAGGAAATCTGGAGCAAAAAACTGTTGTATAAAGGGTTTAAGATTGTGCCGTACTGCCCGCGCTGTGGGACGCCGCTTTCTTCCCAGGAGGTTGCCCAGGGCTATAAGGCGGTAAAGGAACGTTCTGCAATTGTAAGGTTTCGGGCAAAAGGCGAGGATGCGTATTTCCTGGCATGGACGACGACGCCCTGGACGCTGCCTTCGAACCTGGCGCTTTGCGTAAACCCGCAGGAGACGTACTGCAAGGTAAAGGCGGTTGACGGCTATACGTATTACCTTGCCGAGGCGTTGTTGGATCGTGTGTTAGGGACGTTACTGGATAAGGAGCAGCAGGAAGCCGGGATAGCGGCTTATGAAGTATTGGAAACGTTCCAGGGGACAGATTTGGAATACCGGGAATATGAGCCGCTGTTTGCATTTACGGGGGAAGCGGCTGCAAAACAGGGGAAAAAGGCGCATTTTGTGACGTGTGATACTTACGTTACGATGACGGACGGTACAGGGATCGTGCATATCGCGCCTGCATTTGGCGAGGACGACGCGCAGGTGGGGCGGAAATACGATCTGCCGTTTGTGCAGTTTGTAAACGGCAAAGGCGAACTGACAGAAGGGACGCCGTACGAAGGGATTTTCTGTAAAAAAGCAGATCCAGTGATCTTGCAGGATCTCGAAGATGCTAAATTGTTGTTTGACGCGCCGAAGTTTGAGCATGATTACCCGCACTGTTGGCGCTGCGATACCCCGCTGATATACTATGCGAGGGAGTCATGGTTTATTAAGATGACGGAAGTAAAAGATGATCTGATCCGCAACAACAATACGATCCACTGGATCCCGGAGAGCATTGGGAAGGGGCGGTTTGGAGACTGGCTGGAAAACGTACAGGATTGGGGGATTTCTAGGAACCGTTACTGGGGAACTCCGTTGAATATCTGGGAATGCGGGTGCGGCCATATGCATTCCATCGGCAGCATTGCGGAATTGAAGGAAATGTCTGACAACTGTCCGGATGAGATCGAGCTGCACCGTCCGTATATTGACGCTGTGACCATCCGGTGCCCAGAATGCGGCGGGGAAATGCACCGCGTGCCGGAGGTGATTGACTGCTGGTTCGATTCTGGGGCAATGCCGTTTGCACAGCATCACTACCCATTTGAAAATAAAGAAGTGTTTGAACAGCAGTTCCCGGCTCAGTTTATTTCGGAAGCCGTAGACCAGACGCGCGGCTGGTTCTATTCCTTGCTCGCGGAGTCTACGCTGTTATTTAACAAGGCGCCGTATGAAAACGTAATCGTGCTGGGGCATGTACAAGATGAAAATGGGCAGAAAATGAGCAAGTCCAAGGGGAATGCAGTCGATCCGTTTGATGCGTTGGAAACGTACGGCGCGGATGCAATCCGCTGGTACTTCTATGTCAATTCCGCGCCATGGCTGCCAAACCGTTTCCATGGAAAGGCCGTACAAGAAGGGCAGCGTAAATTTATGGGGACGTTGTGGAATACGTACGCGTTCTTTGTGCTGTATGCGAATATTGATCAGTTTGACGCTACAAGGTATTCCCTAGAGCATGAGAAGCTGTCTGTGATGGACAAATGGCTTTTGTCAAAGCTCAATACGCTGGTAGCGGAGGTAGACGATGATCTGGGCAATTACCGGATCCCAGAGGCTGCAAGGGCGCTGCAGGCATTTGTAGACGATATGAGCAACTGGTATGTTAGAAGGAGCCGCGAGCGGTTCTGGGCAAAGGGCATGGAGCAAGATAAAATCAACGCGTATATGACGCTGTATACTTCCTTGGTCACAGTAAGCAAGGCGGCGGCGCCGATGATTCCATTTATGACGGAAGACATCTACAGGAACCTGGTATGCAGCGTTGATAAGGACGCGCCTGAAAGCGTGCATTTATGCGATTTCCCAGAGGTGCGGGAGGAATGGTTCGATAAAGAGCTTGAGAAGAATATGGACGCCGTGCTGAAAATCGTCGTAATGGGCAGGGCGTGCAGGAATACGGCAAATATCAAGAACCGCCAGCCGATAGGGAATATGTTTGTGAAAGCGCCGTATGGCTTGCCGGAATTGTTTGCTGATATTATCAAAGAAGAGCTGAATGTAAAGGCGGTAACCTTTACCGACGACGTCAGCAGCTTTACCGATTATACCTTCAAGCCGCAGCTTCGTACCGTAGGGCCTAAATATGGGAAATTCCTAGGGCAGATCCAAAAAGCCCTGGCTGGGTTAGACGGCGGCAAGGCAATGGCAGAACTAAAGGATAAAGGTTGTATTGTCCTTGACAGCGTAAATACAGACGTTGTATTATATGAAGAGGATCTTCTTATCACAATGACGCAGCAGGAAGGCTACGTGACGGAAGGTGATAATGAGGTCACCGTTGTACTGGATACGAATTTAACGCCGGAACTGATCGAGGAAGGCTTTGTACGTGAATTAATCAGCAAAATCCAGACCATGCGTAAGGAAGCCGGGTTTGAAGTAATGGATCATATCTGTGTTTCTTACCAGGCAGGGGAAAGGCTCCGGCGGATTTTCAAAGATTATGGAAGCCAGATCTGCTCAGAAGTCCTGGCAGACAGCATGGAAGACGGCAAAGGAAAAGGCTATGAGAAGGAGTGGAATATCAACGGAGAGACCGTCGTGCTTGGCGTAGAGAAGGTATAAGGAAGGAGAAACCATGAAAAACAAGATGTTTGAAAAGGATAAGTTTATCCAGGAGATTAAGGACAATGTCAAGAACCTGTACCGTAAGACTTTAGAGGAAGCTTCCCAGCAGGAAGTGTACCAGGCAGTGTCCCAGGCAGTAAAAGAAGTGATTATCGACCAGTGGCTTGCAACCCAGAAGTCGTTCCAGGAGCAAGATCCGAAGATTGTGTATTATATGTCCATGGAATTTCTAGTAGGCAGGGCTTTGGGCAATAACCTGATTAATCTGACGGCGTACCAGGAAGTAAAGGAAGCGTTAGAAGAAATCGGCTTTGATCTGAATGTGATTGAAGACCAGGAGCCAGACCCAGCGCTTGGAAACGGCGGTTTGGGAAGGCTTGCAGCATGCTTTTTGGAATCGTTGTCTACGCTTGGGTATGCAGCGTACGGCTGTGGGATCCGCTACCATTACGGCTTATTCCGGCAGGAAATCAGAAACGGTTTCCAGTATGAGGAAGCAGACGATTGGCTGAAGGATGGCTATCCGTTTGAACTGAGGCGCCCGGAACATACCTTCCCGGTTAAATTCGGCGGTTACGTGCGTTCCGAAGTAGATAAGGATGGCAAGGTACGGTTTATCCACGAGGGATACCAGACCATCCGCGCCGTGCCTTACGATATGCCCGTAGTAGGCTACAACAACAATATGGTCAACGTATTGATTGCCTGGGATGCAGAGCCGGAGAAATACTTTGAGCTGGATGCATTTGACAAAGGCGATTACAACAAGGCTGTGGAGCAGGGGAACCTGGCAAGGAACCTGGTGAACGTCCTGTATCCGAACGACAACCAGATCCAAGGGAAGGAGCTGCGTTTAAAGCAGCAGTATTTCTTCGTGTCTGCAAGCGTGCAGCGCGCGGTAGAGCGTTTCAAGAAATACCATGACGATCTGCACAAGCTGCCGGAAAAAGTGGCAATCCAGTTAAACGATACCCATCCGACCGTTGCGGTAGCGGAACTGATGCGCATCCTGTTGGATGAAGAAAATATGGAATGGGATGAAGCGTGGGAAATCACGACGCATACCTGCGCGTACACGAACCATACGATTATGTCCGAGGCATTGGAAAAATGGCCGATTGAGATTTTCTCCCGCCTGCTGCCTAGGATTTACCAGATTGTAGAAGAAATCAACCGCCGCTTTATTAAGGATATTGAGAAGAAATTCCCGAACGACTATAACAAGGTGAAGAAGATGGCGATTATCTTCGACGGCCAGGTGAAGATGGCGCATCTTGCAATTGCAGCAGGCTGTTCGGTAAACGGCGTGGCAAGGCTCCATACTGAGATCCTCAAAGAGCAGGAGCTTCATGATTTCTATGAGATGTTCCCAGAGAAATTCAACAATAAGACGAACGGCATTACCCAGAGAAGGTTCTTATACCATGGGAACCCGCTTTTGTCCGATTGGATCAACAAACGTATCGGGGACGACTGGGTAACGGATCTGCCGCATCTTGAGAAGCTGGCTGTATTTGCAGAGGATGAACAGGCGCAGCAGGAATTTATGAATATCAAATACCAGAATAAATTGCGTCTGGCTGAGTATATCAAGAAGCACAATGGCATTGAGGTAAACCCGCGCTCTATCTTTGACGTGCAGGTGAAGCGGCTACACGAATATAAACGCCAGCTTTTGAATATCCTTCATGTGATGTATCTGTACAACAAGCTGAAAGAGCATCCGGATATGGATTTCTACCCAAGGACGTTTATTTTCGGCGCAAAGGCTGCGGCAGGCTATAAGATCGCAAAGCTGACGATTAAGCTGATTAACAGCGTGGCGGATGTGATCAACAACGATCCTTCCATTGATGGGAAGATTAAAGTAGTCTTTATCGAAGATTATAAGGTATCCATTGCAGAGCAGATTTTTGCAGCGTCCGATGTGTCGGAGCAGATTTCGACTGCTAGTAAGGAAGCGTCCGGCACTGGGAATATGAAATTTATGCTTAACGGCGCGGTAACGCTTGGGACGATGGACGGCGCGAATGTTGAGATTGTGGAAGAAGTCGGGGAAGAGAATGCAGTGATCTTCGGTATGAGCTCGCAGGAAGTGATTGAGCATGAGAAGAAGCGTGACTATGATCCGATGCAGATCTTCAACAGCGATCAGGAGATCCGCCAGGTGCTGATGCAGTTGATTAATGGCATGTATTCTAGGAATGACTCAGAACTGTTCCGCCCGCTGTACAATTCCCTGCTGAATACACGGGAAACGCAGTATGCAGATACGTATTTCATCCTGAAGGATTTCCGTTCCTATGCAGAGGCGCAGGAAAGGATAGAAAAGGCATACCGGGATGAGAAGGGCTGGGCAAAAACCGCGATCTTGAATGTGGCGCATGCTGGGAAGTTCAGTTCTGACCGCACCATCCAGGAATATGTGGATGATATTTGGCATCTTGACAAAGTAAAAGTAACAATGCCAGAATAAGGAGAAGCTAGACCAGGTAACAGGAGTTCGCTTGTGCAGCGTTGCGCTGGCGCAGACGTCGGGCATGCGTTTGTGTTCAGATGGCGCGGCGTTGTATTGGGAAGAAGGGGGCTGCTACATGGAGGAAATGGTACGCGTGGTATCGGGCGACAGGGCTTGCGGATGCCGTACCTTGTACATTTCATCATCCATGTGGCAGCCTTCTCTTCATTACATGGCTTTATCACATGGTGGTAGGAATGAAAAAAACACAAATCAGAAGTTCCCTGCTGTTGTTTCTGACGGCAGGGATTTGGGGCGTGGCTTTTGTAGCGCAGAGCGTTGGGATGGATTATGTAGAGCCGTTGACCTTTAACTGCATCCGTTCCCTGTTGGGCGGGGCGGTATTAATTCCATTTATCTTGCTGCGTGGAACAAGCAGCCCAAAAGGACAAAGGATGCAAGCTGCCAGCAGCAAAAAGAGTGGGATTGACAAGGAATTAATAGCAGGAGGCGTATCCTGCGGCGTGCTGCTTTGTTTGGCGACAAATTTCCAGCAGGTTGGGATTGCGTATACCACGGTAGGCAAGGCAGGGTTTATCACGGCGCTTTACATTGTAATTGTCCCAATCATCGGATTGTTTTTCCATAAGAAATGCGGGCCTTTGATTTGGCTGGGCGTGGTTTTGGCAGTTGCAGGCCTGTATTTCTTGTGCATGGCGGGGGCTGGCGGCGCTGCTGAGGTAGAAAACAGGATATGGCGGGGGATCCCAGTTGGGAAGGGTGATTTCCTGGTATTTATCTGTGCGCTATTGTTTTCCGCACATATTATGGTGATTGATTATTTTACAGAACGGGTCGACGGGGTAAAGATGTCTTGTATCCAGTTCTTTGTCTGCGGTATTTTGTCAGGGGCTGCAATGTTTCTGGCAGAGGAGCCGCAGATTGCGCAGATCCTTGCGGCATGGAAGCCAATCGGCTATGCGGGCGTCTTATCCTGCGGGGTGGCGTATACGTTGCAGATTGTAGGGCAGAAGGGGATGCAGCCGACGGTTGCGTCTTTGATCTTAAGCCTGGAATCTGTCATTTCGGTTTTAGCAGGGATGATCCTGCTTGGGCAGGCGTTGTCCTGGCAGGAAACCTTGGGCTGTATGTTGATGTTTGCGGCAATCCTGTTGGCGCAGCTTGCCCCAAAGGAATCGGGGGAAGAGACATAGCTGGCACAGTTTTGCGGAAGGAACCGGGATTTGGGGGCGTACTTGGTTAAGAGGACAGAAAGGCAAGGGTAGTTTATGGGTAGGAATGCAATGGGACAGGTACGGAAAAAGAGGAGCGCGTTACTGATACTGACGGCAATGCTGGCTATGGGAAGCCTGGCTGGATGCCAGAAAAAGGAAGAGGCAAACGATCAATTGTCGTTCCGTAAGACGGGGATCCATCGGATGAATGCAGGGAAATATGGGGAAGCGGTAGAGTTTTTCCAGAAGGCTCTGGATCAGTCCAAAGCCGTAGTCGGTGAGACGGAATTGGATATCTGTTATTACAAGGCGGTTGCACAGTACAACAGCGGCGATACAAAAGGGGCGATGGAAACCTGCGGGGCATTGCTGGATTACAATAAGAAGGACGCCAGAGCGTATTACCTGCGAGGATGCATGAACCTCAAGGAGGGAAAAGGCAAAGAAGCTTTGGGTGATTTTGAAAATGCACTGGCGTATTGCGGGAAGGATTATGAGGTGTATATTTCCGTGTATGAAGGGCTGTTAGCAATCGGTTATGAGAACAAGGCGACGGAAACCTTGAAGAAAGCATTGAAGCTGGAAGGGAATAGCGCAGAGGATTATAGGGAACGCGGCCATATTTACTATCTGATGGAGGACTACAAATCTGCCAAGAAGGAACTGGATAAGGCAATCAAAGAGAAGGATTCGAAGGCCAGGCTTTATCTGGCGCAGGTGTATGAAGCGGATGGGGAGGCAAAAAAGGCGAATAATTTATATGAAATTTATATGCAGGAGAATAAGGACGATACCTCCATTATGGTAAAAATGGGGGAAGCGCAGATGGCTTCTGGCAAGTATAAAGAGGCGTTGGAATTTTTCCAGAGGATCCTAGACGGCAAAAATACTGGGCAGGAGCAGCAGATCCGGCGCAATGAGATAATTGCATATGAGAATCTGCTGGATTTTAGTACGGCGAAGGAGAAGATGGCGGCATATATTGAGGATTATCCAGATGATGAGGCAGCGCAGAGGGAGCATCAATTTTTGCAGACGAGGTAAGGAGATTGGCGGAGGGCGGAAATTGGCGGGGGGACGGAAATTAGCGGGGGGACGGAAATTAGCGGCGGGACGGACGCTGCAGGAGCCGGGGGCAGGCTCTGGTAGGACTGGGGCAAAGCTTCGGTGAACTAACTGTTAACTTCGGCTAGGGAACTCAGGAGAGCCTTCGTTCCCAAGTCTACGTAAACAGTGGATTTCACCTACGCAAAAAGCGCCCTGGAATGTCCTTCCATAGCCTGCCCCCGGCTCCTGCGGCTGGTTCCTGGCGTGCGGAATATTACTTTGCTCCAGTGTGAAAAATCCGCGCTTTGCAACCGTGGGATAAAAATGCGGTTGACAATGGCTGATTATAAAACGATTATTGCACAGCCTTAACTTTGGCAAGCTGCTCCGCTTCCAAAATACTAAGTTCTGTATATTCTGCAATCTCCTTAACTGTCAATTTGCCCATTCTCAGCATCTTAAGGAAAATTTGATACGTTTTCTGAACGTAGGTGTCGGAGGTTGCGGGCAATGGAAAAATCTGTTATTTTCCGGACATAGGTGCTGGAGGTTGGTGGACGATGGAAAAATCAACTATGATAGGGGAATGTTTGGTGCTGCGGCATGGACATTTTCTTTTTTAAATATTTTACGGAATTAAGGATGGGGCTTTCGGAAGAAATAAGAGGGAAGCTGATTGACAAGATGGATGTATCTTCCGATAATAGAATAGAAAGCGGTTGGAATTTTGAAGTGGTGTTTTGGGTTAGAAATTATGTACAAGTGGGGCAGATTATGAGTTTGTGCGGAAATAAAAAAATTAAAAAAATTTTGAAAAAAATAAAACCGAATGCTTGGTAGGTGGTACTTATAAGTAAAAGGAAATAAAAATACATAAGAAAAGGGAGGGATAGTGGAGGCGGATGAATATAATAAGCAGAAATCTACGATAAAACTTGCAAAATGTAACAAGGGGACGTATTATATGAAAGAAGGGCCAGACGACATGGCTGGCGTATTTGGAGGGGAGTAAGTATGGAAATAAGAGGGGGTGCAGGGTAGGGGGGTAAAAAGGGCAAGTATGGAAATAAGAGGGAGTGCAGGGTAGGGGGTAAAAAGGGCAAGTATGGAAAGAAAAGAGGATGCAAGGGAAGAAAGGTAAGAAAGGAAGGACAAGATTGATGGGAAAGAGGAAAAGGGATAAGTTATTTGCAGTTATTTTGGCAGCGGCCGTTGCGGTTACATCTTTTGGTGGGAGTAGCGTATATGCTGGAAATTTGCCTAGGACAGGAACAATGGCAGAGGAAGGCGTGGCAGGTACAGAGGAGCGGGAAGAACTGCCGGCTGAAAGCGTGGATTTTGGAGCAGAGGATGCCGTAGAGGAAACAATAGTGGCAGAGGAAGGCATAGAAGCGCCTTCTGCAGATTCCATAGTAGAAGAAGCGGATGGGATCGAGGGAACGGGTTTAGAAGTGGGAGAATCTGTGCCGGAAATAAATGGGGTTCAGGAACAGAGCCTGGAAGCTTTGCCAGTGGATGGGGCGGTTTCTAGGAATGGTTCGTTTGCCTTTAACACACGGGTGGAGGGGAGCCTGGAGAATGAGAAAAAAAGGGATCTTTATGTCATTACGGCAGAGGATAAGGAGTTGTTTTATAGTTTTGTATGTACCAATGCCAGTGATGTTAATATGTATATTACAATAAGCGATAATGAGCAATTTGCCGGCAACGCAATAGCGAAGGAGGAGGTAGTAAAGAAGAAAAGCATCTCGTGGGATTTGGCGAAGAAACTGCAGCGAGGGAAGGTGTATTATCTTGAGGTAAAGTATACGGGTCAGACGCTTTCCGCTCCGGCTCCGTATTTTTTCCAGATGAACACGGTAGAGGACGATGTAAAGGATACCGTGTTAGAGGCGGAGGCAGTTCCCCTGAACCAGAAGATTACCAGAGGGCTACAGAATGCGGGGGATGTGGACTACTTCTCATTTACGACGTCCAGCAATCCGGAAACGTTTTATGATCTGGAATTTACCCACGGCGGGACAGAGGGCAGTATGTATGTCACGGTATATGAGGATGAGTTTTTTGTCAAGGATTTTCCGGAATGCAACGCAGATAAAGGGAAGTCATTCGACCAGAACCTGTCGAAGCTTTTGCCCAACCATACGTATTATATTAAGGTGAAATACACCAAGTATTCTGGGCTTTCCAAAACGGCGCCGTATTACTTCAAGGTTAACAGCGTGGAAGATGATGTGATGGATGATACGGGGCGCGCCACGGTGTTCCAGGTAGGGAAAAAGGTAACGAAAGCCCTGCAGAACAGGAATGACGTTGACATTTTCAAATTTACTACGCCAGATACCGATTCGTTCTACTGGTTTGAATTAACGAACCTGAGCGATGATGCAAAGATCAAATATCAGATTTATGATAATGAGGAACTTGCGGGGAACCGCATCATTGATGCGACGCAAGATGAAAAAAAGTATGGGAAACACGCAATGGGCAAGCTGAAACGGAAGCATACCTATTATCTGAAGGTATTCCACTATGATTATTGGTATAGTTACTATGGACGTTCTTCCGCCTATACGTTTTCTGTCACGTCTTTGTTGGACGATATGAACAATAAGGTGAATAACGGCGATGATAAATTAGAAAATATTACAACGCTTAATATAGGGAAATCATTGAAGCGGGGGATCCAGGACTCAAGCGATGTGGATTACTATAAGTTTACGACGAAAAAGGATGAGAATTTCTATGAACTGTCCTTTGATAATACTGGGGATTGTACCATAAGCATCCAGATTTGGGACAATAAGGAGTTTGCCGGAGCGGGATCATTAGATGAATCCATTTCTGGAAAAAGGAGCAATACGTTTAACCTTCAGAAATTAAAATCAAACCATACCTATTATATGAAAGTGTTCCGGTATCCATATGACAGCTTTAAGAAGGAAGTAAAGTATATCATGAAGCTGAACAGCACAAAGGATGACGTCAAGGATACGGCTTTGTCTGCCAAGAAGCTGTCTTTGAATGAAACGAAGACGTATGGGCTGCAAAATGAGAAGGATGTGGATTGGTTTAAGTTTACAACGACAGATTATACCTCGTACCAGCTTAAATTCTCTAATATAAGTAAGGATTCCTATATGGAAATCAATATTTATAAGAATAAGAATGAGGTATGGGATCAGAGGGTAATGTATGCATATGTCGGCGGGAAGCGGTCGGTAAGCGCACAGCAGGCGACGCTGAAGTTAAGCCGATACCATACATATTATATTAAAATCTCAGGTTCTGCGAAAGGGAAATACAAGCTTGGTATCAATGCACAAGGACCGTCCTCTTCGAAGCTGCAGAAGGTCAGCAAGAAGAAGGTAAAGCTTACCTGGTCGAAGGTGCCGCGGGCAGCCGGGTATGAGATTTACCGTGCGGAAGGGAAAAATGGTAAGTACAAGAAGATTAAGACCATTAAGAACAGCAAAACGGTGAAATATACAGACAGCAAGAAGCTGAAAAAAGGAAAGACATATTTTTATAAGATCAGGGCTTATAAGAAGGCGAAGGGCAAGACGTATTACAGCGCTTATTCTGCTGCAAAATCTGTAAAGATAAAATAGAAGCCTGATACCTGTTTTTAGGTCAAAAGAGCTGTTGCTATACTCCGGTATGGCAACGGCTTTTGGCGCGTTTAAGCAGAAAATAAAAGGTTTGTTTGGAAAGGAAGGAGAAGGGGAAGCAATGGATGAAAGGTTGGATTATGCCATTGAGCAGCTTCGCCAGGGAGAGCAGCAGGGATTCCAGGTCTTGTATGACCAGACGCATAATTATGTGATGATGCAGGCGAGATCTTTGTTGAAAAATGATGCTGACGTACATGATTTGGTACAGGAAGTCTATTTTAACGCCTACCGCTCGATCGATTCTTTGCAGGAAAACAAAAGGATTTATGCCTGGCTAGGCGGGATTGCATTCCGTCAGGCCACAAAGCTCCTGCGGAAGCAGAAGGACGTCCTGGTTCAGGAGGAAGAGGCCGTGTTTGGCGCCTTGGTGGATTTGGACGAAGACGTCCAGCCGGAGCAGGCGTTGCAGAAAAGAGAGTCGGCGCAGATTGTAAAGGAGATGTTAGAGGAACTCCCAGAGCTTCAAAAAGCGGCGTTATTGGCTTATTATTACGATGAAATGAGCGTGAGGGAAATCGCGGAAGTGTTTTCCTGTAGCGAGGGGACGGTGAAGAGCCGCCTGAATTATGCCAGGAAGAATTTGAAACAGGCAATCCAAGAACGGGAAGCAAGGGAGGGGATCAAACTCCACAGTCTCAGCCTTCCGCTGCTTCTGCTGGTGTTCCAGCTTTGGGCGGAGGAATTGGAAATGGACGAGGGGCTTGCCAGGGAATTGTACAAAGGAAGCTGCGAAAGGATTGGGAAGGCCGAAGCGGGAACATCCGGGAAGGCAGGCAGCCAACCATTGCCCAAAGCGGGAGCGTCTGGGAAGGCAGGAGGGAAGCCGCCCGCAGGTTCTGGTTTTGGGGTGGGCGGCCTAGCTGGGGCACGGGCAGTAACTGGAGGGATTAAAAGGATTCTTACTACGAAAGCCGCCCTCTATGCAACAATTGCAGTCGGTGTGGCTGCTGTTGGCGCCGGGGCGGCAGGGATTGCATTTCAGAATGGCTATTTTGGCAATGAGGGCAGGGAAAAAAAGGGGCGGCAGATGGTGTCACCGTGGACGTATGAGGATCCATTCCAGCTATCCCAGGCAATCGCCGGATTCGAACAGGGGTTGGAAACAGCAGAGCAGGTATGGCAGGAAAAACAGGAGGAACAAAAGGAACGGGAGGAACAGAAAAAGAAGAAACAAAAAGAACGGGAACAAAAAAAGCGTGAGGCGGAAGCTCAGGCTTTGGAGCAAAGCCAGGCGGATCCTGGCAGAGATGGTGGGGCGTCCGATCCGGAAGACAGCCCGCAGACGCCTGCGCGGGGTACGGATCCTGAAAATGGAGGGGCTTCTAACCCGCCTGCGCAGGAAGAGCCGCAGCCTTCGGTTACGCCCGCTACGCCGGAGCCGCCCGCACCAGAACCGCCGGTAGGACCAGCCCCGCCTACGGAGCCAGAAACACCGCCGGCTCCGCCTACCGAACCGGAAGCGCCGCCAGAGCCGTCAGGCGGTGAAGATTGGGGCGGCCTGGATGCGCCGGAAATCAATGTAGAATAAAGGTATGCCTGCTGGAAGGATTATATCTTCTGGCAGGATTGGCGCACCATAAGCTGGCAGGGAAGCTTGATTTTCATTGCGGTTGCGGGCTGTGTTTTCAGGATATTATATAAGATGCTGGCTCCGAAGTTTCCCATATCGTAAGCTGGGGCATGGATGGTAGTCAGCGGAGGCGCGGTAAAGGCTGAAAGGCTGGTATCGTCAAAGCCCATCAGCGAAATATCTTCTGGGACATGTAGCCCTTTGTCGTTCAAAGCACGAAGCGCGCCAATGGCAATTGGATCGCTGGAAGTGATGATTGCCGTAGGAAGCGTGTCTTTTTCCAGGATCCGGTTCATCAGATGATAGCCGGATTCAATGGTAAAGGCTTCCTCTAGAACGTAAGGCTCATAGTCCAGCCCATGTTTTTTGCAGTATGCGCTAAACAAGTCTTTGCGCGTATCTGGGAACAAGCTGTTGTCTGCGAGGTATTCCTTACCGCCTAGGAACCCGATCCGCTTATGCCCTAAGGATGTAAGGTAGTCCATCCCCATCTTCATGGCGTCTTCAAAATCAAGCGTTATGGTAGATACATTGTTGTCTTCAATCGGCATATCCAGGAAAATAATGCTAGAAGTCACTTCCCGGAAGTGCTTGATTTCAGCCTTGGTGAATTTCCCGACGCAGATCAACGCGTCTACATTCTTCAGGGCGTCCATGTAATTGATGTCCGCTTTGTACGTGCGGACGACATGGATACAGTTCTGCATACAGAAATCCTCAATCCCTTGTCGTACCAGGAGATAATAATTATCTTCCAGTTCTTGCTGTGGGGAGAACCACTGGACGATCCCCAGCGTAAATACCGATTTACTAGAGGCACGGGATTTTTTCTTATAATTTAGCATGTGCGCCGTATCTAATACCTTTTGGCGTGTTTCGGGTGAAACGTTTAAAGTAGTGTCGTTATTTAAAATCCTAGAAACAGTAGCTGAGGAAACTCCTGCAGATACTGCAATATCTTTGATGGTTGCCATAAGTACCTCCTAAATAATTTAATCCGTTACTTGTTACCCAAGCGGATGAACTAGATAGTAACGTTCGTTCCGTCATTCGTAAGATGCTGGCCATATGGCCGTTTCATAAAGTATATCAAAAAAACAGGAAAAAGCAAATAATATTTAGTAAATTTACTAAAACTATTTTTGTACATTGTAAAAAACAAAGAAAGGACTCGTCATGGAAGGAGAGTGGCAAGGCATGTATGACGTAATGATTATCGGAAGCGGTCCTGCGGGCATATCGGCCGCGTTAACTGCAAAAAACAGGAATCTGGAATTTTGCTGGTTTGGCAGCAAAGGGCTTAGCGCCAAAATTGAAAAAGCAGGGCAGGTGGGGAATTATCCAGGATTGATCCAGGTGACTGGGCTTGAAATGCGCGATATCTTCCAGCAGCAAGTGGAGGAGGCTGGGATTTCTTTGGTGACGGAACAGATTAGCAGCATATACCCGATGGGAAATTCTTATGCAGTCAATGTAAAAGGGGAAATGTATGAGGCGAAATCGCTGCTTCTGGCAATTGGTATGGAAACAACGAAGACCATCTTAGGGGAAGAACGCCTGTTGGGCCGCGGCGTCAGCTATTGCGCTACCTGCGACGGTTTTCTGTATAAGGGGAAGCGTATCGCGGTAGTCTGTACAAACCCACAATTTGAAGAAGAGATTGCATTTTTGGCAGATCTGGCAGACGAGGTAACGGTATTTACCACTTACCGTGGATTTTGCTTAGAGCGCGGGAATATCCATGCCTCGATAGGTTATCCTTCTGAGATCAAGGGGGAAAAGCAGGTAGAAGCGCTTGTCTTCCAGGGGATGGAGATCCCGGTAGACGGCGTATTCTGTCTAAAGGACAGTGTAAGCCCTTCGGTATTGCTCAAAGGGCTTGAGATGAAAGACGGGCATATACGGGTAGACCGTGCGCAGCAGACCAATTTAAAGGGCTGTTTTGCCGCTGGCGACTGTACGGGGCGTCCATACCAGTATGCAAAAGCGGTAGGAGAAGGGAATGTCGCGCTTCATAGCATACTGGATTATCTGAAAGAGCAATAGGGCGTCCAGGGGGCATCGTGCCGCGGGCAGAGTTTATATTATTTTGTTATGATTTATATTTTTTTATAATCTTTACTAAATACATTGACCGTTTACTAATGGAAGTTTATAATGTGCGTATAGGGCGGAGTGAGACGAGACAGACAACGATGCGCCAGTAAATTTGTTTTATCAAATCTTAGTAAAGGAAGGTCAATGGATATGAAGGATACAAAAGTATTATTAGAAGAATTTGCCGCCAACAAGCATGAGGCACGTTTATCAGAAATCTATGTGGATCAAAGTGTTTTGGCTTATCAGTCAGAACGTTACCAGAAAGCCATCCAGCAATACGAAGGGCTTTATGGCCAAGGCCCGGTAGAGCTTTTCAGCGCCCCTGGCCGCAGCGAGGTTGGCGGCAACCACACCGATCACCAGCATGGAGAGGTTTTGGCGGCTTCCATCAATTTGGACGCTATCGCTGTCGTAGGCAGGACAGAGGACCGTACCATACGCCTGCTTTCCGACGGCTACCCGATGATTACTGCCGACCTTAGCAGGCTCGAGGCCACCAAAGAAGAAGAGGGTACGTCGGCCGGGCTGATCCGCGGCATGGCGTACGGCTTGGAGAAAAACGGCCACAAGATCGGTGGGTTCCAGGCGTATGTCACCAGTGATGTTTTAAACGGCGCAGGTATGTCAAGCTCGGCGGCGTTTGAAGTATTGGTAGGGACGATCCTGTCTGGGCTTTACAACGATATGTCCATCAGCCCGGTTGAAATCGCACAAATTGCCCAATATGCAGAAAATGAATACTTTGGCAAGCCATGCGGGCTGATGGATCAGATGGCGTGTTCCGTAGGCGGCCTGATCCATATTGATTTTGCAGATCCCAAGGAACCTGTGGTGGAAAAGGTTGAAGTTGATTTCAGCGCTTACCAGCACAGCCTTTGTATCACCGATACGAAAGGTTCCCATGCGGATTTAACGGATGACTATGCAAGGATCCCGCAGGAAATGAAACAAGTTGCAGCTTTCTTTGGAAAGGATTTCTTACGTGAAGTGGATCCGGCTGATTTTTACAAAGAGCTCCACAAGATCCGTCAGAAATGCGGCGATCGCCCGGTATTGCGCGCCCTTCATTTCTTTGAGGAAGAGAAACGTGTGGAGCGTGAGGTTTCGTCTCTGCAGGCAGGCGATTTCCAAGGATTCTTATCGTCCGTACAGGAATCGGGCAATTCCTCGTTCAAGTATCTGCAAAACATCTATACGAATAAGGATGTACAGAACCAGAGCGTATCCATTGGGCTTGCAGTTAGCGATAGCATCCTGACAGGCCACGGGGTAAGCCGTGTCCATGGCGGCGGGTTTGCCGGGACGATCCAGGCCTTTGTGGAAGATGGGTTTGTAGAGGAATACCGTAAGGCGTTGGATCAGGTGTATGGCGAGGGTTCCTGCCATGTGCTGAAGGTACGTCCGTTTGGCGGGATCAAGGTGTTATAGGTGTTTGGATGGTAACGTATTACATAACATGGTAACAGTTGGATTGTATGCTGTTATGGGTTTTTATTATGGATAAGGGAGGATTTTTACAATGGCAAAAATGGTGGATCAGGCGATCAAAAAACTGGTTTGTTATGGGCTGGAACGGAATCTGATATCAGAAGAGGATGTGGTTTTTACAACGAACCAATTGTTAGAAGCGTTGCAGATCGAAGAATACGACGAACCAATGGAAGATTATCATGAGGTTGCATTGGAACCAGTCTTAAAGGATTTGCTGGATTATGCTTATGAGAATGGTATTTTAGAGGAAAACGGCGTGGTATACCGTGATTTGTTCGATACGAAGCTGATGGCAAAGCTGATGCCGCGGCCAAGCGAGCTGATTGCAAAGTTCTGGAGGATTTATAAAGAGGAGGGCGCGAAGGCTGCCACGGATTTCTATTACAAGCTAAGCCAAGACAGCGATTATATCCGCCGTTATCGGATTGCAAAGGACGTCAAATGGAAATCACAGACGCCTTATGGGGAAATGGATATTACCATCAACCTTTCTAAGCCGGAAAAAGATCCGAAAGCAATTGCAGCGGCGAAGAATGCGAAGCAGAGCGGTTACCCCAAATGCCTGCTCTGTATGGAAAACGAGGGCTATGCCGGACGGATCAACCATCCTGCAAGGCAGAACCATAGGATTATACCAGTGACCATCCAGGACAGCAAATGGGGCTTCCAGTATTCCCCGTATGTTTACTACAACGAGCACTGTATTGTGTTCAACTCCAAGCATATCCCGATGAAGATCGAGCATGGGACATTCTGCAAGCTGTTTGATTTTGTAAAACAGTTCCCGCATTATATCGTAGGATCGAATGCGGATCTGCCGATTGTGGGGGGATCTATCTTAAGCCATGACCATTTCCAGGGCGGGAGTTATGAATTTGCAATGGCAAAAGCGCCCGTGGAACGGGAATTTACCGTACAGGGGTTTGAAGACGTCAAGGCTGGCGTAGTCAAATGGCCAATGTCCGTCATCCGAATTGCAGGAGAGGACACAGACCGCTTGATTGCATTGGCGGATAAAATCCTGGACGCTTGGAGAAGCTATACCGATGAAGAAGCGTTTATCTTTGCAGAAACCGATGGGGAACCGCATAATACGATTACGCCGATTGCCAGGAAACGGGAAGGGCTTTTTGAATTGGATCTGGTACTGCGCAACAATATCACGACAGAGGAACACCCTCTTGGCGTATTCCATCCCCACAGCGAACTGCATCATATTAAGAAAGAAAACATTGGCTTAATTGAAGTGATGGGCCTTGCAGTCCTTCCTGCGCGCCTGAAGGATGAAATGGAAACATTAGCGGAAGCTATCCTGGAGAAGAAGGATATCCGCAAGGACGCGTCGATTGAAAAGCATGCCGACTGGGTGGAAGGATTCCTGCCGAAATATGGCGACGTGGCCCGTGAGGATGTTATGGATATCCTCCATAAAGAGATCGCGTTGGTATTCAGTAAGGTGCTAGAACACGCGGGAGTGTTTAAGCGCGGGGAAGAAGGCCAGAAGGCATTTGACAGGTTCCTTTCTTCGCTTAATGAATAAGTAATTATTTGTGGAGGTAATTTCTTATGAAAAAATTATGGATGGCGGGAGTCGCATTGTTTGCAGCTTGTTGTATTTCTGCCCCAGGCCTTGTTTCCTATATCCAGGCGCAAGAAAATGCAAAGCAAGAATCTGGATCATATCAGGAAGAAGAGGATATGGGCCTTGCAGGAAGGATTGCGGCGATTGGCGTTGGAGCGCAGGATATCGTTGCAACGGCGTCTGAAGTAGAACCTGAAAAGAAGCCAGGGCTTTCTGTGACAGCCGCTGAACCATCAGAAACAGTTGTAGCGCCTGAACAGGAAGAAGTTCAGCAAAGCCCTGTAGAAGAGGAACCCGTGGAACCAGAACCCCAGCAGGAACCCATAGAGGAACCTGTGGAACCAGAATCCCAGCAGACGGCAAGCAGGGGGAGCTGTGCGTATTACGTAGATGAAAATGGAGATGGGATCTGCGACCACTGTACTGGATCCAGCGGTCAGGGTCAATGCGCGTATTACGTAGATGAAAATGGAGATGGTGTCTGCGATCACTGTACCGGATCCGGCGGTCAGGGTCAATGCGCGTATTACGTAGATGATAACGGAGACGGTGTCTGCGACCATTGTACAGGCGGCTCATCCGGCCAGCAGGGCGGTTATGGCCATCACGGAGGCGGCGGGCATCATAGGCAGCGCCATTGTCGTTAAATAATAATGAAATAGCAAGGATGTGTTTCAGGGGGCATTCCTGGGACGCATCCTTTTGTATCGGTAAGGAGGGCAGTTGTTATGGCAGAGCCAATCGTAATAGAAGATAGGGAAGAAAGAGTAATTTTAATAGGGGTCAGCCGGCAAGAGGGGGATGATACAGAGGATTCCATAGAAGAGTTAGCGGAACTGGTGCAGACGGCTGGCGCGCAGGTGGTAGGGACATCCATCCAATCACGTGACAGCATCCATCCAGGCACTTATGTGGGGACTGGGAAATTAGAAGAGATCCGCCAGATGACCCAGCAGCTTCGGGCCGACGGGGTGGTATGCGACGATGAATTGTCCCCAGCACAGCTACGGAATATGGAAGAAGCGCTTGGGATAAAGGTGATGGACAGGACCTTGGTGATCCTGGATATCTTTGCAGCGCGTGCGTCGACCAGCGAAGGTAAGATTCAAGTAGAACTTGCCCAGCTCAAATACAGGATGAGCCGCCTGACCGGGCTTGGAAAATCGTTATCACGGCTGGGCGGTGGGATTGGCACCAGGGGACCTGGGGAAAAGAAGCTGGAAACGGACAGGCGTTTGATCAAATCCAGGATTTCACAATTGAACCAGGAGCTTGCGCAGGTACGCCAGCACCGTGAGGTTGCCAGAGGGCAAAGGAGCCGCAGCCAGGTAAAGGTAGCGGCGATTGTGGGATATACGAACGCAGGGAAGTCCACATTGCTGAACCATCTGACGGATGCTTCTGTGCTAGAAGAAGACAAGCTGTTTGCCACATTAGACCCGACCACCAGGATCCTGAAGCTAGAAAGCGGGCAGGAACTGCTGCTTACAGATACCGTAGGGTTTATACGTAAGCTGCCGCACCATCTGGTCGAAGCCTTCCGCAGTACGTTGGAAGAGGCAAAGTATGCAGATTTTATCTTGCATGTAGTAGATGCTTCGAACCCGCAGAAAGAAAAGCAGATGCATATCGTGTATGAAACATTGGGAAAATTAGGGGTCAGCGGCAAGAAAATCATTACGCTGTTTAACAAACAAGATAAGGTGAAAGAGCCGGAGCTGCTAAAGGATTTCAAGGCGGACAGGACGTTGAAAATCGCAGCGAAGACAGGGGAAGGCTTAGAAAGCTTAAAGCAGGTACTAGAAGAAACCTTGCGCGAGGATAAGAAGCTTCTAGAAGGCGTATTCCCGTATGCAGAAGGCGGGCAGATAACGGTTGTCCGCAAATTTGGGGAATTACTAGAAGAAGAATACCGGGAAAACGGCATTTATGTAAAGGCCTTCGTCCCGGTAGAGTTGTACAAGAACCTAGAAATGAAAATGGTAACATAGTCCTTGGGTTAGCCTGTAGGTATCTTTCAGGGGCTGCTTACCACCGAAGCAGCGCGGCTCCCCAGGTAAGGCCTGCGCCGAAGCCAGACAATAATAAAATATCTCCTTTGGATAACAATCCTGCCCGGTTCACCTCATCTAAAAGGATGGGGATGCTTGCAGCAGAAGTATTGCCGCAATGGCTGACGTTGGAAGGGAATTTCTCAAGCGGCAGCTTAAGCTTCCGGGCAATGGAGGAGATGATGCGGTAATTTGCCTGATGGAGCAGGAAATAATCGACGTCTTCCACGGTAAGCCCGGCTTGCTCTAATATAGACAAGATGCATTCTGGTTCTTTTTTCACAGCAAATTTAAAGACTTCCTGGCCGTCCATAAAGAGATAGCCAGGCTCTTTGCTTGTGGAGATATACGGGTTGTTATTGCTCCTGGATTTACACAGTAAAATATCCCCGCCGCTGCCATCCGAGCCTTGGAGCGAAGCAATCATCCCTTCCTCAGAAGCCGTTACGGCGGCGGCGCCTGCCCCGTCCCCAAACAGGACGCAGGTAGTACGGTCAGCCCAGTCTATTATTTTGGAAAGGGTTTCTACGCCAATAATCAGCGCGTTCTGATATATGCCAGCCTGGAAATAAGCGTCTACGGTATTGAGTGCGAATAAAAAACCAGAGCATGCGGCATTGATGTCAAAGGCCGTAGCATGTGGCGCGCCTAACCCGCGTTGTACCATACATGCCAAGCTTGGGGTAATAAAATCCGAAGATACCGTTGCCACAATGATTAGATCCAGGTCTTTTGGATCAAGGCCAGCGTCCGAAAGCGCGCGCCTACCAGCTTCCGTCGCCATCGAAAGCGAAGTCTCCGTTTCAGAGGAAACCAGATGTCGTTCCGCAATCCCAGTGCGGCTTTGGATCCATTCATCGCTGGTATCCACAATGGTGGAAAGATATTCATTAGTTGCTGTTTTATCTGGAAGGCAGCTTCCAGTCCCAATAATCTTTGCTCTCATATCTTATACCTTATCCTTATTAGTTTGACAATCAAAATAAATACATCTTTACTATAAACTCCGGCAGGGGATTTGTCAATGGAAACTATAAAAGAAAAATGATGGAGGAGTTATGGCTGTGACAATAATTTTGGACGCTGGCCACGGGGGGACGTCAGTTGCGCAGGTAAAAAAATAATAAATACACAAAGAAAGGTAGCTGCTGTACTTGTATCATAATGAAACGGGGCTGTCGCAAAACAGATGTTATATATAAGATATGGGTTTTAAGCACATAGACTCATCCATATATTGTATATAAACAATACTTTGCAACAGCCCCATGTGTGAGAGGACAAGCCTTATTGGAATTAGTGTTGCTGAAAGCTGTTGCAGAGGTTATAATATGGATAAGCCTATAACAAGAAAGAGGGTGAGTGTTTGAGTGATACAGTAAAGCTGAATAGCGAGGAAGAAAATTTAGAACTGTTGGAAGGATTTACCCTTCTGGATGACGAGTTTATGACAATCGTGTTTGACAGGAACACGGAGGCGACAGAGCTTCTCTTAAACATTATCCTTGGCAGGAACGATATGGAAGTCACGGAAGTGGTGGAGCAGAGGGAATATAAAAATCCAGTCACAGGAGGCCGTTCCATTAAACTCGATATTTATGCCAAGGGTTCTGACGGAAAAGTGTATGATATTGAGGTGCAAAATGAGAATGCTGGGGCGGACGTGCGCAGAGCCAGATTTCACAGCAGTATGTTAGATACGAAGATGATGAAAGAAAAGCAGAAATTCAAAGAACTTCATGAATCCTATGTAATATTCATTACAAAGAATGACTATATGAAAATGGGATTGCCGCTATATCATGTGGAACGGACGATACAGGAATCAGGGGCGTTATTTGGGGATGGCGCGCATATTATTTACGTAAATGGCAGCTATAAAAATGATAGTGACCCCGTAGGGAAACTGATGCATGATTTCCGCTGTACAAGCGCAGTCGATATGTTTTATCAGGAACTTGCAAAGCCGGTAAGGCATTTCAAAGAGACAAAAGGAGGCCGAAGTCAAATGAGTAAAGCAATGGAGGAAAGAATTAACAGGGAAAGAATTGAAACATTGTTTGGTGTAGTTGAGGATCTCATGGAAGCCATGAAGATGACAGCAGAGCAGGCAATGTCCATGATAAGAATTTCAGATGAGGATAAGGCCGTTCTATCTAAGAGATTTTAGTGGTGGAAAGGAAATTAAAGTCAAATGGGTAAAGCAATGGAGGAAAGAATTAACAGGGAAAGGATTGAGATATTTGCCCAGCCCATTGTCAAGTAGGCAAGGGACTGGGCGCCTGCTGGGATTCCCATTAATTTTGCCTATGCACTTCTATCAGCTTTCAGTTGTTTGGCTTATTCCTTCTTTCAATGTTTGGTTCCTCATATCTTCCATAACTCGGCACATCATTTCGATTCCCTCCTTGTTTTCCCCTGGTTCCTTTGTCGGAGCGCCGTACTTCCACGTTCCGTTTTGCCCCGGTGCTATCCGTAGCCAGGATATCTAGCCGTACCGAACGCTTCAGAAGATTCTCCACAAAAACCTGGGTGCGGACATCCAGCACCTTTAAATCCGGCTTTTCCAGTACAATCTTCAATACCAGTTCTATGTTTTCCGTATCTTCCTCAAAACATTTTGTGAGGAAATCATCATTTCCCTTCTGTTTTGGTATCTCCATACTACCATAGGCTTCCTAATTTTACAAAAAAGAGCCGGCGTTTTTCTGAATCCGGGCTTCTTGCCGTTATTGTTTTTTCACATGTGCCAGACGCTCATTTTTAAGCATACGTTTGATTTTGCTGCTCATGGTGTCCCTGCTGGTCTTGTTGAAATGAACCTGCGCTATGTAGGTAGTCTGGACAATCTTCTTCGATCGGGCGGGAACGTTTCAGATGAGGATAAGCGCCCTAGGGGTGTAAATTCTCTGCGGCCATTGGCATTGCTATGGCTGCAGGCGCGCTTTGAACGCTTTTGGTTCCGCTGCATACTATAAAAGAAAAAATAATGGAGGAGCTATGGCTGTGACAATAATTTTGGACGCTGGTCACGGCGGGTATGATAACGGCGCTTCTTATGCTGGAAGGAAGGAAAAAGACGATGCATTGAAGGTAACCTTGGCAGTTGGGCAGAAGTTAGAAGACGCGGGGTATCATGTGCTGTACACAAGGACCACAGACCGGTACGATTCCCCTTTGGAGAAAGCACAGATTGCCAACCGTTCTGGGGCGGATTATTTTATCTCGTTCCACCGCAACTCCGGGATAGCGCCCAATACGTACCATGGGACGCAGGCTTTGGTCTATGAAGCAAATACTGAGGCGGCAAGGCTTGGGGAATCCATCAATGATGAACTGGTGAGGTTCGGGTTCCAGGATCTTGGGCTGGATGAGCGTCCTGGGCTTGTGGTGCTTCGGCGCACTAAGATGCCTGCGGTTCTGATGGAACTTGGTTTTATCAATCATGATGGGGATAACCAATTGTTTGACCAACGGTTTGATGAAATGGTGGATGCAATTGTGACGGGAGTGGAACGGGCGCTTCCGCTGAATCCTCCTGCGAAACAGTATGGCGTGCAGGTTGGGTTGTACCGCTATGAATCGAATGCACGTTACCAAATGGAAGAGCTGCAGGAACAGGGATATGACGCCATGGTGCGTTATGAGGAACCTTATTATGCGGTAGTGGTAGGGCGGGAAGCGACGTTGGAAGGGGCAGCCGAACTGCAGTCGCAGCTACGCCAGGATGGATACGATACATTGATTGTGAGCCTGTGACGCCTGATGTTTTTCAATTATTAAAAAAGTATAAATTTACCAAATAGTATTTACTTTTGCAGCAGGTTTCTGTATGATAGAAGCATCTTCTTTTCATTGTCCATGCAGAATCTGCATCATTTCCCATTAATCAAGCAAATATTGTGACAGTACGGACGGTCTGCGCCTTGCGGGGCGTTTGATACTGCGATATAATATAGGACGCGTCCTGGTGGCGCCAGAAGGGAAGCCTTTTGTAAAAGTAAGGAGATCCATACGATGAAAATAGCTTTTTGGAGCGGCCAAGAAAAGGCAGGGACTACGTTTAATACGGCGGTTGTCGCGTGTGCTTCGGTGCTGCTGTATCCGTTAACGGCTGCGGTTGTGTCCGGCAGATATGGAAACAGGGATTTGGAGCGGAAGTTTTGGCAAGGGAAACAGGACGCTTGCACCATCCCCTGGGAGGATAGGGGACAGGAATGCCCGCCCGAGGATCTTGCGGCGGAGCAGCCAGGGTATTATGTAGAACGCGGGCTTGGCTGCCTGATGCGCAAGGAAAGGCCGCACGAGATGACGCGGCAATTGGTGAAGGCGAATATGCGGCAAGTGGTGGAGGGCAGGATGTATTGTATGCCCGCCAGCCGTAAGGCAGATTGTGCGTGGGGTGGGCAAGTTGGCTGCCTGGTACGGCTGCGCCAGGCCATTGCAGCGGTGGATCGGTATTTTGATGTTGTATTTATAGACTGTGGGAGCAAAAGGGATGATCTTGCCAAGGCCTTGCTGGATGAAGCAGATCTGTGCGTGCTGAATATGGCTCAGGGAAGGGAGCAGATAGGGGATTATCTCAGGGATTTCCCAGGGCTTCGGCAGAAGACGTTTTTCCTGGTTGGGAATTATTATAGGAACGGCCGTTACACCAGAAGGGATATTGAACGGATTTACCGCATTGAAGAGCATATGCTAGGGGCAATCCCATACAATCCGCAGATGCAGGCAGCCGCAGATAGCGGAATGGCAGAACGTGGGATCCGTAGGTTTCTTGACGACGGGATGCGCGGGAAGAGCGTGGAATTTGAACAAGAACTGACGCGGGCTGCCCGTTTGATTTTGAAACGGGCAGGCGCAATTGAGTAACAGACGGTACGCTGCGTCAGATCTTTTCGGGCGCGGGATACGCTTCCCCAAAGGTATCTACCGTGACTTTTTTCATAACCTGCGGTGTAATTGGACGGTCTTCGTAAGTCGTGATTTCCGTGATTTTGTCCACCGCGTCCATACCGGATATTACTTTCCCAAACGCGGCGTACGCGCCGTCAAGATGGGGGGAATCCTGGTGCATGATGAAGAACTGGGATCCCGCTGAGTCCGGATCCATTGCGCGCGCCATAGAGAGGACGCCAGCCGTATGCTTTAAGCTGTTTGGGAATCCGTTTTGGGTAAATTCACCAGGGATGCTGTAGCCAGGACCGCCCATCCCTGTGCCTTGCGGGCATCCTCCCTGTATCATAAACCCGCGGATCACTCGATGGAAGAGAAGCCCATCGTAAAATCCGTTTTTAATTAAGCTGATAAAATTGTTGACAGTGTTTGGTGCGGTTTCGGGGTAGAGCTCTGCTTTGATGATATCCCCGTTTTCCATTTCAATTGTTACAATTGGATTTTGTGCCATAATTGCCTCCGTTTCTTGTGGTTTTCGTTTTCTTCCTGCGGGCGCTTAGACAAGCAGCCATGTTATGCGCCCTCTTCATAGTGTACCGCAGAAATTAGGATACGTAAAGAGTTAGATTGATTTTATTGCATTGATATATAAATTTCAGGTTACGGTTCATCCTTGCGGCGTTATCAGGGGCGGAGAAAGCCTGTTCTGGGCTATGGCCAAGGGCGGCAAAAGTCAGGAAAGAAGCGGGTTTGTCGACAAAAAGTGCGCGCAATTTGTGGGGAGGGATGCTATCCTTTTGGAAAAACTTATACTTCATCGATGTGCCGTCGATATACGAAAGGGGATTAAGATTCATGGCAGATAAAATTTTTGAGAACAACCAAGTTACAATCACAGGGGAAATCATTTCAGATTTCCAGTATAGCCACGAGGTTTTTGGGGAAGGCTTTTATATTGTGGAGGTATCGGTAAATCGTTTGAGTAATTTTGCAGATACAATCCCGCTGATGGTTTCGGAGCGTCTGATTGACACGTCGCAGAGCTGTATTGGCCGTTACATCCGGGTGGAAGGGCAATTCCGGTCTTATAACAGGCATGAGGAGAAACGGAACCGGTTGGTGCTTTCTGTATTTGTAAGGGAGCTGGAATTTGTAGAAGAAATCCCCGAGGGTGATAAAAGCAACCAGATTTTCCTGGATGGGTATATCTGTAAGGAACCTATTTACCGGAAGACGCCGCTGGGAAGGGAGATCGCAGACCTGTTGATCGCTGTGAACCGCTCCTATGGGAAGTCGGATTACATACCGTGTATCTGCTGGGGAAGGAATGCAAGGTACGCTTCTGGGTTTGACATAGGCGGGCATGTGCAGGTGCATGGGAGGATACAGAGCAGGGAGTATGTGAAGAAGCTTTCAGAAACGGAAGTGGAGCATAGGGTTGCTTATGAGGTATCTGTAAGTAAGATTGAGTATTTGGAGTAGGCGGCAAGGAAGCTGCTGGATTTGGAAAACCACATTTGCATTTTCCGGGGGTTTGTGGTATGTTAGGGGTAGTTGGTTAGAGAAAGGAAAATGGCATGTGTAAGGAAAAAGTTACTGTTTATTGCGGAGAAGGGAAAGGCAAGACGGCTGCTGCGCTGGGATATGCAATCCAGGCGGCGAGCCATGGTGACAGTGTAATCATCGTCCAGTTTTTTAAGGGGAAAGAGAGTGAGGAGATGGAATTCCTGCGCAGGCTGGAGCCGGAGATTAAGGTATTTAGTTTTTCCAGGCTGGGAAGGGATTTTTCGGAACTCTCAAAAGAGGAACAGCAGGAAGAGGGGATGAATATCCGCAATGGGTTTAATTTTGCAAAGAAAGTCCTGGTGACTGGGGAATGCAGCCTGTTGGTACTGGATGATTTTCTGGGGCTTTTGAATAGCCAGCTTGTGAGCGAGGAGGAATTGGAAATCCTGATGAATGCGAAGTCAGAGGATACGGAACTTATGTTTACCGGGCGGGTGATGAATGACGCTTTGCGTAAATATACCGGGAAAATTTATGAAATCCATGAGAATAGCGGAGAATGCTGTTGACTTTGCATGGGGAAAATGCTATATTGGTCTAAGAAAAAAATATGATTGATAGAGGTTGCGTGATTCATCAGTAGGCTGCCGGATGTGGCAGGCACAGGGGAAGGGGCTGAAAGGGGAGGACGCCGAAAGGATTCGTTTCCTGTAGAGGGATCCTTGGGCATATAATGAATAATTATATGACTGTCATCTTGATTTCCTGCGAGCAATAGGCGGAGCGGCCGTGAAGGGTATCTTGGGATATCTGGATACTGCTGGGAGCCTGCCTGTCTGGGCGTCGCCGTGAGGGTTCCATATCCCGGCGGTTTGCTGCCGGGGATTTGGCTTTTGGATGGGGCGCTATCAGGGATTTGCGGAGCAGAAAGTATATTTTTTGCATATATGGGAAATCTTAAGCCGGCTTATCTGAGCCGGCTTTTGCCATGTTGCATATCATAATAGTGATAGTTAGTTTTCAGTTTAGAAGGAGGAACGAATATGGCAATTTTCAAAGGATCAGGCGTTGCGCTTGTTACGCCGATGAAGCAGGATTTGGGAGTGGATTACGACAAGCTGGCTGAGGTATTAGAGGATCAGATTGCAAATGGCACAGACAGCATCATTATTACCGGGACGACTGGGGAAGCGTCTACGTTGACGGAGGAAGAGCATGTGGAGGTGATCCGCGCGGCTGTTTCGATGGTGGATAAGAGGATCCCAGTGATCGCAGGCACGGGTTCCAATTGTACCCAGACGGCAATTTCGCTTTCTGTCCAGGCGCAAAAGGCAGGCGCAGACGGCTTGCTGATCGTAACGCCGTATTACAATAAAGCAACGCAAAAAGGGCTGGCCTCACATTACACGAAGATTGCCAGCCAGGTAGATATCCCAATCCTTCTGTACAATGTGCCAAGCAGGACTGGCTGTAAGATTGCGCCGGAAACAGCAGCGGGGTTAGCGCGTGACGTCGATGTGATTGTAGGGATGAAGGATGCGGTTGGGGATATCGCTTATACCTTGAAGCTGATGGAACAGGTACAAGGTGATTTTGATTTGTATTCCGGCGAAGATGGGCAGGTGATCCCGCTTCTTGCCTGTGGAGGGATTGGCGTAATTTCCGTCCTTGCGAATGTGGCGCCGAAGTTTACCCACGATATGGTCATGGAGTATCTAGAAGGGGATCAGCAGCAGGCGCTTAAGATGCAGCTTAAGGCAATCCCGCTGGTAGAAGCGTTGTTTAGCGAGGTAAACCCAATCCCAGTTAAGGCGGCAATGAACCTGATGGGATGGGGCGTAGGCTCTTTGCGCGCGCCTTTGAGCGATATGGAGCCGGAACACGTAAAGAACCTGGCGAAGGCAATGGAGGAGTTTGGGATTACGTTGGCTTAAGCGGAAGAGCAGGGGGGATAATTTTTGGTAAGGCAGAAGGCCTATGCGGGGAAGGGGCGCAGGGTTACTACTTGGAAATAGAAATAAAATCTGGAGCTGCCGCATTTGTAGATTGCTTGCATGCGGCGCTCTCTTTACTTATAGGAGGAATGTATAATGGTCCGGATGATTATGCATGGATGCAATGGAAAAATGGGACAAGTGATTAGCAGTTTATGCGAGGAAGATACCGGGATTGAAATTGTAGCTGGGGTGGATCCCTACGATGGGAAGGAAAACCCGTATCCAGTATTTCCTGATATCAGAGAATGTACCATAGATGCGGATGTGGTAGTGGATTTTGCAGCGGCGCCTGCGGTAGACGGGCTGCTGGAATATTGCGCAGAACATAAGCTGCCAGTGGTCTTATGTACGACAGGGCTAAACGAGGCGCAGCTTCTTAAGGTGGAAGAGGCCAGCAGGCGGACGGCGGTGCTGAAATCGGCAAATATGTCCCTGGGCGTCAATATGCTGCTGGATCTGTTACAGAAAGCGGCAAGGGTGTTGGCTCCGGCCGGGTTTGATATGGAAATCGTGGAGAAACACCATAACCAGAAGGTCGACGCGCCAAGCGGCACGGCCCTGGCTTTGGCTGACGCCATCCAGGATTCCTTGGATCGGGAGTACCAGTACAAGTATGACAGGAGCCAGGAACGTAAGAAGCGGGAAACGTATGAGATTGGGATCCAGTCCGTACGGGGAGGCAGTATCGTCGGGGAACATGAAGTTATTTTTGCCGGGGCGGACGAGGTGGTTGAGTTAAAGCATACGGCATATTCCAAGGCTATTTTCGCCAAAGGAGCCATAGAGGCGGCAAAATATCTGTCGGGGAAGCCAGCGGGGAAATATGAAATGCGCGATGTGATCGCAGGAGCATAGGGAGAAGCGTATGGAAGCAGGAGAGATTAGGTATTTAAAGGGTTTGGCAAAGCGGTATCCGTCCATTCCGTCGGCAGCGACGGAAATCGTGAACCTGCAGGCGATTTTAAGCCTGCCGAAGGGGACGGAGCATTTTATTACGGATATCCATGGGGAGTACGAGCAGTTCCAGCATATTATGAAAAATGGATCTGGGGCGATCAAACGCAAGATTGAAGAAGAGTTTGGCAACAGCCTGTCCATAACGGAGAAGAAGGCAATCGCGACATTGATCTATTACCCCGAACTGAAGCTAAAGCAGGTCCGCAGCCAGGAAGACGATATGGAAGATTGGTATAAAGTGAACTTATACCGTCTGATCCATATCTGCAAAAGCGCGTCTTCAAAATATACGCGTTCCAAGGTACGCAAGGCATTGCCGAAAGATTTTGCCTATGTGATGGAGGAACTGTTGAATGGGCGTCCAGACGAATCCGATCAGGAGGCCTACTACAATGAGATCATCAATTCTGTAATCCATACAGGGATGGCGGGCGAGCTGGTTGTAGCCATCTGTAATTTAATCCGCCGCCTGATTGTGGATCACCTTCATGTAGTGGGGGATATTTTTGACAGGGGACCGTACCCGAACCTGATTATGGATACGCTGATGGAATACCATTCTGTGGATATCCAATGGGGGAACCACGATGTGCTGTGGATGGGCGCTGCGGCAGGCAGCCAGGCATGTATTGCGAATGTAATACGTAATTCGGCAAAGTATGGGAACCTGAATACGTTAGAGGACGGCTATGGGATTAACCTGATCCCATTGGCAAAATTTGCAATGGCTACGTATGCCGAGGATACTTGCGATGCGTTCCATCTGGATTACCGGGAAGATGAATACGATGTAAAAGACGCCCAACTGGATGAGAAAATGCATAAGGCGATTACAATCATACAGTTTAAGCTGGAAGGGAAGCTGATTCAGAAGCGGCCGGAGTTTGAGATGGAACACCGCCTTCTGCTGGATAAGATAGACTTGGAGAAGGGGACGGTCTGGGTGGAAGGGAAGACATACCCGTTAAAGGATACATGTTTCCCCACATTGGATCCCGAGCATCCCTATGAACTTACATTGGAAGAAGCGGAAGTGATGGAGCGTCTGACAACGGCGTTTATCAATTGTGAGAAGCTGCAAAAGCATGTACGCTTCCTGTATTCGAAGGGCAGCTTGTATAAGGTATACAACGGGAACCTGCTCTACCATGGCTGCGTGCCGTTCCACGAAGACGGCAGCTTTTGCAAGGTAAAGGTGTTTGAGCGGGAATACTGCGGCAAAGAATTATACGACGTGCTGGAAAATTACGCAAGGAAGGGCTATTATTCGATTGATCCGGCAGAGAAGGAGAAAGGCCTGGATATCTTGTGGTTTATCTGGCAAAACGCCAATTCCCCGGTATTTGGGAAATCCAAGATGACGACGTTTGAACGGTATTTTATTGCGGATAAGGAAACGCACAAGGAGCCGAAGAATCCTTACTACCGCCTGTTGGAGCAGGAGGAGATTGTCAATAAGATCTTAGAGGAATTTGGGCTGTCGCAGGACTCCCATATTATCAACGGCCATGTCCCGGTAGAGGCGAAGCGGGGGGAATCCCCGGTGAAATGCGGTGGCAAGCTTCTGATTATCGACGGCGGGTTTTCTAAGGCATACCAGCCCAAGACAGGCATTGCAGGCTATACCTTGATTTACAATTCCTACGGGTTGCTTCTGGCTGCCCATGAGCCGTTTGAGTCTGTGGAAAAGGCCGTCCAGGATGGAAGGGATATCCACTCCCATATGCTGCTCGTGCATTATTCCAACAAACGTATTACGGTAGCGGATACGGATATTGGAAAAGAGATCAAGGAAAATATCGCGGATTTAGAAAAGCTGTTGTGCGCATACCGGGAGGGTACGGTTGTGGAACGGCAATAAGACGCAAGCGCATACTTAAAGCGTGGGATCGGGCGCTTTTTTAGCCACAATCTGTTCCAGCGGGTACAGGATCAGGTTGTGGTTTTGCGCAGCGATTTTACATAGCTTTTCCTCGAAGCCAAACCCTGAGAATAAGGCATAGTAGAAATTTGCTCTTTTTCTTAAAGGGATCAGTTTCTTTTGCAGGGCAAGGTATTCAAAGTAGGAAACCGGGTTTCCGCTGAAGCGGCATTCCCCCAGCAGGAAGTTGGTTTTATCTTCTGACATTGCCAAGATATCAAGGTTTGCCTGCTCGCTGTAAGACGATGCGCCGTCTTTGAACACAGTTTTCCCAAAGAGTTGCCCCAGTTGGGCGTACTGGAAGGGCAACGCATGGCTGCCTTGCAGTTCTTTTAGGTACTGCCTGCAGATGTCTGGAAAGATTTTAGAGGCATATTCCATCAGATGGGGTTTTACAATGGTATCGTACATCTTATCGACGTCCCCTTCTTCTAGGGCGGCATAATTCTGGTATGCGAAGGCATACCAAAAGTGGAAGAAGTAATCGGTGTGGCGGTAAAGGCTGCGTTTGGCGCTTCCCTTTAGTTCGCTGCCTATCACCAGCGTAGGTTCCCGTTTTACGACCTCTAATTCCAGAAGGTTATATAAGTAAGCGCCTGTTTTGGAGGTTTCATCAATCAGGGAATCACGGCTGATTTCAGAAATCCTTCCGCTGCCGCGGGCAATCGTTTCTAGCAAGGTGTTATAATGAAGCGTTTCCCGTAATTCCTGGCGCAGCAGGAAATCTACTTCATTGTATAAGGCGCAGCCTTTTGACAAGATGTTCTGTTTGATGTTATCAGCAAGGGACAAGGAAGGATCGATCTGGAGAAGGTGATGCGGACTCCCGCCAAACACGGCATATGCTATTATTTTATCTTGGTCCGAATAATTGGGGAAAAATTTTACAGCGTCGAAAAAGCTAAGATTATCCATCTTAAACACCCCAGTAAGGCGGCCAAAAAGAGGGCTGCTGTTTCTGAGGATCTTTTTTTCAAAGAAATTCATTGTACTCCCACAAAGCACAAGCATAATATTGTAATCCCTGTGCAGCGTATCCCAGAACTTCTGTAAGGTGGAAATGATACGGGGGTTATCTTTGTAGATATAAGGGAACTCGTCTAGGATAATCAGCTTCCGGCTGGTTCCAAACGGAAGATGGAGCATCCCATAGAGGGCGTTTTCCCAGGATGTGAAGCCTTCGTCGGGCGTCCAGTTTTGGAAGTAATGGTGTGAACCGTCGAAAGAAGCGCCGTCTAGCGGGCCGGAAGCGCAGGCTTGCCGTAGCGTTTTGGAAAAGCTTCTAAGCTGCATGTTGTTACTGCATTCCCTGCAAGAGAAGAAAAAATGAGGCTTATCCGCGCAAAATCTCTTTAGTGTTTCCGTTTTCCCTATATGGCGCCTGCCATAGAATGCAATTAATTGACGTCCTTTGGCATGGTATTTCGTTTCTAAAAAATCCAATTCTGCTTCTCTTCCAACAAACATTTCGTATCCTTCCCAAGTCTTTTGTACCAGCCCAGCCAGAAACAGAACCGGAAGATGTGATCCGGGCTGCTTGTTTCGTTGGGGCGTTTCTACAGGGATTATACCATAAATTACCACTGTTTTCATGCGAGAATTGCGTTTTGGCAGGCGTTTGGGCTGTAAAGCTCCGTTGTCGCCAAAGCTTGGGTTGGGCAGTGACTTTATTTGGGAACAATGAATTTAAGACTTTCTTAGGAAAATCATTATAGATTGTTAAGACATGCGGCGGATGAAATCTTTACAATGAAAGAAAAGGGGAATCTGACAGTTTTGTCATATAGAAGTCACCAGGCTGTCACGCCTTGGAGGTAAGATAAACATACAGAGATAGGGTTACGTTTACAAAAAGTATCATAAGATGTAGGAGGATAGAGATGTCATTCGAAAATAGAAAAAGGGTTGCAATCTTATTTGGCGGATGCTCCAGTGAATATGAAGTTTCCTTGCAGTCTGCCCATGCAGTAATCACACATATAGATCCCAGCCGTTATGAATTGGTATTAATTGGGATATCCAAGGATGGGAACTGGTATCTGTTCCAGGGAGACGTTGCATCCATCCCAGAGGATCGCTGGTACAGTGAAAAGACTTGTACCCCGGTTGTGGTCTCCCCGGATAAAAAGCTACATGGGCTCCTGCTGTTCCATGGGCAGGAGACGGGAAGGCTTCCTTTGGACGGCGCGTTCCCTGTGCTTCATGGGAAGAACGGGGAGGATGGCACGGTGCAGGGCGTGTTGGAATTGGCTGGGATCCCGTTGGTTGGCTGCAATACGTTAAGCTCTGCGGTCTGTATGGATAAAGATATCGCGCACCGCCTGGCGAACGAATGCGGTGTAAAATCGCCTAAATCTTTTACGCTTTCTGAAGCGGCGAAAGAATCAGGCCAGGCAGAAGCATATGCACAGGAATTGGGCTATCCACTGTTCGTTAAGCCCGTGCGCGCCGGATCCTCCTTCGGCATTACGAAGGTGGCATCTCCAGAGAACCTAAAAGAGGCAATCGATCTGGCGTTTGCGCACGATTCATATGTCATTATGGAAGAGATGATCGAAGGGTTTGAGGTGGGATGCGCCGTCTTAGGGACAGAAGAATTGCTGATTGGGGAAGTGGATGAGATTGAATTGTCGCAGGGCTTCTTTGATTATACGGAAAAATACACCTTGAAGACATCAAGCATCCATGTGCCGGCCCGGATTTCCCAAGAAAAGGCCAAAGAAATCAAAGAAACGGCGGCATTGATTTACCGAAAGCTTGGATGCAGCGGCTTTGCCAGGGTAGATATGTTTTTAACCCCGCAGGGAGAGGTTTATTTGAACGAAGTCAATACCATCCCAGGCTTTACCTGCCATAGCCGTTATCCAAATATGATGAAGGCGGCAGGAATCCCATTTGAAGAGATATTAGAACGGCTGTTGGCAGGGGTTTAGGAAGCAAAAGGTGATGGAACATAAGGCGATGGCAGGGGGATTACATGAAACAGAAAAAAACTTATGGGGCAATTGACAATTTCCGGCTGGTTGCAGCGTTGTTGATTGTCGCCATCCATACGGCGCCGTTGAAGTCCTTTGACGCTACGGCAGATTATTTGGTAACGTATTGTTTTGGGAGGATCGCAGTCCCATTTTTCTTTCTGGTAACAGGTTTCTTTGTGCTCGCGCCGTATGAGCGCGCGTTGTTCCAAACGCCTGCCGTTGGCAGGAAGGCATTCCGGAAAACGGGTACATTCCTAAAGCGGACAACGGCGCTCTATGTAGCGGCGACACTTCTGTACCTGCCCGTTAAAGTTTATTCCAAGCAGTTGGGAGGAATATGGGAAAGTATCCAAGAGATCTTCTTTGACGGGACGTTTTACCACCTTTGGTATCTCCCTGCCGTTCTCCTTGGCTGCCTGCTAGTTATGGCGCTGATGAAAACTTGTAGCCCGTCTACAGGCTTTCTGGTTACTATCGTGCTGTACCTGATCGGAGTATTTGGCGACAGTTATTATCACCTAGTAGAACATATCCCGGTGATAGGCGCGTGCTATCAGGGGATTTTTGCCATTAGCGCTTATACTAGGAACGGTATATTTTTCGCCCCTGTATTTCTGTGGATTGGGGCGGTGATTGCAAACCAAAACATCAGGATGCCTGCTAGCCATGCGGCCGCAGGGTTTCTTGTTTCCCTAGCGGGGATGCTGGCGGAAGGCTACCTGACGTATCAGATGAAGTGGCAGAAACACAATAGCATGTATCTGTTCCTGTTGCCTGTGATGTGTTTTTTGTTCCTGCTCCTGCTTTCTGTAAAAGGAAAAGCGTTTTGGGCGGCACGGGATGTATCTATGTATATTTATATCATCCATCCCTTGTGCATTATCCTGGTACGCGGGGCAGCCAGTGTAACGAACATGCAGAAGCTGTTGGTAGGACAGTCGCTGGTACATTACATTGCAGTCAGCATGTTGTCGGTTGGGCTATCCCTTATGCTGGCATACGGGATGCGGCGGTTGAAATCAAATGCAAGGTGAAGCGATCGCCCATCTGCAGCTTTAGGCGATTGCAAAACTCCCTTTCTAGAAACAGCGGATGTACAATCTGTACAAAAAAAGGGCGACTTGCGACGGCATCCGGAGCCCGCTTTTGTATGGATTGGACAGACGCGTCTGTCCCAGAGGGGGTTTCGCAATTACCTATTGACTTGGGTTGGAAAGGAGTATGGGTAGATGATGGATGCAAAGGGAAGGGCATGGATCGAACTGGATATTGAAAATTTAAAGCATAATGCCCAGCAGTTCCAATTACTGCTTCCCAAGGATTGTACCTTGATGCCTGCCGTAAAGGCAAATGCGTATGGGCATGGCGCTGTTTTGGTGTCAAAGGCGCTGCAGAAGTTGGGGATCCGTGATTTCTGCGTAGCTTGTGCGGAAGAGGGGATTGAACTGCGCAAGGCAGGGATCCAAGGGGAAATCCTGGTGCTTGGCTACACCAATCCCAGCCAGTTTGGGGAACTTGAGGAATACGGGCTGACCCAGACCATTGTGGACGGGGCGTATGCCCATAAGATGCAGCAAAGCGGGAAAAAGCTGAAGGCGCATATCGGGATTGACACAGGGATGCACCGTTTAGGGGAACGGTGGGACAATATCCCGGAGGTTTTAAAGATTTTCCGTATGACGAACCTAGAAGTCACAGGAATCTACTCCCATCTATGTGTGTCGGATGGAATGTCGCAAGAGGAACAGATGTATACCTTGGAGCAGATCCGGCGTTTTGAAACGGTGATAGAAGAACTCCATCGGAATGGCATTTCCGGGTTTTGCTGCCATTTACAGGGCAGCTACGGCATTTTGAATTATTCCCAGCTATGTTTCGATTATGCCCGGGCAGGGATTGCCTTATATGGGATCTTAAGTGGAAAAGAAGACAAGGTCAATGCACTGGTTGACTTACGCCCTGTCCTCACCTTAAAGGCCAGGGTGCAGACCGTCCGGATGCTATACCAGGGCGAAGCGGCAGGGTATGGCCTTTCCTACCATGCGGCCAAAGACCAAAAGATCGGCGCGTTGTCCATAGGCTATGCAGACGGCGTCCCGAGAAGCCTTTCCAATTGCGGCTATGTGCTCTGCAATGGCAAAAAAGCCCCGATTATAGGGCGGATCTGTATGGATCAGATGCTTGCTGATTTTACGGAAGCAGGAGAGGTACAGGCAGGGGATGAAGTGGTTTTAATTGGGAAATCAGGTACGCATGAAATCCGCGCAGAGGATATGGCGCAATGGGCGGGCACGATCAGCAACGAAATACTAAGCCGTCTGGGCAGCCGCCTGGAACGTATCGCACAATAGCAATTCCCAAACCGCCCTCTTTGTGGTAAAATAATGGTTAAGGTACGGCGCAGCGCCTAAGCTGCGCCGTTTGGCGGAGTAACACCCGCGCAAAATCATACTACAAAGCGAGGTTTTCTATGTTAGAGAATTACAGGCTTTCTGATATTGTCGCTCCCCTGCTGCAATGGTTTGAGGAGAACGCCAGGATCCTTCCGTGGCGTGAAGAACCCACCCCATACCGTGTCTGGGTATCGGAAATTATGTTGCAGCAGACCCGTGTAGAGGCGGTTAAGCCATACTTTGAACGTTTTATCAAGGCGCTTCCTTCCATCCGTGATCTGGCAGGTTGTGAAGAGGAACGTCTGATGAAATTGTGGGAAGGCCTTGGCTACTATAACCGCGTCAGGAATATGCAGTCTGCCGCACGTACGGTAATGGAATCTTACGGCGGCGAGTTTCCGGCGGATTATGAAAAGCTGTTAACCTTAAAGGGCATTGGAAGCTATACGGCAGGGGCAATCGCATCCATTGCTTATCAAATCCCAGTCCCCGCAGTGGACGGGAACGTCTTACGTGTGATCTCACGCGTTACGGCAGATGATTCCGATATTATGAAACAATCCGTACGGACGAAGGTAGAACATGCCTTACAAGCGGTGATGCCCAAGGATCAGGCGGGCGCGTTTAACCAGGCGCTTATGGAGTTAGGCGCGACCGTCTGCCTGCCAAACGGCGCCCCCCAGTGCAGCGTATGCCCATGGAATGGGATTTGCGAGGCGAAGGCTCATGGGAAATGGCAGCAGCTTCCGGTAAAGAGCAAGGCAAAGCCCAGGCGCATGGAGAAGAAAACGGTATTTGTCATCCAGGGCGGGGATAAGGTAGCCATCCGCAAGCGGCCATCCAAAGGGCTTTTGGCAGGGATGTATGAGTTTCCGAATATAGACGGCCATCTGTCCGAAGAAGAAGCGCTGCTGTGGGTAAAGGAGCAAGGGCTTCTTCCAATCCGCATCCAGGAATTAGAGCCTGCAAAGCACATTTTTTCCCATGTGGAATGGCATATGACAGGGTACGTCATCCGTGTGGATGAACTTGCAGAAGACAAAGGGGGATTTTTATTTGTGGAAACGGCCGACTCCGAGGAACGATACCCAATCCCGGCGGCATTCCGTGCATATACGAAATATATGGAGATACGCCTTGGGAATGAAAAATTTGATCATGGACGAACCTAGATAGGCCTATTGGGCAATAACGCCTATATGGAAACGGGCATACCACATGGAAGAAGCCGGTGCGTTTAGCGCCGGCTTTCCTATGAATAATTTATATAAAAAAAGTGAGGATACACTGTGTTATCGGGAGGACCTTGCCTTTCGGCAAGGTTATGAAAAAGATTAATGAGAAACAACGATTCAACAATTGTTTTCTGTTATGTTTAGTAGTATAGGCGTTAAATGTGACTTGCGTGTGTTCATAATATGAGAATTATGTAAAGAATATATGAACAAATAAATATAGGAAATGATTTGGGAAAAGTTGATTTTATGAAAAGTATATGGTATACTCCTGTTTTTGACAGTTGAGGGAAAATAGAATCGCTACAATGCTTGAAAATACGG
>CAOKNO010000019.1 GCA_948470065.1 uncultured Eubacterium sp. | reverse complement strand
TTTGTATGGATTGGACAGACGCGTCTGTCCCAGAGAGGGTTTCGCAATTACCTAAGTATTTTAAGATACAGGAAGGAGCGTAGGATGGGACGGTATTTCCCAATGTTTATTGATATCAGCGGCAAAGAGTTCCTGGTATTTGGCGGCGGCAATATTGCGCTCCGGCGTGTCAGGACGCTGCTGGATTTTGGCGCGAAGGTTACGGTTGTTGCGCCAGAGATTTGCAAAGAACTGCGGCTGCTGGCAGAAGCGGACAAAAGCCTGGCTTTGGAATACCGCAGGTATCGCCCTGGGGAATTGCGTTCTCCAGAAGCCGTCCTGGCCGCTACGGAAGATGATGCAGCCAACGGCTTGATTTACCAGGAGTGCCAAAAGAAGCATATCAAAGCCAACGTGGCTTCGGACAAGACGAAATGTGATTTTTATTTTCCTGCTATTGTACAAAAGGACAATCTTACGATTGGGATTACCGCCAATGGCCAAGACCATAAGAAAGCGGCGGAAACCAGAAGGAGGATCCAGGCTCTGTTGGAGTGAGGAGATAAATATTTGAAAAGAGGGCTTAATTTTTTTGCCAGAATATAGTATGATAGACAAAGGTACTGGCAGCGTACCTTTGTTTTCATGTTGGGCGTATGGCCTGTACAGATGCGCTGCCATAAGGAAACATAAGCAAACACAAGAACAAAAAGGAGCAGACAGTATGGCAAAAGTAGGAATCGTAATGGGTAGTGACTCAGATATGCAAGTAATGGCGAAGGCGGCGGATATCTTGGAAGAATTGGGCGTCCCCTATGAAATGACGATTATATCAGCCCACCGGGAGCCGGATGTGTTCTTTGAATACGCGAAATCTGCGGAGGAGAAGGGGTGGAAGGTCATTATTGCAGGGGCAGGCATGGCAGCCCATCTCCCAGGCATGTGCGCAGCGATCTTCCCGATGCCGGTAATTGGCATACCGATGCATACAACGTCTTTGGGCGGGAGGGATTCCCTCTATTCCATCGTGCAGATGCCGTCCGGGATCCCGGTCGCGACTGTGGCAATCAACGGCGGCGCCAACGCGGGGCTTTTGGCAGCAAAAATCCTGGCAACTTCGGATGAGGAGCTGCTTTACAGGCTTAAGGAATATTCCCGCAAGTTAAAAGAGCAGGTAGAAGCGAAAGACGCGCGCCTTCAGGAAGTAGGCTATAAAAACTATTAAGGAGAAACGGATAGCCGTTTTGGCAGGACAAATAGGAGGAAAACGATGGATTACAAACATTCAGGCGTAGATATTGAAGCAGGGTACAAATCGGTGGAACTGATGAAACAGCATGTGCAGCAGACGATGCGCAAAGAGGTACTGACAGGCCTGGGCGGTTTTTCCGGTGCATTTTCCATGGAAGCGTTTAAGGAGATGGAAAAGCCTACCTTAGTATCTGGTACGGATGGGGTCGGGACGAAGCTGAAGCTGGCGTTTTTGCTGGACAAGCATGATACCATTGGGATTGACTGTGTGGCGATGTGTGTCAACGATATTGCGTGTGCGGGCGGCGAGCCGTTATTCTTCCTGGATTATATTGCATGTGGGAAGAATTACCCGGAGAAAATCGCTACGATTGTGAGCGGCGTGGCGGAAGGCTGCAAACAGAGCGGCGCGGCTTTGATTGGCGGGGAAACGGCGGAAATGCCAGGGTTCTACCCAGAGGATGAATATGATTTGGCAGGCTTTGCCGTTGGCATAGTCGATGAAAAGGACATTATTACTGGGAACGAGGTAAAGGCCGGGGACGTACTAGTCGGCATGGCAAGCTCTGGCGTCCATTCTAACGGGTTTTCCCTGGTGCGTAAGATATTTCAGATGGACAGGGAAACGCTAGATACTTACCATGACGAGCTTGGGAAGACCTTAGGGGAGGCCTTGCTTGCGCCTACGAAAATTTATGTAAAAGCGCTCCGTGCGGTAAAGGAAGCAGGCGTCCGCATCCATGCGTGCAGCCATATCACAGGAGGCGGCTTCTATGAGAATATCCCGCGGATGCTGCCAGAAGGGAAGCATGCGGTAATCAAAAAGGACAGCTATGAGGTTCCGGCGATTTTCCGTATGATGGCACGTATGGGGCAGGTAGAAGAGAAGGTTATGTACAATACGTATAATATGGGCATTGGCATGGCGCTTGCCGTAGATGCGGCCGACGTCGGACAAACCATGGAAGCGATTGCAGCGGCAGGGGAAACAGCTTATGTGATCGGGCATGTCGAAGACAAAGAGAAAGGGGTTACATTATGCGAAACCTAGTAGTCTGTGTGTCCGGGGGCGGGACCAACCTGCAAGCTATAATCGATGGGATTGAAAACGGGCAGATTACAAATGCCAGGATTTCTGGGGTGATCAGCAATAACCCGGGCGTATATGCGCTGGAACGGGCAAAAGCCCATGGGATCAAAGGCGTCTGCGTTTCCCCGAAGGATTATACGGAACGTGAAAGCTTTAACCAGGCGTTTCTGGAAACCTTAGACAGCTTCCAGCCAGATCTGGTGGTGCTGGCAGGGTTTTTGGTGGTATTGCCAAAGACCATGATCCAGAAATACAAGAACCGTATTATCAATGTCCATCCATCGTTAATCCCAGCTTTTTGCGGGAAAGGCTACTATGGCCTGAAGGTACACGAAGGCGTACTGGAACGAGGGGTGAAGGTAACAGGGGCGACGGTGCATTTCGTCGATGAAGGGACGGACACAGGGCCTATCATCTTACAGAAGCCTGTGATGGTAGAGCCAGACGACACCCCGAAGTCATTGCAGCGCCGGGTGATGGAACAGGCGGAATGGAAGATACTTCCACAGGCAATTGATCTGATTGCCAATGGAAACGTCCTTGTGGAGGATGGGAAGGTAAGCATCCAGGAAAGGAGCATGGATTGATGAATGTATTGATTGTTGGGAGCGGCGGCCGTGAGCATGCCATAGCCCAAAGCGCGGCAAAAAGCCCGAAGGTGGATCGGATCTACTGTGCGCCGGGGAATGCCGGGATTGCCCAGATTGCAGAATGCGTGCCGATTGGCGCAATGGAATTTGAAAAGCTAGTAGCGTTTGCAAAGGAAAAGGAAATTGATTTTACCGTGATCGGTATGGATGATCCGCTGGTTGGCGGCGTGGTAGACGCATTTGAAGCCGAGGGGCTTAAGGTATTCGGGCCTAGGAAGAACGCAGCTATCTTAGAAGGCAGCAAGGCGTTTTCCAAGGATTTGATGAAAAAATACAACATCCCTACCGCTGCGTATGAAACCTTTGACGATCCAGCCAAGGCGCTGGCATATCTGGAAACTGCCAAACTGCCGATTGTGCTGAAAGCAGACGGCCTTGCACTTGGGAAAGGCGTACTGATCTGCCATACCCTTGAAGAAGCCAGGGCAGGCGTGAAAGAGATTATGGAGGATAAGAAGTTCGGCGCGGCCGGGAACCATATGGTAATCGAAGAATTTATGACAGGCCGAGAGGTTTCCGTACTGTCTTTTGTGGATGGGAAAACCATTAAGATCATGTCTTCCGCCCAGGATCATAAGCGGGCGAAGGATGGGGATCAGGGCCTGAATACTGGAGGGATGGGGACGTTCTCCCCCAGCCCATTCTACACGAAAGAGGTCGACGCGTTCTGTAAGGAGCACATCTACCAGGCGACGGTGGACGCGATGGCGTCCGAAGGCAGGTCCTTTGTAGGCGTGATTTTCTTTGGGCTGATGTTAACGGAGGATGGGCCAAAGGTCTTAGAGTATAACGCCAGGTTTGGCGATCCAGAGGCGCAGGTCGTGCTGCCCAGGATGAAAAACGATATGATCGAGGTAATGGAAGCCTGTGTCGAAGGAAGGCTTTCTGAAATCGACCTTCAGTTTGAAGACAATGCCGCAGTCTGTGTGGTGCTGGCGTCCGAGGGTTATCCTATTTCTTATGAAAAGGGCTTTGAGATCGAAGGTCTGGAACGCTTTGGGACAGAGGAAGGCTATTACTGCTTCCACGCCGGAACGGCACAAAAGGATGGTAAGATTGTAACGAACGGCGGCCGCGTCCTTGGCGTTACTGCCAAAGGTAAGGATTTGAAGGAAGCGCGCGCTAACGCTTACCAGGCGGCAGAATGGGTAAGCTTCGGCAACAAATATATGCGCCGCGATATCGGGAAGGCGATAGACGAAGCATAACGTCTTGTGCTCTCTGGTTTCCTGTCAGAAAAATTTTAGAAATTCTTAATGATTTTAACAGAATTATTGCAAGAATTTGTAATGATTTTCTGTTATAATCGGAACGAAGATTTGGTTCACATAAGTATTCCAAAATATTCCAGGAAAAAGGAGAGCACAATTGAAAGATAAAATCTTAGTTGTTGATGATGAAAAGGAAATCGCTGATTTAGTCGCGTTTTATTTAGAGAGTGAAAGCTTTGAAGTAATCCCTTGTTATTCTGCCGAAGAGGCGCTTGCAGAGATTGGACGGACGGTATTTGATTTGGCGATCTTAGACATTATGCTGCCTGGCGTCAATGGGTTTGAGATATGCAGGAGAATCCGGGAAGACTATACATACCCCGTCATTATGCTGACGGCAAAGGACGAGGAGATTGACAAGATCCGCGGCTTGATGCTAGGCGCGGATGATTATATGACGAAGCCGTTCCGTCCGTTAGAGCTAGTTGCACGCGTCAAGGCGCAGATCCGCCGTTACAAACAGTATAACCAGTCCCATTCCCAGAAGCCGAAGGAAGCGTCCTTGCTGGTCCATGGAGGTTTGGTGATGAATATTAAAACGCATGAATGCCAACTGGATGAAAAGCCGCTGGTGCTTACGCCTACGGAGTTTTCTATTTTAAAAATCCTTTGTGAGCGTAAGGGGGAAGCGGTCAGTTCAGAGGAATTGTTCCACAGTGTATGGAAGGATGAATATTACAGCAAGAGCAATAACACAATTACAGTGCATATCCGCCATTTAAGGGAGAAAATGCATGATTCCGTAGAACATCCGAAATACATTAAGACAATCTGGGGAGTGGGTTATAAAATTGAAAATTAAAGGGATATTCCATAAACAGAAGGCGGCCGCACGGCAGGCAGGCGTTCCGTCTAAGAAGAGGACGCTTGGGGAAGCAGTTTTTTGCCTGTGGAAGGACAGGAAGAAGAAAAATTCCGTCTATTCCAAGCTGAGGTTTCAGATTTTTATGCGCACGTTCGGGATGGTGCTGCTGACGTTCTTGATCATCTTCCTTTTGTACAGCCAGTTCTGGTTTAGGCGCGTCGGGGATTGGATCGTGATGTTTTTGCAGGATGCGCTTCATTTAGATTATGAAGATGCGTGGAATATTTACAACTATGGGCTGCGGGAAAATTCACATCTGATTACCTTTGGCGCGGCGACGGTCTGTTTCCTTTTGCTGTTTCGGATGTCCTTATCCTGGTTTGTCCGTTACCTCAACGAAATAGACAATGGTCTGGATATCCTAATCCAGGGAGAGGAAGGGGAGATTTCCCTTTCCCCAGAAATCGAACCGATGGAACGCAAATTAAACGTCCTGCGCCAGGCGCTTGAGAAGCGGGATCTAGAAGCCAAGCTGGCGGAGGAGCGGAAGAATAACCTGGTGATGTATTTGGCGCATGACATCCGGACGCCGTTAACCTCTGTCATCGGCTATTTAAGCCTTTTAGAGGAGGCTCCTGATATGCCCGAGGAACAGAAGCAGAAGTATGTGCATATCGGCCTGGAAAAGGCAAACCGTTTAGAGCAGCTGATCCAGGAATTTTTTGAAATCACAAGATATAACATACAAGAGCTTACCTTAGAGAATGAGAAAATAGATCTTTATTATATGCTGCTTCAGATGATTGAGGAATTTTACCCTGTATTTACGGAAAAAGGGAACAAGGCGCAGTTACATGGGGATGAAGCGGCTACGCTGTACGGCGATCCTGTGAAATTAGCAAGGGTATTTAACAATATCCTGCGCAACGCCGTTGCATACAGCGAAAAAGATTCTGTCATTGATATTTTTATTGACGAGCGTCCTTCAACGCAGGAAGGGGCGCCGGATATGGTTGCGGTCAGCGTTAGGAACCAAGGCAAGGCTATCCCCAAAGAAAAGCTGTCCGCTATTTTTGAAAAGTTTTACCGGATGGATGAAGCACGGACGTCGAATACTGGCGGCGCCGGGCTGGGCCTTGCCATTGCAAAGGAAATCGTAACGCTCCATGGCGGGAAGATCAGTGCGGAAAGCAGCGGGAACCAGGTGACGTTTTTGGTGGAATTGCCGAAAGAAAAGTAAATCGTGACTTTGCTTTCTGGGTATGCTATACTAAAGGACATGATGTTTGCGGCGTTTATCTGCAGGCGCAGAGCGGGCGGTGGGCTTTTTCTGCCCTGCAGGTATTTGCCCAGGAAATTTTTAAGAATCAGGAGGTAGTAAAATGGGAAGGCTTGACGGTAAGGTAGCAATCATTACAGGCGGGAACTCCGGGATTGGGGCTTGCGCGGCGGAGATGTTTGCAAAGGAAGGCGCTAAGGTTGTCATTTCAGCGCGGAGAGTGGAACAGTTAGAATCCGTGGCAGAGAAAATCCGTTCCGCAGGCGGAGAGGCGCTTGCAGTACCTTGTGATATTTCCAATCAGGAGCAATGCAAGAAGGTGGTTTGGAAAGCATTGGAAGCTTTTGGAACAATTGATATCCTGGTAAATAACGCGGGGGTTGTGGACAGCGGCATTGAAGCGATCGAAAAGGTGACGGACAATACCATTGACACGTTAATCGACATTAACGCAAAGGGAACCCTTTATATGACAAGGGAAGCATCTCAGGTTATGATTGAGAAGAAGGCAGGCTCCATTGTCAATGTTTCTAGCGTGGCAGGATATACCGGAGGGGGCGGCGTTGCGTATGTGGCAAGCAAAGCGGCGGTCATTGGGATGACTAAGAACATCGCAATGCGCTGCGCAAGCGTTAACGTGCGCTGTAACGCACTCTGCCCAGGAAGCGTGGTAACGCCTATGACTATGGGCATGAAGAAAGAAGGCTTGGATCCCGATATGATGGGCGCGATGGCTAAGCATGCAGATCTGACACTTCCCGTATGTATGCCAGAGGAGGTTGCCAATGCAATCCTGTTCCTTGCCGGGGATGAGTCCTCTGCGATCACAGGGCAGGTGATTGTGATAGACCATGGAGCAGATCTGTAAACCAAAGGATAGCGGTTATAAAGGAGCGAAATTGGATAGGATTACTTTTGTTATCCGGCTGGCGGATGTGCCTGTCGGTATTTCTGCGTTGTATCCGTCTACAAAGGAATATTGCCGCGCCTACCTGACGGAGGATGCGCCTGCCTTATCCATTGAGATAAGCCCGGAGGATATTGCGTTTGAACGTGAGAAATCTGCCAGGGAGGACGTTTATGAAGCGTTGCCGGTACGCCAGTACCCGGATTACTACCTAGAAACGTTGGCGGTATACCGCAAGATTGTGGAAGCATTCCTGGATTACGACGTGATCCTGTTCCACGGATCGGTCATTGCGGTAGACAATGCGGCATATCTGTTTGCTGCGAAAAGCGGCACTGGAAAGAGCACCCACACGCGCCTTTGGCGCGAGCGGTTCGGGGAACGTGCGGTTATGGTAAACGATGATAAGCCGCTTTTGAAAATAACAAGGGATGGCGTGACGGCTTATGGCACGCCCTGGGATGGCAAGCACCGTTTAAGCAATAATATCGCAGTCCCCCTACAGGCAATCTGTATCTTAGAGCGCAGCCAGAAGAACCAGATCCGGCAGGTAACGCCGCGTGACGCATGGCCGATGCTGATGCAGCAGAGTTACCGTTCGGCGGATCCTGGGAAATTGGCTAAGTCCATGGAGCTGCTGGATATCCTGGCGTCAGAGGTGGGCCTGTATAGGCTGGGCTGTAATATGGAGCCGGAAGCGGCGGAGGTTGCATACCAAGGGATGCAATCGTTGCATTACGAATAGATGGAACATGCGGAGGTTGTGTAAAGATGAAGCTAAAACAGGAATTTATCACACATGAGAGCAATGGGGAGCAAGTCATGGTATCTACGGATACCAGCCATTTTTCTGGTTTGGTACGAAGCAATGGCACGGCAGCGTTTATTGTCAATTGCCTGAAGTCAGAAACGACAGTGGAACAGATTGTAGATCGTATGGCGGCGGAATACGACGCCCCGCGGGACGTCATTGCCAGCGACGTAGCGAAGATTATCGAGAAGCTAAAAGGTATTGGTGCGATTGATGGCTAAGCGTACCTTTGAAGAGGAGATCCAGCAAAACGGAAGGCTGGTCTATACGAACGTGGGCGTTAGCATGTTGCCGCTGATCCGCCAGCACAGGGATCTGGTCATTGTGGAAAAGCCGAAGGGACGGTGTAAGAAATACGACGTTGCGCTGTACAAAAAAAATGGCCGCTATATCCTGCACCGGGTTTTGGAAGTACGTGCAGATGATTATGTGATCCGTGGGGACAATTGCCTGCGCAAAGAATATGGCATAACAGACAGGCAGGTAATCGGGGTTTTGTCCGCGGTGGTGCGGGATGGGAAGACGATACCAGTGGGAGATTGGAAGTACCAGGTATATTCCCGCTTGTGGCATAGGATTTTCTGGATCCGCTTGGCGGGTTACTGTCTGAGGGCGGTTCCGTCCTGGCTGGGAAGGAAGCTTAAGGGAAGGCTGTCGGATAGAGGATGATGGAGCGTTCAAAGGTGGGGCAAAGGAAAGGCCCAGATACCAGGCCTGCGCTTGTGTGGATGTGCGGCGTGGCGGGGAAAGCAAAATTATATATTGGCGCGCTGCTTGCAATCCAGGCAATCTTGGGGCTTAGCGGGGTAGCTAATGCAATGCTTTTGCGTGAACTTGTCAATGCGGCAGTAGACGGCAGGAAGGCGCTTTTTGCCCAGTCAGCCTTCTGGTTTGCCGGAGTCGCGGCCTTGCAGGTGGCGTTGCGGGCTGTGGGGCGTTTTGTCGAAGAATACTCCCGTTCTTCCATTGAGAACCGCTTTAAGGAACGGCTTTTTTCGGCGCTTTTGACCCGGGATTATGCGGCTGTAACCCAGGTAAATTCCGGGGAATGGATGAACCGCCTGACCTCGGATACCGTAGTAGCGGCGGACGGGATGGTACAGATCCTGCCTGGCGCGTCAGGGATGGCGGTGCGGCTCGTTGGCGCCCTGGCGGCAATCTTATATTTGAAGCCATCGTTTGTCTATATCCTGGTTCCTGGCGGCGTCGTCATGGCTTTTTTTACGTATGGCTTCCGCAAGATATTGAAACGCCTTCATAAGAAAATCCAGGAGTCGGATGGAAGGCTGCGGGTGTTCCTACAGGAACGTCTGGGGTCTTTGATGATTGTCCGTGCATTTGCACAGGAGGATACGGCGTCAGGGCAGGCAGTACAGCTTATGGATGGCCATCAGGCGGCGCGGATGAAGCGGAACCATTTTTCTAATCTCTGCAATATTGGGTTTGGAGCGGCTATGAACGGCGCTTATGTGCTAGGGGCTGTGTTCTGCGGCTATGGGATTTTAGCCGGGACAATGAGTTATGGGAACTTGATGGCAATCCTTCAGTTGATTGGGCAGGTACAGAATCCGTTTGCGAATATCACGGGATACCTGCCGAGATATTACGCTATGGTTGCCAGCGCAGAGCGTCTGATGGAAGCGGAAGGGTTTGGAGAAGACGATGCGGGCAGTATCGCCAAGGAAGAATGCCAGAAGTTTTACAGAGAACGCTTTTTGGGGATCGGGATGGAAGACGCATCGTTTACCTACCAGCCGCCCGTTGCTGGGGATGGGGAAGAAAGCGCGATGCCTGTTGTCCTCGAAAAGTTCTGCTTAGAAGTCAACAAAGGGGAATACGTAGCGTTTACAGGACCTTCCGGTTGTGGCAAGAGTACCGTTTTAAAGCTTTTGATGTGTTTCTACCCTTTGGACGGCGGGGCTTATTATATGAAATCTGACAGTGGGCGGCAAGCATTTTGCGCCTGCTGGCGCAGCTTATTTGCATATGTCCCGCAGGGCAACCAGCTTATGTCTGGCACGATCCGGGAAATCATTGCTTTTGGTGACGCAGAAGATATGGAACGTGAGGATGCGCTGAAAGAGGCGCTTCGGATTGCATGTGCCGATGGCTTTGTGGGAGGCTTGGAACAGGGCTTGGATACGCTGCTTGGAGAACGTGGGACGGGGATTTCCGAAGGCCAGATGCAGCGCATTGCGATTGCGCGGGCCATTTTTTCCGGCAGGCCAATCCTTCTTTTGGACGAAGCGACGAGTTCTCTGGATGAAGGGACGGAGAAGCAGGTTTTGGCGAACCTGCGTGCTATGACGGATAAGACTGTTGTGATCGTTACGCATCGGCCGGCAGTACTGTCGATTTGTGATAAAAATATTACGTTCAGTTAAAGGAGCGTGTGAAGATGGAGCCAAACCAGGAAATGGAAGATAAGATATCATATCAAAGCTTATGGGATATGCTCTATTTGTCCGTATGCGCGCTACATCAGGCAAAGCCTGTGCCTGCCAGGGTATCCAAGATGGCATTGGATAAGATATACCGATTGAGCAGGTTCCATGGCATGGCGTCTATTGTATGCATGGCGCTGGAAGATGCAGACGCGTTTGCCCAGGCGGGCAAGCCAGGCTTGGAACAAGCATGGAAGGAAGAGAAGGCAAAGGCCGTACGTAAGAATATGCTGCTGGATGCTGAACGTGCCCAGATTTTTGCCGGAATGGAGCAGATGGGCATTTGGTATGTGCCGTTAAAAGGGATTATCCTGCAGGAGCTTTACCCTAAATATGGGATGCGCCAGATGTCGGACAACGATATACTCTACGATGTCAGCCAGCAGAAAGATTTGATCCGCTATATGAAGGAACGGGGCTATTCTGTATATACGAATGTCGGCGTGCACGACGATGTTTTTAAAAAGCCGCCCGTCTATAATTTTGAAATGCACAAAGTGCTGTTCAGCAAAGGGGAATGCCCGATCTATTTTGAACATTATAAAACGATCAAGGATAAGCTGAGAAAAGACGGCCAAGGGCAATACGGCTATTCTTTTTCAGATGAAGATTTCTATGTTTATCTTACGGCACATACACAGAAGCACTATATGTTCAGCGGCGTAGGGCTTCGTTTTTTAATGGATGCCTATGTGTTCCTTACGGCCAAAGAAAAAACCTTGGATTGGGATTATATTGAGGCGGAGTTACAGGCGCTTGGGATTCTTGCATTCGAAAAACAGGCAAGGGAACTTGCAATGAAGCTGTTTTCAGAGCATGCCTTAGAATCTGTGCCTTCCCTTACCGAAGAAGAAAAGGAAATGTTTTTGTATTTTGCAGAATCCGGGACGTATGGGACAATGAAAAAACGTGTGCAGAACAGGCTGCAGGAGCTTCAGCCGGAAGGCGCAGGATTTACAAGGGCAAGCCGGTGGAAATATCTGAAAAAGCGCCTGTTCCCGGAAATGGAATGGTTCCAAAACTGTTATCCGTTTTTGGCAAGGCATAAAATACTGATCCCGTTTTTCCTAGCGGGCAGGATGGTACGTGGGATTTTGTTCCGGCGGGAGTTCATCAAGGATGAATTTAGGGCTGTGAAGAAAGCAGAAAAGGAACCGTAAGATATGGAGTATTTGGAAGGCTTATATTCCATCTATTGGCCGAAATGGACCGTAAACTCTTTCCTGGTATTTGCAGCGGCGCTTCTTATCCTTTGCGCAGCCCTACATCGTTATGCAAAAGACGCCGGGTGGAAGAAGTACCAGGAGCTTGCGGCGGTAGGGCTTACGGCTTACCTGCTCTTGGTATTTGAGTCTACCGTATTTACCCGTCCGGTGCGCCCAGATTATTCATATGAATTATCCCTGTTTTGGACGTACCGCTGGGGCAAGGATCTGTATGGGCTGCGCGTCGTGCTGCAAGAGAACTTGTTAAATGTATTGATGCTGATGCCGCTGGGCGTTTGCCTGCCTGTCGCAACTGGGAAGCCTGGGGCATGGTATGTGGTTGGGACAGGTTTTTTGGCGTCGTTTACGATTGAATTTCTACAGTTAGTATTGAAGCGTGGGCTGTTTGAATGGGACGATATGTTCCACAATACCTTAGGGGTATTCGTTGCATACTTGGTCTACAAGGTGTTAAAAATCCCTTGCAACCGGAGGAAAGGGAAGGTATAATGGGCACAAGGGCTGATTCTATCCCAATAAGGCCTATAGAAAGAATATAAAACAGAGGAAAGACATATGATTGATTTGAAATTTTTAAGAGAAAACCCAGAACTTGTAAAGCAGAATATTAAGAATAAGTTTCAGGATAGCAAGCTGCCTTTCGTGGACGAAGTGATTGAACTGGACGCAAAGGCCAGGAAAACCCAGCAGGAGGCGGACTCCCTCCGTGCAGATAGGAAGAAGCTGTCGAAACAGATCGGCGCTTTGATGGGGCAGGGCAAGAGGGATGAGGCGGATGCCGTAAAGGCGCAGGTCAATGCTAACGCCGAACGCCTGGCGGAATTGGAAAAGCTAGAGGCAGAATTGCAGGAAAAAGTTACGAAGATTATGATGGTAATCCCAAATATCATTGATCCATCTGTCCCGATTGGGAAGGATGACAGTGAGAACGTAGAAGTGCAGCGGTACGGCGAGCCCATTACCCCGGCGTTTGAAATCCCGTACCATGCAGAGATTATGGAACGGTTTGGCGGGCTTGATTTGGACAGCGCGAGGAAGGTGGCAGGCAATGGCTTCTATTATCTGATGGGGGATATTGCAAGGCTTCATTCAGCAGTAATTTCTTATGCCAGGGATTTTATGATTGGCAGGGGCTTTACGTACTGCGTCCCGCCGTTTATGATCCGAAGCAGCGTCGTAACGGGCGTTATGAGCTTTGCCGAAATGGAATCCATGATGTATAAGATCGAAGGAGAGGATCTGTATCTGATTGGGACAAGCGAGCATTCTATGATTGGGAAATTTATTGATACGATTTTAAGCGAGGAACAGCTTCCCCAGACCCTGACCAGTTATTCTCCCTGCTTCCGCAAGGAGAAGGGGGCGCATGGGATTGAAGAGCGCGGCGTATACCGTATCCATCAGTTTGAGAAGCAGGAGATGATCGTAGTCTGCAAGCCAGAAGAATCCCAGGCTTGGTTTGACAAGCTGTGGCAGAACACCGTAGACCTTTTTTGTTCCATGGATATCCCGGTGCGCACGTTAGAATGCTGTTCTGGTGATTTGGCGGATTTAAAAGTGAAATCTGTGGACGTAGAAGCTTGGTCGCCCAGGCAGCAGAAGTACTTTGAAGTAGGAAGCTGCTCAAACTTAGGGGACGCCCAGGCGCGCCGGTTGAAAATCCGCGTCAATGGCAAGGATGGGAAGTACTTTGCACATACGCTGAACAACACGGTTGTAGCGCCTCCACGTATGCTGATTGCATTCTTGGAGAACAACCTGTGCGAGGACGGCAGCGTACGGATCCCAGAAGCTTTGCGTCCTTATATGGGGGGGCAGGAAACCATTGTCCCGCCGGCAGGGAAATAAAAGCTATGGCGTTCTGTGGAAAGCGCGTCCTATAGAACAAAAACCCTCCGCCAGATCGCACGGCGGAGGGTTGCCTGTTTGCGGTGTAATTGGCCACGGAATGAATCGTAATGACGGGCTTGCCAATCCATAATTTTTTCTATATTTTTATTGTAAATCCCGCCCATATGTGTTAAATTATGAACGAACGGTATTCCGGAAAGAAACTGTATCATTTGATAGGCAAGCAGAAGGCTTTTCCATTTGAAACATATAAGGGAAGAATGGAGGAAGTTATGCAGATAGGGATTGTCGGCGCAGGGAAGGTAGGGACGTCCCTGGGCAAATATATTATCGTCCATGGAGGGAGTATTGCCGGGTATTACAGCCGCACCAAGGAGCGTGCGAAGGAAGCGGCGCAGTTTACAGGCACATCGTATTTTGAAACATTAGATCCATTGCTTGAAGCAAGCGATACCCTGTTTCTCACAGTGACGGACAGTGAGATTGCACATGTATGGGATTGTATTGCAGCAAAGGATTTGGCAGGGAAGGCAGTCTGCCACTTCAGTGGCTCTTTATCAAGTGAGGTTTTTTCAAATTGGGAGAAAACAGGCGCATACGTCTGTTCGATCCATCCGATTTACGCGTTCAGTAATAAATTCACAGCTTATCAAAATTTATCCGAAGCCGTATTTACGGTGGAAGGCAGCAAAGACGCCCTTGCGAAGATGCAGGGATTGTTTGGGCGTCTGCCAAACCGGATCCTAGAGATCCCGACGATGCAAAAGGAATTGTACCATGCCGCCTTAAGCGTTGCAAGCAACCAGGTGGTAGGCTTAGTTTCTATGGCGATCGGTATGCTTAAGGAAGCCGGGATCCCAGAGGAATCTGCGTACCAGTTATTAGAGCCTTTGGTCTGCAATAATGTAAAGGCAATCTTTGCGCCGCAAGAAGGGGCGGGATGCCAGGGATGCGCCCAGGCATTGACAGGGCCGATTGAGCGCGGGGATTTGCAGACGGTAAAGAAGCATTTAGGGCAGATCAGGCGCCCAGAGTGGGAACAGGCTTACCGTGCAGCCGGAAATTTGGCGGTGCAGCTTGCAGCGCAGAAAAACCCTGGACGTGATTATACGGAGATTGAGGATTGCTTGAAAGCCAGTGCAGGAGGGAAAGAATGAAACATACAGTTGTGACCATACAAAATGCCAAGGAAAACAAGGAAAAAGTCACGATGCTTACTGCCTATGATTATTCCATGGCAAAATTAATGGACGAAGCAGGGATAGAAATGATCCTAGTAGGGGATTCCCTGGGCATGGTGATGTTAGGGTATGAGGATACCTTATCTGTAACGATGGAAGATATGATCCATCATACAAGGGCAGTTTCAAGAGGCGCGAAGCAGGCGTTTGTCGTAGCGGACATGCCGTTTATGTCTTACCAGGCCTCTGTTTACGATGCGGTATGCAATGCAGGGCGCCTGGTAAAAGAGGGCAGGGCAGAAGCAGTCAAATTAGAAGGCGGCAGGGAGTTTGCAGGGCATATCCGTGCGATTACGGAAGCTTCCATCCCGGTAGTCGCCCATCTTGGGCTGACGCCGCAGTCGCTACATGCGTTTGGCGGGTTTAAGGTTCAGGGCAAGTCGGAGGAAGCAGCCAGGAAGCTTTTGGAGGATGCCAAAATAATAGAAGAAGCCGGGGCGGTAGCCGTTGTGTTAGAATGCGTCCCCGCGAAGCTGGCGGAATTGGTTTCGAAGAAACTCCGTATCCCGACCATTGGAATCGGCGCCGGGGCAGGATGCGACGGCCAGGTGTTGGTATATCAGGATATGCTTGCCATGTTCGGCGGGTTTAAGCCGAAATTCGTAAAATGCTTTGCAGACGTAGGCGCTTGCATGAAAGAAGCCTTCCAGGCTTATATGGATGAAGTGAAAGCAGGGACGTTCCCAGCAGAGGAACACACCTTTAAAATAGATGACGATATTATTGGGAAATTATATTAAGGAGGGATCTATGCAGATTATAAAGACAATAGATGAACTGCGTCAGATCGTAAAAGGGTGGCGTAAGGAAGGGCACTCCCTGGGCTTGGTTCCGACGATGGGGTATCTTCATGACGGGCATAAGAGCCTGATTGTAAAGGCCGTCAGTGAAAATGATAAAGTCGTAGTCAGTGATTTTGTAAACCCCACCCAATTTGGCGCGAACGAGGATTTATCCAGCTATCCAAGGGATATTGTGCGGGATGCCGCAATCTGTGAGGAAGCCGGGGCCGACGTGGTATTCCATCCAGAACCAGAGGAGATGTATTACCCGGATAGCAGTACGTTTGTAGATATGGACCGCCTGACGAAAGATCTTTGTGGAAAGACCAGGCCGACGCATTTTAGGGGCGTCTGCACCGTTGTGTCGAAGCTGTTCCATATCGTAACGCCAGACCGTGCATATTTTGGGCAGAAGGACGCCCAGCAGCTTGCAGTGATCCGCAGGATGGTGCGGGATTTGGATTTTGGCATTGAGATTGTCGGCTGCCCGATTGTGCGGGAGGCAGACGGGCTGGCTATGAGCTCTAGGAATACGTACCTAAGCGCAGAGGAACGCAAAGCAGCCTTGATTCTCCACAAATCGCTGGAACTGGGAGAACGCATGATACAGGAAGGGGAAACGGACGCCGCAAAGGTCAAAGACGCCATTGTAACGAAAATGGGCACGGAGCCGTTGGCAAAGATTGACTATGTGGAGCTTGTAGATGTAGAAACGTTAGAACCAGTGGATACCATCAAGGGGCAAATCCTGGCAGCTACTGCCGTTTACATTGGAAAGACCAGGCTGATTGATAATTTTGTAAGCAATTAACAGGAGGATGGACATGTATCTGAAGATGTTAAAAGGAAAGATCCACCGTGCCGTGGTAAAGCAGGCAGAGTTGAACTATGTTGGGAGTATTACGGTGGATCCAGAACTGATGGCTGCCGCTGGGATTTTGGAGTATGAAAATGTGCAGATCGTAGATATTGAGAATGGGAACCGTTTTGAAACGTATACCATTGCCGGGGAGCCGGGCAGCGGCATGATCTGCCTAAACGGCGCGGCTGCCAGGCAGGTGCTTGCGGGGGATCATATCATTATTATGGCTTATGCCCAGATGACGCCGGAGGAAGCGCAGGATTTCCGTCCGAAGGTTGTATTCGTCGATGGAGAAAATAAGATTTCAAGCGTGACGTCTTACGAAAAACATGGGCAGATCTCAGCATAAGCATTGTTGGGCCTGCCAAGAGAAGGAGGAAATAAGATGCTTCAGGGGAAAACCGTGCTGCTTGCCGTTACTGGGGGGATTGCTGCATATAAAATGCCGAATGTGGCAAGGATGCTGAAAAAACTGCACTGTAATGTGCATGTTTTGATGACGCAGAACGCTACGAACTTTATTACGGCTACTACGTTTGAAACCCTTACGGGGAACAAATGCCTGATTGATACGTTTGACCGTGGGTTTGAATTTTCGGTGGAGCATGTAGCGTTAGCAAAACAGGCCGATTTGGTCCTGGTTGCCCCGGCGACTGCAAATGTCATTGGCAAGATTGCAAATGGGATTGCAGATGATATGGTGACGACTACGGTAATGGCGTGTACCTGTAAAATCCTGGTTGCCCCAGCCATGAACCACAACATGTACCACAATCCCATCGTGGTGGGAAATGAGCGTAAGCTAGAATGGTTTGGGTATGGCATTATCCCGCCCGATACGGGTATGCTGGCAAACGGCGACATTGGGGATGGGAAGCTTCCATCCGAGGAAGTGTTGGTGGAATACGTGCTGCGGGAGTTGGCGTTCCCAAAAGATTTCCTAGGGAAAAAGGTGCTGGTGACCGCAGGCGCCACCAGAGAGGCGATTGACCCCGTGCGGTTTATCACGAACCATTCCACAGGGAAAATGGGGTATGCAGTAGCAAAGATGGCGATGCTAAGAGGCGCGGAGGTTACGCTGGTAACTGGGGCTTCTACGCAGGAGCCGCCGATGTTTGTAAATACCATACCTGTGAGCTCTGCCGAGGAGATGTATGAGGCTGTGATCGGCAATGCTACGGATATGGATTTGATTGTCAAAGCTGCTGCTGTGGCGGATTACCGTCCAGCGCAGACCGCGCTTGATAAGATCAAGAAATCCGAAGGGCGGACAGAGCTTGTACTGGAACGGACGCGGGATATCCTGGGAGCATTGGGGCGCCAGAAGCTGGCAGGGGACATCCATGCATATCTATGCGGGTTTTCGATGGAAACCAGGGATTTGGAAGAAAATTCCTGGGAGAAGCTGATCAAGAAAAACCTGGATATGATCGTAGCCAATAATCTGAAGGTGAAAGGCGCCGGATTTGGTTCAGATACAAATGTGATTATGCTGATTTCTGCAGATGGCGTACAGAGGTTTGATCAGATGAGCAAGGAAGCGGTCGCCAATGTAATACTGGATGCGATATACAAACAGATGCAAAATGTCTAATCTGAAGGAATAATTTTGCCAAATGTTGGAAAAATCCAATAAAAATTGTTAACAATTTGTACATTTTTTGTTAATGCTGTCTATAAAATACCTGGTTATACTAAAAGTAAAGATCGTAAAGCGGCGAGCGGGACTGTTACAGACAGAAGGAAAGTACGTCCTATTATTGCGTGTCTTCTGTGCGTTTCGCAGCCAATTACGGGATGAATCCAGAATCAATAAGGGCAGAGGGCAAAATTTATGAAATGGCAAGAAAACCATAGGAAGGCAATGGTTCTGAAGATAGGCGTGTTATGTGGTATGTTGGCGGCTATATGGTATATCCTGCCTGGGGGCAAGGGGCTTTATGCGGTTGCTTCTGTATTACAAGAATGGATGGAAGGCGCTGGGTGGGAACCGGAGATGGGGGAAGTTCCTGCCAGCTATCTAGAACAGGGCATGGATGGGACGGAAATTGTTACCAGTACGGGATACCGCTATGAGGATAAGTTCCAGGATACCTTAAGCCGTTACCGTTATTTCGCTTCGCTGTACCAGCCAGAATATTCTACGGCAGTACCAGGGCTTGAATCTACCAATGTCTTGGGAAGCCGCTGCGGCCAGATGGTTCCCCAGGGGCTCTGCGTTGCAGGGGACTATATGCTGGTAACGGCATACGATAATTCTAAAAAAATGGTAGATAGAAAGCGCAGGCCTGGCTATCAGCCAAACCGATCGGTTGTATATGTGCTGTCAAACCGTGATCCCAGGAACCGGACGTTACTAGCCACCATCGTGCTGCCAGACGCAAACCATGTAGGCGGCATAGCGTTCGATGGCCAGAACGTATGGATTGCAAAAAGCACAGACCGTACGTGCAGTATGATTTCTTATGATGTCATTGAGGAGGCGGTAAATGCCAAAACGGGCAGCTATGAACTGTCGGAATATGACCAGGATGTGCCTTGCGGTGCAATCGCTTCTTTTGTAACGTATTTTGACGGGAAGCTTTGGGTAGGGACTTACCGGAATGCGAAGGACAGGACTGGCAGCCTTCGGAGTTACCGGATTGCCACGGAAGCTGTTGACGGCAGGCCAGAGTACCGCCTGGATCTGCAGGATGAGCTTGTGATACCGGAATATGCGAATGGAGCGGCTTTTACAGAATTGGGAGGCAAGGTCTATTTGGCGGTTTCGACCTCGAAGGGGCGCTACTTCCACTCAAAGATTTATTTTTACCAGATACAAAACGATCGGAATACGGGGCGGGATCTCTATTATTGCTATGGGATCCGTAAGTTCCCGCCCATGTCTGAGGAATTGGCGTGCTATGGGAACCAAGTATTCCTGTTGTTTGAGTCGGCCGCTACGTGTTATAGCCAGCGGTCTTACCGCACATGTAGCTATCTGGTCGACCGGATCTGTGCGTTTTCCGCGTCTGATATGTTCTGGCAGGGAAGTATCGAGCGGATCCGGGAGGCAGCCCCACGGCTGGAGCGGTTGATAAAGCTTGCACAGGAAGAGCGTTACCAGGAGAAGCGGTATTGGATGGCCAGAGGATAGGCGGCTATGGATGTATCCTAGGCGCTTCGGATCCTGCCCACAGCGGTAAGGAGCCATGTTGCAAAAGCAACCCGCTGCAGGCAGAGAATCTCGCAACGCGAGATTCTTTTTATTTTGATATAGGAAATTCCTCCGGATTTCCTATATCATAAAAAGCCCTCCGGGCAGGATCGCACTGCGGCGGAGAGGAAATATATCGCTAAAGCGATCCGCCGCAGGCGGGGAATCCTGCAAAGCAGGATTCTTTTTAATATCCTACAAAAGGATTGATGATAGATAAGGGGGCAAATTATGGGAAAAGATACACGTCTTGTGAATATTTATATTAAGATCCATAACAAACGGAACCTTACAATCGAAGATTTGAATTACTTGTCAAAATACGATCCGGAATGCTTTGAAAAGACATGTAAGAATGTGGTGTACAATGTGCCAGTGGCAAAGGAAATTTTCCAGCCGAAGCAAGGAAGTGGAATGGAACAGCCCGAAGGGGAACGCGGCCAGGTCGGAGAAGCGCTGCAGGAGGAGATAGGGCGGCAGGCGCAAGATACGGACAAACATGGGGCGCAGTTTTCAGGTATGCAGCCAGAAGAAGGAAAACGCCCGAAGGATCAAGAGCAGGACGTACCGGATGCGGCTGCACAGAAAGGACAGGCCAGCCAGGATTTGCCGGAGCATGGCGAGATTGCGGCGGCGTTGTCGAATTTAAAGCGGATGGAACAAGAGGGGCTTCCAATCGGGGATGTGGATGTGGATGAGGTGAAGAACTTGCTGGGCAGCCTTTATATGGAACTGTTATTCCCACATAATGACAGGCGCCGTTTTTTCAATATGCAGGATCAGGAGCATCTCTCGACATTCAACAAAAAGGCATAATCAATAATTATAACAAATATAATAAACATTGATTTTACTTATGTAGTGACTTCCGCTATACTGGATAAGGAATATGCAATGGCTAAGGGAAGGTCTGGTCTTTGCAGGAACTTCGGGAAACCAGTGATTTGAAGGAGGATATGAAAATGGTAAATGCAATTGTTGGTGCAAACTGGGGCGATGAGGGTAAGGGTAAGATAACCGATATGATGGCGAAGGAAGCTGATATTATCGTGCGGTTCCAGGGAGGGGCGAACGCAGGCCATACCATTGTGAACGGCTATGGCAAATTTGCGCTCCATACTTTGCCAAGCGGTGTGTTCTATGGCCATACCACAAGCGTGATTGGGAACGGCGTGGCGTTGAATATCCCGGTCTTGTTTGCTGAAATGCAGTCCATTGTGGATCGGGGGGTGCCAAAGCCGAAGCTTTTGGTGTCTGACCGTGCGCAGATTGTGATGTCGTACCATATTTTGTTTGACCAGTATGAGGAAGAGCGTCTGGGCGGGAAGTCTTTTGGCTCAACCAAGTCAGGGATTGCGCCATTTTATTCTGATAAATATGCAAAGATTGGGTTCCAAGTCAGTGAGTTATTTGACGAGGAAGCATTGAAAGAAAAGACAGAGCGGATCTGCGAAACGAAAAATATCTTGTTGGAGCATCTTTACCATAAGCCGCTGCTGCGTCCGGAGGATTTGAGGAAGGAACTGATGGAATACAAAGAGATGGTCGCACCGTATGTCTGCGATACTTCTTCCTATCTGTGGGAAGCCGTGCAGGCAGGAAAGAATATCTTGCTGGAAGGCCAGCTTGGGTCTTTGAAGGATCCGGATCACGGGATTTATCCGATGGTGACATCTTCCTCTACGTTGGCAGCGTATGGGGCGATTGGCGCGGGGCTCCCGCCGTATGCGATCCAAAAGATCATTACTGTGTGCAAGGCGTATTCTTCGGCAGTCGGGGCAGGCGCTTTTGTCAGCGAGGTGTTTGGAGAAGAGGCGGATGAGCTGCGCAGGCGCGGCGGCGACGGCGGCGAATACGGGGCTACGACGGGAAGGCCAAGGCGTATGGGATGGTTTGACGTTGTGGCGAGCAAGTATGGATGCCGTATCCAGGGAACGACGGATGTGGCGTTTACCGTGCTGGATGTGCTGGGTTACCTGGATGAAATCCCAGTGTGTACCGCTTACCAGATTGACGGGGAAGTAACGGACGAATTTCCGCCGACGGTGAAGCTCGAACGTGCAAAGCCAGTCCTAGAAACGCTCCCGGGATGGAAATGCGATATCCGCGGCATACGTAAATACGAAGAATTGCCGGAGAACTGTAGGAAATATATTGAGTTTATTGAAGAGAAGATAGGCTTCCCAATTACAATGGTTTCCAATGGTCCAGGACGGGACGATATTATTTACCGCAATGGGAGATAAGGAAGGGAATATGATAAAGAATATAGTATTTGACGTAGGGAAGGTGCTGGTGGAGTTCGACTGGCCTTGGTATTTCGATATGCTGGGGTTTTCCGCAGAAACGTATGAGAAGGTAGCGGACGCGACAGTCCGCTCCGGGCTATGGGAAGAATTTGACCGGAGCAAGATGCCAGATGAAGAGATTTTAAAAGGATTTTTGGAGAACTGCCCAGAATGCGAAAGGGAAATTATGCGGTTCTGGAATAACCTTGGGAACAGCATACGCAGGTATGACTATACGTTTTCGTGGATAAAAAGCCTTCAGGAAAAGGGGTTTCGTGTATATTTATTGTCCAATTATCCCAGAAGGCTTTATTTCCAGAGCATTGAGCAGCTTGCATTCGTAGAAATTGTGGATGGGGCGGTTTTCTCTTATGAGGTGCAGTCCATTAAGCCGGAGCCAGAGATCTACAAGGAACTGTTTGCAAAGTACGATCTCAATCCTACGGAGTGCGTGTTTATTGACGACAACCGTTCCAATATTGTTGCGGCAAACGAACTGGGGATGGCCACCATCCACTTCCATACGAAATCCCAGGCAGACGAAGAATTAAAAGGGCTGGGCGTCGGGTGATCCAAACGGCGTCTGGTCAGGAGCCGTCTTCCCCAAGTAAGATTCTTTTGCTGTAATCTAGGATTTCCCTAAGCGTTTCTTTATTGGCGCTATAATAGAGCCGGTTTTCTATGCGTTTCACTTCGATAAGCCCTGTTTCAAGAAGTGTGTTCATATGATGGGATATGGTTGCCGTGGTCAGCTTTAGACGCTTTGCAAGTTCGCTGCCATAGGCTTCCTTATCCCTAAGATAAGAAAGGATTTCAAACTTGCTTTTATCGCCCAGCAATTTTAACGCTTGGATGGCATAAGCTGCATAGCCGTCTTCTTCCGACGCCCGGGCTGTCCGGAGTGCGAAATCCTCGCCAAAGAGAATCCCGAACCGGAAGACATCTGGATCTTTCGAAGTCCCGTCGTCTGGCTCATGGATATAAAAGGAGGCCATATTTGGTTTCAGGATAGAAGGGGACAAACAAAATCCTGCCGGGTTTTCTTCAAGCTTGATGGAGGGCAGGTAGGTTATGGGGCTGCGCCCTTCTAATGTTTTCGTCCAATAGGCTTGGAACGCTTCTGCCAGTTCTTCTAGCGGCTTTTGGAATTTTTCCAGGCAGCCGTTTGCCCGTGTAAGGAGCAACAGCAGTTTTTCTTGATGTTCCTTTGGGGAGAAGAATATTTTTTGAAGCTTCCATTTTTCAGATTCGTCCAGATCGAGTTCCATCAGGCAGGAGATAACGTCGATGGGTGTTTCTGTCTTTACCAGGTGCGAATCATCCTGGAGCGTGTTACAGGCTATTTCCTGAAGGCGTTCGCCGAACCGCCTACAGTATGTTGTTTCTGGAAGATCGGAAAGGGAATTTCTTAATGTAGGAAGGCTTGTCTGGTAGGATAGTTTATATTCATCCCAAAGCAGCGCAGCTTTTGCAGCGCAGCCCGTCCCTTCTTCCTGGTAAGGGGTGAAATAATACTGGATTTCCTCCATATCTTGTGCAAACATCGTTTGCGCGTAAGCTTCGATGCGTTCTAACTGTTCAAATTTCTTAAGCCCCTCCTGTTCCTGGAAAGGATGGGCGTATTTTTTATTCAGGCTTTCTTTTAAATCGGCATAAGTTTTCCCAGTACATAAATGCTGCAGCAAGGCAAAGCTTTCTGCAGTGAAATTGATTTCGTTGCTGATGTTTCGAATCATGGCGCTCCTCTTTTCTAGGGGGTTATTCCAACTTTACTTTTAACAATGCTAAGGCTAGGAATAGTATAACACAGAATAAGGCAGAAAGCTGAAAAATTTGGGAAACAGGGCAAAAAGATGTGGCGGAACTGATCAGGAAGGAAGCCACAGGATTTGCCGCGCTTGCGCCAGCGTTAAAGATTGACCCGACACGCGCCATATATTCTTGTTCCACGGTCTTCATAAACTGGACATGTAACGCCGCCATCAGGATACTGCATGAAATACCAAGAATGAAAGAATTAACGGCAGTCAGGGCATAGACGGCTGCAACGTGTTCCCGGAAGCTTGCGCCCAAGGGATAGGCATACATCCCTGCTCCAATCAGGATGCCGCTCCCGACATACTGGGTGCGGATGGAACAATGCTTGCTCAGGAATGGATAAGCAAAGGAGCCAACCCCCATCCCGGCGGTGATTGCGAAGGAAAATACGCCTAGCAGCATACTTCCCTGCCCAAGGACGTCTTGGATTAATGGGCTTTGTAAGGCGTTAAGCGGTACGATACTTGCGTCAAGCAGTACGGAAATTAAGCATAAATTCCGGATGATGGGCTGCTTCCTCAAATAGGCAAACCCACCCTTTAAGGTATGGAGATATTCTTGGAATGGCAAACGTTTTCCGATAAGCCCATGTTCTTGGAAATCCAGGCGGCTTAAGATTGCTGCGGAAGCGAAGAATGAAATGCCGTCCAGGGCAATTGCAGCCCCAATTCCAAAGAAACTGATAATCATGCCTGACGCGCCCAAGCCGATCAGTTCCACGACAGAGCATAACGAGGCATGTAAGGACGTCCCGTATTCATAATATTTCCGTTCCAGGAGCTGCGGCACAACACTGATCCCAGCAGGGAGACGGAAGGCTTCGGCTGAAGAGTTTAGAAATGTGAATGCAAGCAGGATCCAAGGGTTTAAGGAACCCATAAGGTATAAGCAGGCAGTCCCTGCCGTCGTTACTCCACGTATCAGATCCGTGGCAACGAGAAGCTTCTTTTTGGGCAGCCCTTCTACCAAAGCCCCAGCGAATGGCTGTAAGAATACCGAAGGGAGCTGGTTAACGCCAAAGACAACGGCAGACCATGCAGCGCTCCCGGTAATAACATATACCAGCCAGGTAAATGCAATTTCATCAATAGAATCCCCAAAACGATTGACGATGCTTGCGCAAATAACTTTAACGTATTCCTTCTGTCTGAAAATATCTTTGTATCCGACGGTTCCTGTGCTTCCCTTTGCTGTAGATGTTTTGCGTCCCATACTGTCCTCCTATCTGAAATGTGATTATTGTTTCAGTAAATGCCTGATCGTAAGTATCATCTTATTTGAGCCTTAAATGATACTTAAGATAAATTGTAGTTAGATTTATATCAAGCATTTAATATTAGATATATATCTAATATATAAGAAAGTTAGATATATGTCAAGTGATAAATATTAGACATATATCTAATGTGAAGGGTGGTTAAGTAGAAGTAATGTTTGGATGTTAGATTTAGTAAAATGATAAATATTAGATGATATCTAATACATAGGATGGTTAATGTAGAAATAATGTTTTGATGTTAGGTGTAATAAAACATAGAACTAATTTGGGCTTACATTTTTTGGGATTGTCTTCCTTTCGGAATTATAGTAATATCATTTCTATCAAAAGGAAGATTGGAAGAACACATATTTGCTTCATTGATTTATGGGTTGGCGGAAAATCCAAGCGCAAGAAAAAGAAATAGCAGGATTGTTTCTGAAAGGGAAACCTTTCATGGATGCAAAAGGGCTGTTGCAAAGTAAGGCAACCGAACCATATATGTAGCGGATAGTAGGACGCCGATACGATATATCGTTTGGAAGCAGTTATTTTGCAGCAGCCCTTTTCATTTCTAGAGATGTTAGTCCGTGTTTTTTTTCAGCCATTTATATACCATGCCATAGAACCAGATCATCACTGGTACTGCAAAGGTGCAAAATAGCGACGCCATAAAAAGCGGGAAAAAATCTTTGCCTAACATGGCGAACGCCAAGGTTGCCAGATACATCCCAAGGAGCAGGACAATCCCTGCAATGGCAAGGATACGTTGTATTTTCTTCATAAATAAAATCCTTTCTGTTTGGCTCTCGATGTACTTTTGTACCGTTGTTGATGGTATCTCACAGATACTGCAAACACCAAAAATCCCTTCCATGCATAGAGTAATTGCAAAGTGATTGTTTACAGTTGCAATGGAGGGATTTCCATGATAGACACTTTGTTCCAAGTACTAGGTGGTACTGGATTTACGTTTTTTATGACTGCACTGGGGGCAGCCCTTGTATTTTTCTTCCGTGGAAGGATCCACGAGAAGATGAACCGGGCGTTCCTGGGGTTTGCATCCGGCGTTATGATGGCGGCTTCCGTCTGGTCGCTGTTAATCCCGGCGATTAGCCAGAGCCAGGAATTGGGGATGACCCCATGGCTTCCCCCAGCGGCAGGGTTTGCCCTCGGCGGTGTATTTTTATACCTTGTAGATAAAACATTGCCCTGGTTCCATGCAGATTACCAAGGGGAGCGCGCCACGGCAAATCTTCTGGTGCTGGCTGTTACGGTACACAATATCCCGGAAGGGATGGCGGTAGGCCTGGCCTTTGTCCTGGCAGGGCAGCATCCCCAAAGCCCTGTTTACCTGGCGTCCGCCATCGGCCTTGCCCTTGGCATCGGGATCCAGAATTTCCCAGAGGGAGCCGCCATTTCCCTGCCTGTCCGCCAGTCGGGCAAGAGCGCGTGGAAATCCTTTCTCACAGGAACCATGTCCGGCGTGGTGGAACCAGTAGCCGGGCTTCTTGCCTTTTTGGCGGCGTCCGCCGCTGTGCCGCTCATGCCATGGCTGTTATCCTTTGCAGCCGGAGCGATGGTTTACGTTGTAGCAGATGAATTGATCCCACAGGCGCAGCCAGACGAAGCTTCCAATGCCGGGACAATTGGCGTTATGGCAGGCTTCCTGCTAATGATGATCTTAGATGTAGCCCTGGGATAACATCTAAGGAGCCAAAGGTAAGCCGGATTGGTTTAAGAAACCAGATGTGGGACTGGCAGGTAGCTTGGGATCCCGTCTACAAACGTAATCTCTGGCTCTCCCTGGATCAGAGGACGGATATAAGCCGCCATCTCTTCGGTTACGCCGTTCCCACGATCATTGATCCATTCAGCCGGGACAGCTTTGACGCCGTTTGCAATATCGCATACTGGGGCGGAACCGTATTCTACGGTGTAAGGGTCGCTGCTGGTACGTGTAATCGTAACCATAAGGCCTGTTTTCCCTTCTGCTGCGAGCGTTACGCCATGCTGCCCTTCTTGGAAAGATTCTTCCAAATCTGTCTTGGATGCAATATGGGAAGCGCAGCGCTGTAGGATATTCAGCTCAATGGAACGCACCTTTACATCCAGGCGCTCCTGCACCAGGTATTCCAATGTCTTGCCCGCGCCGCTTAACTGGCTGTGCCCAAAGTTGTCGACCTTGCCAGTAGAAGCGCTGATGTATTTCCCGTCTTTGTCACGGATTCCTTCCGATACGGCTACAATGACGTTGTTGCAGCTTTCCAAAAGAGTTTTGACGTCCGCGATAAATTCTTCTGTGTCAAATGCAGCTTCTGGCAGGTAGATAAGATGCGGCGCTGCACAGTAGCTGTTTTTGGCAAGCACGGAAGCAGCCGTGAGCCATCCAGCGTCACGTCCCATGACCTCAACGATGGTTACGCTCTTTGGAGTATAGATAACGGTATCATGGTATACTTCACGCAGGGAAGAAGCTACATACTTGGCAGCGGAGCCAAAGCCTGGCGTATGGTCTGTAACCACAAGATCGTTGTCGATGGTCTTTGGCACGCCGATCACACGGACTGGGCTGTCAATCGAAGCTGCATATGCAGAAAGCTTATCTACGGTGTCCATGGAATCATTGCCGCCAATATAGAAAAACGCTCCAATCTCCAGCTTTTCAAACAATTTGAAGATCTGCGCATAAGGCGTTTGATCGTCTTCTAGCTTTGGCAGCTTATAACGGCAGGAGCCCAGGTACATGGCGGGGCTTACCTTTAATAAATCTAAGTTTTCCTGTTTCTGGAACGTTTCCGTTAAATCCAGGAAGCGTTCCTCTAAAATCCCAGTAATCCCGTTAAGGGAGCCATAGACGCGATCAAACTCTGGGCGCTGCAGTGCGCCGTAGATAACGCCTGCAAGGCTGGCGTTGATGGCGGCGGTAGGACCGCCAGACTGTGCAACGATACAATTTTTCATTTTCTCTATTCCTTTCATATTCTGCGGTTGATAAAGTTACCTATCTGGATTTTATAATATTACTGGAAAAAAGGCAATTGAATTTAAAGAAAAATGTGGTATCTTGAAATAAATTGTGGTATACTCTACTGCGAGATGTGTATGTACCAGGCAAACGGATGTCCGTTCTATAAGGGATGAATAACTTTAGTAAATTAAAGTGGCAGAGAAGTGGCTTGTGTTAAGATCGCGTTTATGCTATAATACTGCCGGATTTTGTAGGGTATAATGTATCGGGAGAAGACGTTTCCCTGATATTTATTATGGAAGATACCTTCCATATAATATAATGAGCCAAATCATGTTAAAAAACTATGAAATAATAATTGGCAATCCTTAGGATTATAATGGGCCAACGAGGCCTTTATAATAAATAAAAATTATTAAAGGAGGAGATAATATGAAAAAGAAATTACTCTCATTGTTCCTTGTTAGCGTGTTGTCTATCAGCATGCTTGCTGGCTGCGGCAAAACAGGGGACGACACAGACGGTTCTTCCAACAACAATACGGAACAATCGGATGATAGCAGCGAGGAAGAAGCAACAGGGAATGAAGAAAATGAAGGCAGCGGCGAAGAGGATGGCAGCGAGGGAGACGGCGACGGTGAGGACGTTACCTATGGCAACAAGCAGGTCATCATTGGCGACCAAAGTGAAACGAGCGGCGATGTAACTCCGTTTTGGACAAACTCCGCTTCTGACTATTATGTTTATAAAATGATTACTGGCCTGGAAACCGTATACGTAGACCAGGACGGGAAATGGGGGGTAAATGAAACCGTTGTAGATACCCTTGATGAAGCAGAAAATGAAGATGGAAGCAAGACGTATACTATCAAGATTAAGGATGGATTAAAGTTCAGTAACGGCGAAGCCGTTACGGCTAAGGATTATGTATTCCCGTACCTGTTCTGGGGCAGCAAGACAATGCTGGTAGATTTAGAGGCGTCTGAAGCATCTGCAAGCGTCTGCAGGTATGCAAAAGGCTATGATGCATATTCCGCTGGGGAAAGCGCTACGTTTGAAGGCGTACACCTGATTGATGATATGACGTTCTCCGTAACCATTGATAAGCAGTACCTGCCGTATTATTATGGACTGGCTTTGGTATCCTCAACGCCGGAATATATCAAGGGCTGGGTGCCGGAAGACGTTACGGTTGAAGAAACAGAGAACGGTGCAAAATTATCAGATAACTTTACTCCTGAATATATCAGCGATAAGGTAAATGAGTTCCGTTACAACCCGTCGGTATGCAGCGGCCCGTACGTATTTGAATCTTATGATACGAACGCATATTCTTATACGATAAAGAAAAACACAGAGTTTGTCGGCAACTTTGAAGGCCAGACGGCAAACATTGAAACGATTATCTACAAATATGTGCCGCAGGATACGATGATGGATCAGCTTAAGACAGGTTCTATCGATCTTCTGCTGCAGTGCGCAGACGGCAAGGATATCGAAGCAGGGCTTGATTTAGTAGACGAAGGCGGATACGATTACTGTAACTTCCCACGTGCCGGATATGGTATGCTGAACTTCAAATGTAACCAGGGCCCAACCCAGTTCAAGGAAGTGCGCCAGGCAATCGCTTACCTGCTTGACCGGAATGCATTTGCACAGACCTTTACCGGCGGGCATGGTATCGTAGTAAACGGGCCTTATGGCGCGTCCCAGTGGATGGTAAATGAACATGCTGACGAAGTGGATGCATTAAATTCTTATGCTTACAGCCCGGAAACAGCCGTACAGGTTCTTGAAGAAGGCGGCTGGGTATACAATGAAGACGGTTCCGATTACTCTGGGGAAGGGATCCGTTACAAGAAGCTGGAAGATGGCAGCATGATGCCGCTGGTGATTGAATGGTGTTCTTCCGAAGAAAACTCCGTATCTGACCTTTTGGTTACTTCCTTACAGCAGAACCCGGATCTTACGGCTGCAGGGATGCAGATCAACCAGAACGTAGTTACCTTTACGGAATTGTTACAGTACTACTATGACCCAAGTGAAGAAAACCCGTACCAGATGTTCAACTTAGCAACAGGCTTCGGCAATCCTTATGATGTTGCATATATGTACGAGCCAGGCTCTGATTCTAACATCAACTGCCTGAAAGACCCAGAAGGCACAGAACTTTATGATTTGTGCGTTGCCATGAACCAGACGGAAGAAGGCGACGACGAGGCATACGGCGCAAACTGGGTAAAATTCATGCAGAAATGGAATGACTTAATGCCAGAAATCCCACTGTATTCCAATGATTACCATGACTTCTATACGACAAGGCTCCATGACTACGAAGAAGATGGGTATAACTGGGAAGTTTCTGTTGCTATCCTTTATGCAAACATTGAATAAAAAGATGTAAAGCTAACCCTGGGCCGTTGCAGATTGCATAGGGCCTGGGGAAGGCAAAGGGCACAGCAGAGGATAGGATATGTACTTGCGTCAGCATCTCATATCCTGTTCTTTGTATAGAGAATGAGATTTGCTGTCCTTTCTTTGGGCATAGGGGAAGGGCGCGCCAGGGACGCCGTCCAAAAGCTTGTGCGTTGGGGATATGGAAAGCTGCGGCGGCGTTTTAGGGTATGCTGCCTTCTGGATGGATCAGATCCTGTGTCCAAAGAAAGGAATAAAAATACGGGAAAGTTGGTTGGACAATGTTAAAGTATGTGGGAAAAAGACTAGTATACATGGTAGGGGTTTTCTTTGTGGTATCAATTATCATGTTTATCTTATTTAATAATACGCCTGGCGACCGTGCTCTGAACCAGGTGCAGAATCTGAGGGGGAAGGTTTCCGATGAGCAGTTCCAGATCCGCTACCAGGCGGCAAGGGACAAGCTGGGGCTTGACGATCCGATCCCTGTGCGTTATGTGAAATGGATGGGGAATTTATTACAGGGCGATCTGGGGTATTCTACATTTTATAAGAAAGATGTGATTGACGTCGTTGGCGAGCCATTGAAAAATACGATGATCATCAATCTGTTCGCCACGGTAGTGGCGCTGGCGATTACCATACCATTGGGGATTTTCTGTGCGGTAAAGAAATTTTCCAAGTTTGATAATGTGGTCCAGGTATTGACGATCGTTGGGTATAGCATACCGATTTATATTATCGGCCTGGCGTTGATTTATTTCTTTTCCGTGCAGTTGGGCTGGTTCCCAATCAACGGCATGAATTCCCCGAACTTCCAGGGGACTGGGATAGCTGCGTTCGTAGACCGTATGTACTATCTGGCGCTTCCAGTTATCGTTATGACTGTGGCGTCGCTGGGTGGGATGACGCGGTATGTGCGTGCGGCTATGATCGATGCGCTGCGCATGGATTATATCCGGACGGCAAGGGCAAAGGGGCTGAGGGAAAAGGTTGTGATTTACTCCCATGCCTGGAGGAACGCCCTGCTGTCTGTTGTAACTTTGATTATTAGCTGGTTTATGAGCGTATTTATGGGTTCCATTATTATTGAGCAGATTTTCCTACTGAACGGGATCGGGCAGATGTACTATAAGGGGTTGATGAATCAGGATTATGACGTGGCTTTGGCTATCCAAATGCTTTACTGCGTCATAACGTTAATCAGCAACCTGGTTACAGATTTAAGCTACGGAATTGTAGACCCGCGGGTACGTATTGATAAATAGGAGGAAAAGACAATGCAGAAAGAAAAAAATAATGGAAAGAAACCTTCTTTTTCTCTTATGAAACGTCTGTTTGGCAGCAGGAAGGAAGAATTGGATGTAATGCAGGAAGAGGCGATCCAAAGCCCCTTACGCACGATTGTAAAGAATTTTGTAGGGAATAAGCTGTCTATCGGCGGTCTTATTGTCTTCCTCGTGATATTTTTGGTGGTTCTGATAGGGCCCCTCTTTTATCCGATCCAATTGAGTGAAAAAGAAGAAACGCAGATCAATGTTGCGCCGGGTATGGATATGATGAAAATCCCAAAGGGGCTAGAAGGGAATGTAAGGATGATTTCCGCAGGCTCTACGTTCAGCGTAGGCGTAGATAACAATGGGAAAGTCTATGTATGGGGGCATACGAAGATCAGCAATAAGATTGATATCAAAAAGGATATCCCTTCCAAGAAGGAATTGGGGGAAGTCGTCGCCGTTTCAGCTGGATTTGACCATGTGATGGCGTTAAATGCGGACGGGGAGATTATCTGCTGGGGCAGCAACCGTATGAGCCAGACAAAGGTCCCAAGCGGCATGAAGCGTAAGAAAATCAAGCAGATAGCAGCGGGCTACCAGGTATCATATGCTTTGACGGAAGGCGGGGAAATCCTATATTGGGGCAATGAGAACCTGAACGATATCCGTGTGACCAGGAAGAAAGGCAACGGCAAGATCGACAAGATCTCTGTGGCGAATACGACGCTTATGGCGGTGACAAAAAGCGGCGAGGCAGTCCATATGGGCGGGCAGTTATCGGATATTGATGCGATCCCGCAGGATCTTGGCACGGTTGTGGATATGGCGACGACATCAGACAATGCCCTTGTGCTGTTAGAGGACGGTTCCCTGCGCGTCTGGGGCAAGCGTGGGAAAGTGATGGATGTGCCAAAGATTGATGGGAATGTCGCTTCTATTGCTGCTGGCAGGAATTATTTTACCGTATTGACAGATAAGGGGACAGTCTATGCCTGGGGTGAGAATGGAAAGCATCAGATCGATGTGCCGTCAGACGCCAAGGACGTCAAGGCGCTTTACAGCGGTTCTTACCAGAATTATGCAATTACTGGATCGGGCAAGACCGTGACCTGGGGGCTGAAGGGCTATTGGCTGGGCAGCGACGAGCTGGGCAGGGATGTATTTGCAAGGCTTTTGAACGGCGGGCGCATGACCATGACGATTGGCGCGATTTCTGTCGTGATCTCTACCATTATTGGGATTATCATCGGCGGGATTTCTGGTTTCTTCGGCGGCTGGGTGGATATCGTACTGCAACGTATCACAGAAATTGTATCTTCGCTTCCGTTTTTGCCAATGGCGATGATTTTAACGTCAATTATTGGGAATAGCTTGTCAGAAAACGCCAGGATTGCACTGATCATGATGGTGCTCGGCGTACTAAGCTGGCCGTCGCTGGCGCGTCTGGTACGTGCCCAGGTGCTTGCGGAACGTGAGAAGGAATTTGTAACGGCCGCCAATGCAATGGGTGTGAAACGGTCTGCAATAGTATTTAAACATATTATCCCGAACGTGATTTCCGTTATCATAGTTTCGGCTACCCTGGATTTTGCATCCTGTATGCTGACAGAGTCCAGCTTGTCCTTCTTAGGGTTTGGCGTGAAGCTGCCCCGCCCAACGTGGGGAAATATGCTGAACGGATGCGTTAATTCCGTCGTGATTAGGAATTATTGGTGGAGATGGGTATTCCCGGCAGTTATGCTGAGTATCTGCGTAATCTGTATCAATATGGTTGGCGATGGCCTGCGCGACGCCATTGACCCGAAATCAAATGAACGCTAGGAGGAAAACACAATGGCTTTGTTAGAGATAAATGATCTGCATACCTTTTTTAAGACGAAACGAGGTACGGTAAAGGCAGTGAACGGTGTTTCCTATTCTGTGGAGCCAGGGAAGACCCTTGGGGTTGTCGGGGAAAGCGGGAGCGGGAAGTCCGTGTCTGCCATGAGTATCTTAAAATTATTGGATGGGAACGGATATATTGACAGCGGTGAGATTATCTTCGATGGAAAGAACCTTGCGGATGTGTCCATTAAGGATATGTGTAAGATCCGCGGGAATGAGATCTCTGTGATTTTCCAGGAACCGATGACGAGCCTGAACCCGATTTTTACGATTGAACGACAGGTAAGCGAGCCGTTTTTAATCCATCAGAATATGAGTAAGAAGGAAGCTGCCCAAAAGGTGGTGGAGATGCTTAAGGATGTCCGTATCCCCAATCCCGAGGCAGTAGCAAAGCAGTATCCGCACCAGTTGTCCGGCGGGATGCGCCAGCGTGTAATGATTGCGATGGCGCTTGCATGCCAGCCAAAGCTTCTGATTGCGGACGAGCCGACGACGGCGCTTGACGTAACGATCCAGGCGCAGATCCTGAAGCTGATGAACGAATTGAAGAAGGAAAAGGGGACGGCGATTTTGTTTATTACCCATGACCTTGGGGTTATCAATGAAATGGCGGACGACGTGGCTGTCATGTACTGCGGGCAGGTAGTCGAGATGGCTCCAGTCAGGCAGATATTTGGTGAGAACCAGTTCCTGCATCCTTACACAGAAGGCCTTCTGTTCTCGATCCCAAGGCTGGATACGCCAGCCGGGATCCGGTTAGAGGCAATCCCAGGCGCGGTGCCGCATCCTTTGGATCTGCCAAAGGGCTGTAAGTTTGCGCCCAGGTGTAAATATGCTACGGATAAGTGCCGGGAACAGGAACCGGAACTTGCTCAGGTGGAACCGGGGCATAGGGTACGCTGCTTTTATCCAAAGAAAGGGGAACGGTAATCATGAGTGAGAAAAAGGTTTTACTACACATAACAGATTTAAAACAGTATTTCCCGGTTGGAAAAAAGCAGATTGGTAAAGAGCAGTTATTTGTAAAAGCCAATGATGGTATCTCCCTGGATATTTACGAAGGGGAAACATTTGGGCTGGTAGGGGAGAGCGGTTGCGGCAAATCCACGTTCGGGCGTACCTTGCTACAGCTTTACCGCCAAACGGCAGGCCGTTCCATTTACTATGGACGTAGTGTGGAGGAACTTGCCCCGAAATACGTGTCTGATATTTTCAACAACCTGCCGGAGAAAAAGCGCAAATGTGAGGAAGCCCGGGAACGGGCGGCGAAGCTGCGTGCCGAATGGGAGAAAATGCCGGAAGGGACAGCTAAGAATATAGAGCTTCAGAAATTAAATGAGGCGGAAACGCTTGCAAGGAACGAACTTTTGGACATTACGGCCTTGATTGGCGGCCTGTATGTTGCGGATGATCTAAAGGAGATTTCCCAGGTCTATGTCAAGGAGTACAATGCTACCCTGAACCGGAGGAAATACAACGATCAGATTACGACGTTGCGTGCAGAGGTATCCAACAAACGATCTGCAATGAAAGAAAAGGGGAAGGGCGAAAGCGAAATCCAGCGTGCCGTACAGGCGACGGAGGATAAGATAAAACAGCTTCAGTCCCAGGTTGCGCAGGAAGAGAAGCAGATGCAGGCGGAAGCTGCGAGGATCCAGGAATTTAAGAAACAGAATAAAGCGAAGAAAGACTTTGGGCTGTATGAGTCTTATATGGATAGCGGCATCAATTTAGCGAACCTGACAGATGTGGAGATGCGTTTTTTAAGGCGCGATCTACAGTTGATTTTCCAAGATCCGTACTCTTCCCTCAATCCCAGGATGACGGTAGGGCAGATTATCGGGGAAGGGCTTTTGGCGCACCATTTGTTTAAAAAGGGCGATGGGAAGATGCAGGATTATATTATGGAAGTCATGGAAAAATGCGGCCTTGCTTCTTATTTTATCCACCGCTACCCCCATCAGTTTTCCGGCGGGCAAAGACAGCGTATCGGCATTGCGCGTTCGCTTGCCGTAAACCCGAAATTTGTGGTCTGTGATGAGGCGGTGTCTGCGCTGGATGTTTCCATCCAGTCCCAGATCATTAACCTGCTGCTGGATTTGAAGGAACAGAATCACCTGACGTATCTGTTTATTTCCCACGACTTAAGCGTGATTAAATACATCAGCGACCGCATTGGCGTTATGTATTTGGGGAATATGGTGGAACTGTGCGAAACGGCGGAGCTGTTTGAACGCCCGTACCATCCTTATACAGAGGCGCTGCTTTCGGCGATCCCGACGACAGATATGGATCATAAGAAAGAGGCGATTGTGCTGGAAGGCGATATCCCAAGCCCGATCAAGCCGCCCAGAGGATGCAAATTCAACACCAGGTGCCAGCATTGCACCGAAATCTGCAAAGAGGTGGAACCGAAGTTTGAAGAAGTGACGCCTGGGCATTTTGTAGCGTGCCATCACAAATTAAACGTCCCTAAATAGGAGGAATATGCTGTTTCAGAAAAAAGTAGACCGTGCGTTCAAAAAACTCCATGAAGAGAGTGATGCAGCAAAGAGAGAGAGAGAAGGAAAGTCCCAGGAGGAACGCCTGCCATTGGAAAGAGGCGATTTCCTGGCGATGGTTATATCGGCGTTTTTGGTGTTTTTGCCAGCCGCAGTACTAGTATTGGGAGGGATTGCGCTGCTGGGATATTTCTTCCTGATGCATTAAAATGCGCGGTAGCCCGGTGATATGATAGAAAGACAGGCCTTGCAGGGATTCCCTGCAAGGCCTGTCTTTCCATAATTCCAGATATGAATCTTCTTCCATTTTTTTCATAAGAACTCCTTTCATTTCACCATCTCTAACAAATTGGAATAATACTAACCAGGTTATTCTAAGCGTATTTCAAAAAGTAATATAACCCTTTATGGTTTTTCCATCCTGAAAATATATTGGAATAGTCTTATGCTTTTTTTCTCTTGTCTTTTCAAGGGCTTGCTCTATAGTCAATATATCATTATCGGACATATCTTTAGCATATACATATCCTAGTTCACCCTTATCTGATTCAGCTAAAAGTAAATCTGGCATACTATTAATATCGGTATTGTCTTTAATATCCGGTCCATATGTTAACCCATTTTCATTAATGGGATACCCATATTTTATAACCTGTTCGACAGAAGGCACATCAAGTTGTTTCTGTGGGCTACTATAAACCAATATTCCACAAATACCAACACACAAAAGAACACCTAATAAAAATTTCATTTTCTTCATGTTATCACCCCAATTTGTTTACACTATAAACTAAAAGATACAGTCTTTCAAATAACTAACTTACTACCCCCCTTCCCCTCATATATGACTATTCTCAAATTCAGAATACATCAGGACATTAAAAATGTCAACATTAAATGTAAAAAATTATGATAAAATTTATTTATACTTTCTGTATTTTGCGTAACCAATTCACGTTTCAATTGTTCATTATTCTCGCGAGCAATGTACCACTAGGGGTGCAAATACCCCGCCCCTTGGGGCAGAAAGAACAAGCTAGGTCATGCCCCGTAGCTTGCTGCTGTATATTTGACTTTATTAGGGAAGCGCATCCTATGGAACAAAACGCTCTGCGGGAGCTCGCGCCGCGGCGTTTAGGGGTTATAGAAAAACGGAGGGCGTAGGTTACACTTGACAATCAGGGAGTGGGAAAATTATAATGGAACTATTCAGCAGCAGATAAAAACCGTGTGCTGATGGCAGTAGAATGGGCAGCGGCCTTTGTAAGAAACAGGAGATGAAAGAGGACATGAAAAAAACAAAACAGTTTACAGGAATAATGGTAGCGCTTATGCTGCTGATTGGATGTGTCATGCCTGTCCCAATACAGGCAACGGAAGCGGAAGGGCAGGATCAGGCAGAGGGGCAGGAGGTAAAGTCTGGGGATAACAGCCTTTCTGCATTGTCGATTTCCCCAGGCGCCTTATCCCCCGCATTTCAATATTCCGTTACCAATTATACAGCTTCTGTAGGGGCGGATGTTTCAAGTATCGAAGTAGACGCTAAGACGTCCCATGAGGCGGCGGAAATTGTATCTATTACAGGGAATACAGATTTGCAGGAGGGGCAGAATACGATTAGCATCCTGGTAAAGGCAGAGAACGGCACGCCTGTTACGTATAAAATCGAAGTGACGAAAGGAGAAGGCGCCGGGGCGCCAGCCGACGCGCCGGATAGCCAGCCGTCTGAGGAAGGGCAGCCTGCGCAGCCTTCTGGGGAAGGTCAGGAGCAGCAAGGGGATCCAGATGGGATTAACCTGGGCGGGCATCCGTTCAATCTGGCTGCCGCTGTGCCTGCAGACCGTATCCCACAGGATTTCTCTGTGGTATCCATAACCTGCAAGGGACAGCAGGTGGAAGGGCTCCAGTTTGACAAACAGCCGTCGCTGAAGCTGGTTTACCTTACCACGCCAAGTAAGGATGTCAAAAATACCCTTGCAGTCTATGATGAAGCAAGCGGGCGGTTGTCTTCCTTCCGCATGGTGGCATTGGGGGAGCGGTATCTTATTTTGTTGGATCCCCCGGCAGATACAGGGCTTTCGGAAGCGTTCAGCCAGGCGGCTACAGCCGTGGATGGGTATGAGGATGTGCCGATGTTTACGGGAGGCAGCTTAGGAGAAGGCTTTTCTTTGGTGTATGCAGCCAGCAGTTCCGGGAATCTGGGGTGGTATCAGTACGATGCGGAGGACGGGACTTACCAGCGTTACCAAAAGGAAAAGGATACGCCGGTAGCAGATGACGCTGATCTTAAGGGATCCGAAGAGCCTGGGAGCCAGCAAGGGGAGGCCAGCGTAGAGATGCAAGGGCTACAGAAAGCATATAAGGATTTGGAAGAGCAGTACAACCAAGCGAAAGATACTTCTCGGAAGATAACGGCGATAATGCTGTTTTTGATTGTCGTTTTGGTGGTTGTAATTGTAAATTTAATCTTACGGCAAAGGCGTGAGATGGAGGAAGAATGGGATTACGGATATCATCCTTTGGATGAGGTAGAGATAACAGAAGGGCAAAACTGGAAATCGAACGATTCCAGCGACGGTACAGAATTAAAACACGGGAAGCGTAACTCCCGGGAGGATGACTGGGATCAGGATGGAATGGATGTGTCTGAGGAAGACTGGGAACGGAAGAGCCAGGGATATGTGGAAGACGGATGGGAAGACGACGGTTTCAAGGGACACAAGCAGGGTTCTCCAAAACAAGAAGAACAAGATGGATTTGAAGTCATTGACTTGGAAGATTTATAAAAGCGAAAACAGCAATGGAAATAAGGAATAGCAGGAGGGCAGAATGCAGAAACAATACACGGCGCAAGCAGAAAAAGTCCTTGGGTTGGCAGCGAAATTATCCAAAAAACTACATCATAGTTATATCGGGACGGAGCATATATTAGCAGGGCTGATACAGGAAGGGCATGGGGTAGCAGCCCAGGTCTTATCGGAAAGCCATATGGATGAAAAGAAGCTTCTGGAATTGATTGAAGCATTGATTGCGCCTGGGGAAGGCGTTATCGTGGAAGAGGCGGACGGTTATACGCCAAAGACCCAGCGGGCGTTGGATACGGCTGAAAAAGAGGCGGAGCATTTCGGCAGCCCGAAAATCGGCACGGAGCATATCTTGCTTGGAATCCTGAAGGAAAGCGAGTCTGCGGCCATACGTTTGCTGAATACTATGGGGGCGAACTTACAGAAGCTCTACATTGATCTTTTGGTAGCGATGGGAGAAGAAAGCAGCTTTTCTAAGGAAGAATTGAAGTCTGCAAAGGCCAGAAGGCGTAATTTGGAAGCAACGCCCGTGCTTGACCAGTATTCTAGGGACTTAACGAAGCTTGCCTTGGAAGGGCGCCTGGATCCTGTGATTGGAAGGGAAGAGGAAATCCGCCGTGTCATCCAGATTTTGAGCCGCAGAGGGAAGAACAACCCCTGCCTGGTTGGGGAGCCAGGGGTAGGGAAGACGGCGATTGCAGAAGGCCTGGCGCAACAGATTGCCCTCGGGATCGTTCCAGAATCCGTAGCGGGGAAGCGGGTGATTACGCTAGATCTCTCCAGCATGATTGCGGGCTCGAAGTACCGTGGGGAATTTGAAGAGCGGATTAAAAAGGTGATCCAGGAGGTAATCAGGGCGAGGAATATCCTGCTGTTTATGGATGAACTGCACACGATGATCGGGGCAGGCGGCGCGGAAGGGGCGATGGATGCTTCGAATATTTTAAAGCCTTACCTTGCCCGCGGGGAATTTCAGATGATTGGGGCGACGACAATCGAAGAATACCGGAAGTATATTGAGCGGGATGCAGCGCTGGAACGGCGTTTCCAGCCCGTTATGGTGGAAGAGCCTACCATAGAGGATACGGTGGAGATTTTAAAAGGGCTGCAAAGGCTTTATGAGAAGCATCATCAGGTCGTGATTACGGAGGAAGGCTTAGAAGCGGCTGCAAAATTGTCGGCCCGCTATGTGTCGGATCGGTTCCTGCCGGACAAAGCAATTGATCTGTTAGACGAGGCCTCTGCAAAGGTACGTTTAGAGGGCGTAAAAGCATCCTCTGCCTTACAAGACATCCGGATTGAAATCAACCGCCTGGCGGAGGAAATGGAAGAGGCTGTCCAAAACGCAGATATGAAGGCTGCTTCTGTGTTGCGCAAAGAAAAAGAAGAATTGCAGGCAGAGTATGAGAAAATGCAGAAAAAGGCCAAGAAATCCATAAAGCGCAAGAAAGCGGAGGTTGGGGAAAATGAGATTGCGGAGGTTGTGTCACAGTGGACGAAAATCCCAGTAAAGAAGCTGGCGGAAGAGGAATCTGCAAGGCTTAGGAAGCTAGAATCTGTGCTCCATAAACGGGTGATTGGCCAGGAGGAAGCAGTATCTGCTGTGGCAAAGGCCGTGCGCCGCGGCAGGGTAGGCCTGAAAGATCCAAACCGCCCCATCGGCTCATTCTTATTCTTAGGGCCTACTGGCGTTGGGAAAACAGAGATTTCGAAAGCGCTTGCAGAGGCTATGTTTGGAAGCGAGGACGCCATGATACGCGTCGATATGTCAGAATATATGGAAAAGCACAGCGTATCGAAAATGATTGGTTCGCCGCCAGG
>CAOKNO010000018.1 GCA_948470065.1 uncultured Eubacterium sp. | reverse complement strand
TTGTATGGATTGGACAGACGCGTCTGTCCCAGAGAGGGTTTCGCAATTACCTAAAGAATTTAATGAGGGAAGGGAGAAATGAAAAAGTGAATATTTTTATCTACAGCAGGAAATCCAAATGGACCGGCAGGGGCGAGAGCGTGGAGAACCAGATAGCCATGTGCCGGGATTACATACAATTCAATATAGAAGAGGCAAATCAGGCGCAAATTACGGTATTTGAAGACGAAGGGTATTCTGGGAAGGATACCAACCGCCCACAGTTCCAGGAAATGATGAAGGAGATTCACAAAGGCGGCTGCAATTACCTTATCTGTTACAAGCTAGACAGGTTGGGGAGAAACATAGCGGATTTGGCAAATTTGGTGGAGACGTTGAACAAGCTTAACGTCTCCTTTATTAGTATTAAGGAACGGTTTGACACGTCCACGCCCATAGGGAAGGCGATGCTATACTTTGCCGGGGTATTGGCGCAGATGGAGCGGGAGCAGATTGCAGAACGTGTCCGGGACAATATGGTTATGCTTGCAAGGAAGGGAAGATGGCTTGGTGGAAACACGCCTTTGGGGTTTCGCGCGGAATCGGAGGAAAAGGCCGTTACCAATGGAAGGAATAAAAAATTTTTCCGTCTTGTTGTGGATGAAGAAGAGATGGAGACGGTTCGGTTTATATTTGAGGAATATTTAAAACGGCAGTCCCTTACGGGGATTGTAAGGTATTTTTTAAATCATAAGATCAAAACAAAACGTGGGAATGAGTACACAACCACAGCTATCCGCGATATTCTGAACAACCCCGTGTACTGCCGGGCAGATCGGGAAGCTTACCAGTATTTCTGGAATTTGGGCTGTCAGGTCTGTATGGATGAAGAAGAGGCGGATGGGAAATACGGTTTGATTGCCTATGCGAAGACTTCCTCGTCACAGTATAAGAAGAAAGAGAATGCGCCGGAAAAATGGATTGTGGCAAAAGGGAAACATCCAGGGATTATTTCTGGGAAGGATTTTTCCAAAATCCAGAAACTTCTTGCAAGAAACAGTTCCAAAGGGGAAACCTGGCATAAGACACAGAATCAGGTGGCGCTTTTATCAGGAATCCTGCATTGTTCCTGCGGTCATCTGATGCGTCCCAAATATTATTCTGCAAAACAGTTGACAGAACAGGGAGAACGTAAATTTTCCTATCTCTGCCCCTATAAAGACATGACCCACGGAAAGAAATGCTCCGTGCCCAATATCCAGGGCAACACCTTGGATGAACTGGTATGTAGGGAGGTATTGCGTTATACGGAGGAATACTCTGATATCCAGCAAATGCTGCAAACAGCCATGGAGCACGTGGAAGATACAAAAGAAGAAAAAGCGACGTCCGCAGCTCTTTTGGAGCGGGAGATACAGAAACGGAAAAAGGAAGTGCAAAACCTAATCTCCACTTTAGCAAAATCCAGCGGCGATCAGGAGTTTATCAGCCAGATTGAGCAGGAGGCCTTAAAATTAAATAGGGAATGCGCGTCATTGGAGAAGGAAAAAGCAAGGTTGGGAACGGAAGCCACAAATATCCAAGGAGACAGGCAGCAGCTTGCATTTTTGATGGAGCAGCTCTCGTCTTTCAAACGCCTGTTCCATACATTCAGCGTCCCAGAAAAGAGGGAGTATCTGAGGATGGTGTTAGACAAAGCTGTCTGGGATGGCGAACAAGCGCATATTTTTATCTGATGAAATGATAAAGCCAGATCTGGATTTCAGGTTATATCCAGAATCGGCTGTGCGAAAAAATACTTGAAAACGTGGTGATATTGCGTAATGTAATATTGGAGTGGGATAGCGGAAATTCTTATGAAAATCTTTTAGAAGAAACTAGCCTGTGTTACAATAGGAGCATGTATAGGAAAAAGATAGGCGTTTGCGAAACTCAACAGGCTTTGATGGATGTGTTTTCTTCCTTTATCAGTGATGAAATTTCGGATTTTAATTCAAATATATATTATAGCAATCCAGATTATTTAAAGTGGTCTTATCTGGAAGGGAAATTGCTGGATTAAAAATATAATGTAAGTTGTTTCCACAGCAGAACCATTGCATTGCCGCACCCGCTAGGACCGACAACCGCTAGGAAATCACCCCGCTGGACGGTAAAATTTATATTGGATAAAGCAGGCGTTTCTCCCTGCATGGTATGGTAAGAATAGCTGACATGGCTGGCTTCCAATATTGTTTCCATGGATTCCTCCTTAGAAATTACTTAATTTATTGTATGAAATATTTCCTAGCACGTGCCAAAGGAAAACGGTCTTTCCTGAATGGCGTACGTATGGTTATTTCTATATTTTAGGAAAAAATACATTGGAAAGTATTTACAACATACGAAAGTATTGATAAAATAGTCGATAGGTAATTTCTGGTATTTATTTACTATGGGAGGGACATAAGATGAAAATGCCAAATTCTGTATGTTGGAATATAACAAGATACTGTAACGATACATGCCGTTTTTGTTACCGTGATAAAGTTAGTCAAGTTGCCCCTAGGGGTGCGAATACCCCGCCCCTTGGGGCGGAAAAAACAAGCTAGGTCATGCACCGTAGCTTGCCTTCGCAAAATTACGCCGATTTACCTAGGATATCCTGGATAATTTGCTGAATATGCGCCCGTTCTGTATCTGTCAAATCCGTGACTTCTATGTATTGCCTGCCGTCTAGTTCCAATAAGTAATCTGTACTTACTGAGAAGAATTTAGATATTTTAACCAGCATTTCAATGGATGGGAGTATGTTGTTATTCTCCCAATTTGAAACAGTCTGTTTCGAAACAGTCAGTTTTTTTGCCAATTGGACTTGGCTTAAGTTATAGGAAGTCCGTAGTTTCCTGACAATATCGCCAAACATAAGGGAATCTCCTTTCATAATCTGTAGATAATTAGGTAATTGCAAAACCCTCTCTGGGACAGACGCGTCTGTACAATCCATACAAAAGCGGGCTCCAGATGCCGTCGCAAGTCGCCCTTTTTTTGTACAGATTGTACATCCGCTGTTTCTAGAAAGGGAGTTTTGCAATCGCCTATCTGTAGATAAGTTTTCGGATGGGTATCCATAACATAGGAGAACGACACAGTGGAAGTGTTATATGGGTGACAGTCAAGGTATCGGTAGAAAAAAACCTAATATTATCTATATTCTACTTATATTGAAAAAAATGTAAAAAATACGAGTGTATTGTATTTTTGTATAGATGGCAAGATGAAACATGCCTGCCAGCTTGCTGCGGGGTATCTGGCTCTGGCAACTTTACAATTTAGGGCGCTGTGGACAAAAAGAAACGTGTTGCCGGAAGAATGGAACTCCGGCGTGGTGAATCCTGCATTGCAGGATTTTTTGTATTGCAAAAGCAACCCGCTGCAGGCGGAGAATCCTACTTTACAGGATTCTTTTTTTAGGAATATTAAAAAAAATTTGTAGAATGACATATTTTGTCATGGACAGTTCGTACAATAAGGAAGGAATGGGAGAGCCGCTACCCATATCCCGTACCATAGGGAACAGGCGGTTCGCCTATAGATGGAGTTACAAAAGGCAATTGGATTGTACATTGAGAAAGGACGAAGGAAATGGATAAGAGAGAAACAGGACAGGGCTATATGGATGGAAATGGGAAAAGGAAAATGGGGGATCATATTGAAAATAAGGAGCCAAAGGGCGGACTGAAGGCGGACAGGATAAGGGAATTATATGGTTCTAAATTCTTAGACAGAGACAATATGGATGACGGTAAGCCAAAGAAGGACCAGAAAGCTGTAAAGATGCCAGAAGGGTTTTGGGAATGGGAAGGCGCTAGTGTTGGACAAAATAAAAGAAACAAAGACGAGCGCATTCAGCATACAACAGAAGTAAAACAGGAAGAATATGAAGTATGGATTGGCCAGGCAATTGAAGAACTGGTTGGTTTAATGGAAATGGAGAAATGGGGAGAATTGGAGAAAAAGTTGGACGAGGTACTTGATAAGATCCAGAATATGGCATTTATGGAAGGATATCTGTATGCAATCACCATGCTGCAAGATGGGATTGTAAGCCGGTAAGGCTTCTGGTGGGAAATTGACAGGCATTGGGAAACAGGATACAATAGGGTAAGAGTGGGATCGTGTGGACTATGGGAAAGAAAAGAGGCACAGATGATAAGACAAACAGAGAAGGAACAGACAGATAGGGCGATTCGGGTTCTTGAAATGTATTATAAGTTTAACAAGGGCCATCGGATCGATAAAGCATGGGAAGCGCAGAATTATGGTGTGAGCGAGCGGACGATCCGAAGGGATATCGAAGATATCAAAGCGGTATTGGCGTCAAATAGGGCTCGCTTTGGAGTGAAGGAAGAAATCGAGTATGACAGGAAGGAGAAAAAATATTATCTGGAAACGCACCATAACGAATGGCTGACAGGTGGGGAAATCCTTGCAGTCTGTAAAATCCTGTTAGACAGCAGGGCGTTTACGAGACAGACCATGAGGTCGATCTTAGAACGTTTCCTTCAGTGTTGCGGTATGGAGCAGGAACAGTACAAGGCAGTAGAAGAGCTGATACGGAAGGAGGAATTATATTACATAGAACTGCAGCACCAAAAGGATGTGATAAACGATATGTGGGCGATTGGGCAGGCCATCCAGAAAAAGGAGTATATTGAGATTGCCTACCAGAGGGGGATGGATCAAAAGCTTGTGTACCGGAAATTAAAGCCGGTCGCTATTTTGTTTTCAGAATTTTACTTTTACCTGACGGCATTTTTGGATGACAAGGATGATTCACGCCAGCATTTTGAAGTAATGGATGATGCGTTCCCTACAATTTACCGTCTCGATCGGATCCAAAACGTAAAGCTATTGAAGGAGAAGTTCTATATCCCCTATAGCAAGGAGTTTAATGAGGCGGAGTTCCGAAAAAGGGTTCCATTTATGTATGGCGGGAAATTGCAGAAGGTAACATTCCGTTATAATGGAAACAATATTGAGGCTGTACTGGACCGTCTTCCGACCGCAGAGATTATAAAAGAGGAGGACGGGGTATTTACCATCCGGGCAGAGGTATTTGGGAGAAAAGGAATCGAACTGTGGATGCGTGGGCAGGGGGATTCCATCCAGGAAGCCCCCTAACGCCTGGGAGGATCTTTTATGAGGAATCAGAGGAAAAGGAACTGCCAAAACGTTATGCGCCTTGTCAGGATCCTGTCTGTATGCGGGATAGGCATGGGCGTTTTGGTATGGCGGGCCAGTGGCTTATGGCATGGAGAGAACCCTGTCTGGGAAAGGGAATCAGGGCTTTCTGTGCCAGAGCATGGAGCGGGAACAGATGGGACGGAGGTTCCAATAAGGGGGCATGGAAGCCAAGAAACAGATGGGACAGAGGTTCTGGTAAGGGAGCAAGCAAGCCAAGAAACGGATGGATCTAGTTCAGTCGGAAGAGAGGGTGCAAAACAAGAAACGGAAGGATCGAACCTTGCGGCAGAAGACGCGCAGGAATCCAGCGAGAGGGCGCAGCCGCCGGATCTTTCCGATATCCGCGCCATGGAGGCAGGCGTGTCTTTGGATGTTTCTGGCTTAAGCGGGGAAATGCAGGACAGCTTGTTTTATAGTATGGAATTGCCAGAGGATGTAAGGCAGCGTATCGTAGGCGTATCGTATCCAGAAGGCGGTTCCGTTTCTATTTCCATGGAGGAGCTGCGTTATCTTAGGGTACTACATATGGGGTTTGACGGGCAGGTGCATATTGGGGAACTGATTGTAAACGAAAGGATTGCGGAAGATGTGTTGGCAATTATGGCGGAATTGTACCGCCAGTCTTATCCGATTGAAAAAATGGTCTTAGTCGATGCTTATGGGGCGGACGATGTGCTGTCTATGGAAGATAATAACACCTGCGCCTTTAATTACCGTGAGATTGCAGGCAGCAGCCGCTTGTCTAAACATGCTTTGGGGCTTGCCATTGACGTCAATCCTAAGTATAATCCTTATGTGAAGCAGGAATCTGGCGGGGAATTATTGGTAAGCCCTGCGGCCAGTATGGAATATGTAGACAGGGACTTGGCGTTCCCTTATAAGATTGACAAAGAGGACTTGTGCTGCAGGCTGTTTTTGGAATATGGTTTTTCCTGGGGCGGGAATTGGTCTTCGGTCAAGGATTACCAGCATTTTGAAAAGGAGTAGCGCCAGGGAGAGTACTCGGGAAGGAGGGCAAGTGGGACGGAATTACCAGAAAGAACTAGAACAACGGATCTTAGGGCAAAATAAGCGGCAATGGATACCGAAGCTTTTGCTACATAGCTGTTGTGCGCCTTGCAGCAGTTATGTCTTGGAGTATCTGTCGCAGTACTTCCAGATTAGCGTTTTGTATTACAACCCCAATATATACCCAGACGAAGAATATGTGAAGCGGGTGGAGGAACAGAAATCGTTTATCCATCGTTTTTCAGAGCAGGCAGGCGTATGCGCTGGGGAGGAAGGGAAGACGCCCAGGCGTTATCCCATTGGCTTTGTAGAGGGGGCTTACGAGAAGGAACGCTTTTATGAGATGGCAAAGGGCATGGAAGCAATACCAGAAGGCGGGGAGCGGTGCTTTCGGTGCTATGAGCTGCGTCTTAGGGAGGCTGCTAGGTATGCGAAGGAACTGGGGATGGATTATTTTACCACAACATTGACCATCAGCCCTTTGAAGCGTGCAGATAAGCTGAATGAAATCGGGGAGCGATTGGCAGAGGAATATGGGGTGGCGTACCTTGCTTCGGATTTTAAGAAAAAAAATGGCTATAAACGTTCCGTAGAGCTTTCGGCGGAATATGGGATGTACCGCCAGGATTATTGCGGGTGCATTTTTTCGATGCAGGAGCGCAGGCAAAGGGAAGAAGAAAAGCAGCAAACAGGATGAGTTTTTATCAGGACAAAGGAAAGAAAGAGGGATTCTTATGGCTCAATTATGGGGCGGGCGTTTTACGAAAGAAACGGATGAATTGGTGTATCGTTTCAATGCGTCCATATCGTTTGACAAGAAATTTTACAGGCAGGACATGGAGGGCAGTATCGCCCATGTGAAGATGCTTGGGAAGCAGGGGATTTTGACAGAAGCCGAAACGCAGGAGATTGTGACGGCGCTCCGTGAGATTTTAAAGGAAGTGGAGGATGGGACCTTAGAGATTTCCCATGAATATGAGGATATCCACAGCTTTGTGGAAGCGACGCTGATTGACCGCCTGGGGGATACGGGCAAGAAGCTGCACACAGGCAGGAGCCGGAACGACCAGGTGGCTCTGGATATGCGCCTTTATACCAGGCAGGAGGTCTTGGAAATTGACGGGCTGCTCAAGGAGTTCTTACAGGTTATGTTAGGCGTGATGGAGGAACATGTGGATACGTTTATGCCAGGCTTCACCCATCTTCAAAAGGCGCAGCCTGTGACGCTGGCGCATCACTTTGGGGCTTACTTTGAAATGTTTAAGCGTGACCGCCAGCGGATGGAGGATATCTACCGCAGGATGAATTACTGCCCGCTGGGCTCTGGCGCGCTGGCTGGGACGACGTATGATTTGGATCGCTATAGCACGGCGGCTCAGATGGGGTTTGACGGGCCTACGTTAAACAGTATGGATGGCGTTTCGGACAGGGATTACCTGATTGAGCTGTTGTCTGCGCTGTCTACCATAATGATGCATTTAAGCCGTTTTTCCGAAGAAGTGATTATCTGGAACAGCAATGAGTACCAATTTGTGGAAATTGACGATGCGTACAGCACCGGGAGCAGCATTATGCCGCAGAAGAAGAACCCGGATATTGCAGAATTGGTCCGTGGGAAGACCGGGCGCGTCTATGGGGCTTTGATGTCGCTGCTTACGACAATGAAAGGCATACCGCTGGCTTACAACAAGGACATGCAGGAAGATAAGGAGCTTACGTTTGATGCAATGGATACGGTGAAAGGGTGCCTGGCATTGTTTTCCGGGATGGTTGCAACGATGAAGTTCCACAAGGGACGGATGGAGGCGAGCGCAAAGAATGGCTTTACGAATGCCACGGATGCGGCCGATTATCTGGTTAACCATGGCGTGCCGTTCCGCGATGCGCACGGGATTATCGGGAAGCTTGTGCTGCACTGTATTGAGAAGGGCGTATCCATTGACGAGTTATCGTTGGAGGATCTGCAGAAAATCAGCCCGGTGTTCGATAAAGATATTTTTGATGCGGTTTCCTTGGAAACTTGTGTGGAAAAACGCCTGACTATTGGCGCGCCAGGGCAAAAAGCAATGAAACAAGTGATTGCGCTTCACAAAGAATATTTGGCGCAGGACTGGAAATCAGGGATTTCTGATTGGGAAGCAGGGTTGTTATCCTAGTTTTTTGCGGTGTGGCAGGGATGTCCTTCGGTGAAAATACACAGAATGTAACGCAATGCCTTGGTAAATTTGTATAATTTTCTGGATTGCTTTTTTCATTCAAATGTATTAGGATATTTATCAGAACGACAATTGTACGCGGTAAACGGACAAAAGTGAGAAAAAATGGAAAAAGTGAGGAGATTAGATAGTATGAGCCAGAAATTAAAGGTAGGGATCTTAGGCGGTACAGGCATGGTGGGGCAGCGTTTTATCGCATTGCTCAAGGATCATCCTTGGTTTGAAGTAACGACAATTGCAGCAAGCCCGCGTTCTGCCGGGAAACGGTATGAGGAAGCGGCGGGGGATCGCTGGAAAATGGATACCCCTATGCCGGAGGCTGTAAAGGATATCGTGGTTATGAATGTCAATGAGGTAGAGGCTGTCGCATCCAAGGTGGATTTTGTGTTCAGCGCTGTGGATATGTCAAAGGATGAGATTAAGGCAATTGAGGAAGCGTATGCCAAGACGGAAACACCTGTTGTTTCCAATAACAGCGCCCACAGGTGGACGCCGGATGTGCCGATGGTCGTACCAGAGATCAACCCAGAGCATATGGAAGTGATTGCTTTCCAGAAAAAGCGCCTGGGCGCCAAGCGTGGCTTTGTGGCGGTAAAGCCAAACTGCTCCATCCAGTCTTATGCCCCGGCGCTGACTGCCTGGAAAGAGTTTGAGCCGTACGAAATCGTGGCGACTACCTACCAGGCGATTTCAGGCGCAGGGAAGACGTTCCAGGACTGGCCGCAAATGCAAGGGAACGTTATCCCATATATTGGGGGAGAGGAAGAAAAGTCAGAGCGTGAGCCGTTGCGTATCTGGGGTGAAATCAAAGACGGCGCGATTGTCCCGGCGGACGGTCCTTTGATTACCTGCCAGTGCATCCGCGTCCCTGTCTTAAACGGGCATACGGCGGCAGTCTTTGTGAAGTTTAAGAAGCGGCCGTCCAAGGAACAGCTAATCGAGAAGCTAAAGGAGTTCAGCGGATTGCCGCAGGAATTAAAGCTTCCTAGCGCGCCGGAGCATTTCATCCAGTATTTGGAAGAGGAGGATCGCCCGCAGGTTGCGTTGGATGTGGATTACGAGAACGGCATGGGGATCAGCGTCGGCCGCCTTCGGGAGGATACGATATACGATTGGAAATTTGTCGGGCTTTCCCATAATACCGTAAGGGGCGCAGCCGGAGGAGCCATCTTGTGCGCGGAACTTTTAAAGGCACAGGGATATATTACAGCAAAATAACAAAGCCTATTGGCGTAGAATAGCAGAACTGCCGCATCCGGGAGGAATTTATCCTGGATGCGGCAGTTCTGTTTTTCTTCTATAGGAAAGTGCGTCCTATAGAAGAAAAACCCTTCGGGAGGATGCGCAGATCGCGGAAGGGAAATTACTTTTTTTATAGAGGTGGAATACGATGAAAGAGAACGTGCAGAGATTTGGTAGGTTTTTAAGCGGCATGGTGATGCCGAACATCGGGGCGATTGTTTCCATGGGGGTGATTGTAGCATCCGAAAGCCCGATGTTCTTAGGAACGATGGTTGCAGGGCCAGCGTCCGCCTGGGTGATTAAGAAATTTGACCAGAAGATGGAAGGGCATATCCCGGCAGATGTTGAGATTGTGGTTACGCATCGGGAATTGGGCGAGCGTGCCGCCCATAGCAACCCCAATGCAGAGCGGATATTGATTACGAATTTTTTGGCTGCGCCAGAGTACGAAGCATTGGTAGAAGACTTGAAGGAACGCAACCGATAAAGAGGGAATTGGAATGGGAATTACGCCAAGGATGAAACAGATTTTCCAGATATTGCTCCATGCGCCTGGCGCGGTGTCCATCCAAGGGCTTGCGGGGCAGATTGGGGTCAGCAAGCGGACCGTGCAAAGAGAACTGGAATCCATTGACGTCCTGCTCAGGCCATATGGTCTGGAGTTTGCTTCCAAAACAGGGGTGGGCGTCTGGATTGCAGGGAGCCAAGAGGGGAAAGAACGCCTGCTTGCCGCCTGCGGCGCGGGGGATGCCTACGATGCAGGCAACAAGGAGGAGCGCAGGAAACGGCTGGTCTTGGAAATCCTGCGGGAAAAGGGGTTACGCAAGCTTTTTGCTTACAGCAGCCAGTTTGGCGTCAGCGAAGCGACGGTAAGTAATGATTTAGAAGCGGTAGAGGGATGGCTTGGGCAGCATGGGCTTAAGGTCGTGCGGAAGCCAGGCAGCGGTATTTCCATCGAAGGCAGCGAGGAAAGTTACCGGAGGGCGATCCGTGCGTTTATCCATGAAAACCTGGAATCCAAAGCCGCCCGCGGGGCATATCAGGACGAATCGCATGGCCTTTGGGGGAAAAACAGCATTGGGAAGATGCTGGATGATGGGATTGTGCAAGGAGTTATGAACTGCATTGCCAGAGTAGAGCAGGGGAAGGTATTGGCATTTACGGAGAGCGCCTACCAGGGGCTTGTGATCCATATCTCCATTGCAATCAACCGTATTTTAAAGGATGAAGTCATTGAGTCCGTAGAAGGCTGGGAACCAGGGGATATACGGGATAGGGATTACCAGCTTGCAAAAGAGATTGTGGAAGAGCTGGAAAAAGAGTTCCCTGTTTCCATCCCGGAGATGGAGGTTTCTTATATCTGTTTGCACATAAAGGGTGCGAAACACCAGGATATCCAGTGGGGCGGCAGGAAAGAACTGGGAACGCAGGCACGGAAGCTTCAGCAGCTTGTGAACGGTATGGTGGACGCCTTTGATCCAGGGCAAGCATACTTGATGAAGCAAGACGATGAATTTATCCAGGGGCTTTTGGCGCATCTTCAGCCAACGCTGATCCGGCTAGAGCACGGGATGCAGATCCAAAACCCAGTATTAGACGACATCAAGGTCTGTTATCCGGAGATATTCAACCGTTGCACGTCGGTTGCAGAGGTTCTGGGAAGCTATATTGGGAAAAAGGTCCCGGAGCAGGAAATCGGCTTTTTGACGGTCCATTTCGGCGCGGCGCTGATCCGGCTAGAAGGCAGGCAGGAAGAAATACGCAAGGTACAGGCAGGCGTGGTGTGCTCCAGCGGCATTGGGATTTCCCGCCTGATGCTTTCCAAGCTTCAAAAAATATTCCGCGACAGGATGCAGCTAGTTTCTTACAGTAGAAACGACATTACGCCTTATATTGCCAGCAGGACGGATTTCTTTATTTCCAGCATCCCGATGGAGGTGGAGGATGTGCCGGTGGTGTCTGTGAACCCTCTGCTGGATGAAGAGGATGTGGAACGCATCCAACAGATGGTATACAAATATGAGCGGCTTCCCAGGAAGCAAAAGGAAACAGACGGCTTTTCAGCGCAGTTAGAAGAAATCAACCGGATGGCGACGCAGATTAAAAACATTATCCAGGCAATGGATTTGTTCTGGGTAAAGAACCAGATCCAGTTCGATAGGCTTTTAGCTATCGTAGCAGAAAAGATATCGCCGTATCTGGACTGCCAGGAAAAGATCCAAGAGGATCTCTTCCGGCGGGAGCGGATTGCAAGCCAGGTATTTGCTGAATTTGGGTTTGCATTGCTCCATGCCCGTACCAAGGGGGTGGAACGGCCAGTATTCTCGATCTGCCTGACAGAAGATGGGGGCGCGTTTGAGGATCCCTATATGAAAAGGATTACCAAAGTGTTTGTTATGCTTGTCCCAGACGATGGGGATGTGAAAACCAACAATGAGATTATGGGTTATATCAGCAGTATGTTGATTGAGGAATATAAATTTATGGAAGTCGTAGCAAGAGGAGATAAGGAAGAAATACGGTCTGTGCTTTCCCAGAATTTGAAGAAGTATTTTGGGAAATACATTGCAAGGATGTCGTAAAGGAGGAAAAACTATGCTGTTTAAAAAGAAAAAAGAAGCTACAGAAACCCAGCAGCCTAAGAAGGCTTTGCTTTACCGCGAGAACGTCAAAGTCGGGTGCAAGCCAGAATCCAAAGAACAAGCCATCCGGCAGGTCGGGCAGATGCTGGCGGACAGCGGCTATGTCGGACAGTCTTATGTGGACGCTATGGTAGAACGTGAGAAATCCTTTTCCACCTATATGGGGAATGGGCTTGCGCTCCCGCACGGGGTAGAGGCCGCCAAAAAAGAGGTAAAGGCTTCCGGGATTGCCGTTTTAATCTGCAAAGAAGGAGTCGGCTGGGGGGATGGCAATGAAGCGCAGGTCATTATCGGCATTGCTGGCGTAGGGGACGACCATCTGGAAATCCTTTCGAATATTGCGGAAAAGATGCTGGATGATACCGCGACGGAACAGCTGCTGTCTGGCGACGCCGATTTGGTATATCGTATTTTGGCAGGATAAGCAGGAAAGGGAATTATCTAAGAAAGGGAACTACCTAGAAAAAGAGATTAGGCGATTGCAAAAATCCCTTTCTAGAAACAGCGGATGTACAATCTGTACAAAAAGAAGGAGAATGAATATGAAGACAAAGGCAGTCAGGATGTATGGGACTAGGGATTTGAGGTTAGAGGAATTTGAGTTGCCGGAGATGAAGGATGACGAAATCCTGGTAAAGGTGGTTAGCGACAGTATCTGTATGTCTACTTATAAATTAGTAGAGCAGGGCAAAAACCACAAACGCGCGCCTAAGAACATAGATACGAACCCAGTCATTATCGGGCATGAGTTTGCAGGCATTATCGTAGAAGTGGGGGAGAAGTGGAAGGATCAGTTTAAGCCAGGCATGAAGTTTGCCCAGCAGCCTGCACTGAATTACAAGGGAAGCCTTGCATCCCCAGGCTATTCGTATGAATTTTTTGGCGGCGCATGTACGTATTGCATTATCCCGCATGAGGTAATGGAGCTGGGATGTTTGATGCCATACGAAGGGGAGAGCTTTTTTGAAGCGTCCCTGGGAGAGCCGATGAGCTGTATTATCGGAGGCTACCATGGGAATTACCATACGAATAAGAGGAACCATGACTTGTCAGGCGGGACGAAAGAAGGCGGCGACATTATTATCCTGGGCGGATGCGGGCCGATGGGCCTTGGGGCGGTCAGCTATGGGATCCAATTTGAGAATAAGCCAAAACGCATAGTCGTAACGGATATCGACGACGCCAAGATTGCACGTGCAAGAGAAGTGATCCCAGAGTCCTTTGCAGAGGCAAACGGCGTAGAACTGCTCTATGTAAATACCGCGAAAATGGCGGATCCAGTGAAAGAACTGGTGGATCTGACGGGCGGCAAAGGGTATGACGACGTATTTGTATATGTGCCAAACCGCAAGGTGGCGGAGCTTGGCGATCAGATCCTGGCATTTGACGGCTGTATGAATTTCTTTGCAGGGCCTACGGACAGCCAGTTTAAGGCGGAAATCAATCTATACGACGTGCATTACACCAGCCAGCATATCGTAGGGACGACCGGAGGGAATAACGATGATTTGGTGGAAGCGAACGATCTAGCGGCGAAGGGGCGGATTGAGCCAGCCGTTATGGTCACCCATGTCGGCGGGATTGACAGTATTGCAGAAGCGACGCTGCACCTGCCAGAAATCCCAGGCGGCAAGAAGCTGACGTATACGCAGTTTGATATGCCGCTGACAGCGATTGAGGATTTCGAGGGGCTTGGAAAAACGGATCCCCTGTTCCAGAAGCTAAACCAGGCATGCAAGAAGAACCGCGGGCTGTGGAACGCAGAGGCGGAGCGGATCCTGTTTGAGCATTTCGGGGTATAGAGGGATAGAAAGAAAAATCTTTTTCCTCTTGCAATTGGAAATTGTAAGTGCTATGATAAAGAGGATAACAAGATAAACTCAGGATTGGGAGTGGGCAGTTGCCCACTCTTAATTTTATGTTTCGCTTTATAGGATTGCGTCTTATCAAGCGGGAACCCTCTGAGGGACGCCATACCGTGTCCGAGGAAGAGAGAAGGAAGGTGCAGATATGTCAAGAAAAGAAAGTTATGAGCAGCGGACGGAGGAACTGCTGCTGCCTATCGTGGAAGAATACCATTTTGAACTGGTGGATGTGGAATATGTGAAGGAAGGCGGGACCTGGTACTTGCGCGCCTATATTGATAAGGAAGGCGGGATTACTGTGGATGACTGTGAAGCCATCAGCCGGAGGATGAGCGATTTACTGGACGAACATGATTTTATAGAGGGATCGTATGTGTTCGAAGTAAGCTCTCCCGGCTTAGGCAGGCCTTTGAAAAAGGAGAAGGATTACGCCAGGAGCATGGGGAAAGAACTGGAAATCCGGACCTACCGCCCGATTGGGAAAGAAAAAGAATTTTATGGCGTCCTCACATCATATGATGAAACTACGGTAACGATAGAGTTAGAAGATCATACAGAAATGACATTTGCAAAAACTGACCTTGCATTGATTCGCCTGGCCTTCGATTTTTAAATGCGTCAAATAGCAAAACCATTCAGGAGGATAAAAAAATGAATAACGAGTTATTAGAAGCGCTGAATATATTAGAAAAAGAGAAAGACATCAGCAAAGAAACGCTGTTAGAGGCAATTGAAAATTCTCTGATAACTGCCTGTAAGAATCATTTTGGCAAATCAGACAATATCAAGGTGGATATCAACCGTACGACGTGTGAATTTCATGTGTACGCGGAAAAAACAGTGGTGGAGGAAGTGGAAGATCCCGTCTTGGAAATCAGTGTAGAAAACGCGAAGATGATAAACTCTAAATATGAAGTGGGGGATTGCGTCAATATTGAAGTGAAGTCTAAGGAATTTGGGCGTATCGCTACACAGAATGCCAAGAATGTTATCTTACAGAAAATCCGCGAAGAAGAACGTAAGGTGTTGTTTGACCAGTATTATGAGAAGGAAAGGGACGTCGTAACAGGGATTGTGCAGCGGTATGTCGGGCGCAACATCAGCATTAACCTGGGCAAGGTAGACGCCGTCTTAAGTGAGAATGAACAGGTGAAAGGCGAGGTATTCCAGCCGACGGAGCGTATCAAACTCTATATCTTGGAAGTGAAATCCACGTCGAAAGGGCCGAAAATCCTAGTATCCAGGACGCATCCAGAGCTTGTAAAGCGGCTGTTTGAGTCGGAGGTGACAGAAGTAAAGGACGGGATTGTTGAAATCAAAAGCATTTCCAGGGAGGCCGGCAGCAGGACGAAGATTGCCGTCTGGAGCAATGATCCAGACGTAGATCCAGTAGGGGCTTGCGTAGGGATAAACGGCGCAAGGGTCAACGCCATTGTCAACGAGCTGCGTGGGGAGAAGATCGATATCATCAATTGGAGCGACAATTCAGCGATGCTGATTGAGAATGCATTAAGCCCTGCAAAAGTGATTTCTGTCATTGCCGATGCAGAAGAGAAGACAGCGAAAGTCGTAGTCCCGGATTACCAGCTATCCTTAGCAATTGGTAAGGAAGGGCAGAATGCAAGGCTGGCAGCAAAACTGACCGGATTCAAGATTGACATTAAGAGTGAAACCCAGGCAAGGGAAGCCGGGGATTTCATGGATTATGAAAACGACTATGAAGAATACGATGAATTTGAGGAAGATGGCCTGATGGAGCCAGACGGCTACGAAGAGGATCCGGAGGATTATGAAGAAAATGATGGTTACGAAGGGGCATCGGAGGATTATGAAGAAACGGACGGTTATGTAGGGGCGTCGGAGGATTACGAAGAAGCAGATGGTTATGAAGAGGAGACGCAAGGGGAGGAAGGCATAGATCCCGAAGAGGGATATGGGTATGAGTTTGAGGATCTGCAGGAAGAGGGATTGGAAGATGAATAAGAAGGTTCCGATACGCCAATGCGTTGGATGCAGAGAGATGAAGAGCAAAAAAGAACTGCTCCGCGTCATTAAAACGCCGGAGGATGAAGTATTATTGGATGTAACTGGCAAAAAGAACGGGCGGGGGGCGTACCTGTGCCCGAAGAAGGAGTGCTTGGAACAAGCGGTAAAGACAAAGGGGCTGGAACGTTCGTTAAAGGTTTCTATACCGAAGGCGGAAATAGAGAAGATGGTAAAGGAGATGGAAAGCATTGCAGCAAGATAGGATATTGTCCCTGCTTGGCCTGGCAAAAAGGGCGGGTAAGATTGCAAGCGGGGAATTTTCTACAGAGCGGGCGGTGAAGTCCGGGCAGGCGCATCTTGTAATTGTTTCAAATGAGGCGTCTGAGAATACGCAGAAAATGTTCCGCAATATGTGTGAATTTTATAAAGTCCCCATGTATTTGTATGCGCAGAAGGAATCCTTAGGCCATGCCCTTGGCAAAGGCTTCCGTGCTTCCCTTGCAGTATTGGATGAAGGATTTGCAAGCAGCATAAAGGAAAAGTTGGAGAATGCAGAGTAAACAGAATCGTGGAGGTAGCAATATATGGCAAAAGTCAGAATTTATGAAATTGCAAAAGAATTAAAAATACAGCCGAAAGAGGTAGTAGAATTTCTGAAAGAAAAGAATATTACAGGCAAGGTTGCCAGCAGTTCGATTGAAGATGACACAATTACAATGGTAAAGAATAAATTTATCGCCCCAAAGACGGAAACGGAAGTACAAAGACAAGAGAAAAAGGGAGCAGAAAAAGAACAGGAGCCGAAGAAAGTGGAAAAACCGAAGAAAGTAGAAGAACCGAAGAAGGATGGCGCGTCCCAGGAGAAGAAGCCGCTGGAGCGCCCAAGGAAAAAAGCGAGCATTACAGCAGTCTATAACCCGCAGAACAGCAAGACGGCGCCGAAACGCCAGAGGATGGATCGGAATAAGGCGCAGGGGGAACGGGCAAATAAACCCCAGGCAGAACGCGCTGTAGCGCGTCCGGATGAACCAGCAGCCAAAGTACGGGAGAATGTACGCAAGGGCAAGGAAGAGCGCCAGGAAAAACTTCAAGAAGGCAAAAAGCCTTTGGAGATGCAGCAGGAGAAGGGGGGCAAGCCCCAAGGGACGCAGCAGGAAAAGGCCAGCAGGCCAAATACAGAGCTTCCTGCTGGGACGCCAGAAGAAAAGAGCGGCAGGCCTTTGGAAGAACGTAGCCGCAGCCAGGCAGAGAAGCCCAAGGAAGAGCAGGAACGTAACGTAAGGCCGGCCGCAGAACGTGCCCAGGGCGCAAGGCCAGGGATGGATCGTGACCGAAACGGAAGGCCAGGCGGGGATCGCGACCGGAACGGAAGGCCAGGGATGGATCGTGACCGAAACGGAAGGCCAGGCGGGGATCGCGACCGGAACGGAAGGCCAGAAGGAGATCGTGGGAACCGCTTCCAGGGGAACCGCGACCGGAACGGAAGGCCAGGGATGGATCGCGACCGAAACGGAAGGCCAGGCGGGGATCGCGACCGGAACGGAAGGCCAGAAGGAGATCGTGGGAACCGCTTCCAGGGGAACCGCGACCGGAACGGAAGGTCAGGGATGGATCGCGACCGTAACACGCGTCCAGGCGGGGATCGGAATGGCAGGAATGGCCAGAATACGCGTCCAGGCCAAGGCGGGCGTCCGAACCAGAGGAACCGTTTTGAACAGGAAATCAATAAGCTGAACCAAGGCAGCCAGTCGGTATCCATGGATGAGGCAAGGGGCAAAGAAAGCCGTGACCGCGACAGCCGTAAGGGCGGCAGCCAGCGTCATGAAAAGGAACTGATGGGCAGGAAGAAGGAACGCTTCGACAACTTAGAGAAGAAGACCAGGGGGAAGAAGAACCAGCAGCCGCAGCATGCCCAGCAGCCGAAGGAAGAGACCATCAAGAATATTACGCTGCCTGAAAAGCTGACCATCAAAGAACTTGCGGACCGTATGAAGGTCCAGGCTTCCGCCATTATCAAAAAGCTGTTCTTGCAGGGGAATGTCGTAACGGTAAACAATGAGATTGATTTTGCCACAGCAGAGGAAATCGCATTGGAATTTAACTGCATTTGCGAGCAGGAAGAAAAGATAGACGTGATAGCCGAGCTTTTAAAGGAAGCAGAGGAGGATGCGTCTACGCAGGTAAAACGCCCGCCGGTTGTCTGTGTTATGGGCCATGTCGATCACGGGAAGACATCCCTGCTTGACGCAATCCGCGACACGCATGTGATTGACAAGGAAGCAGGCGGCATTACCCAGCATATAGGCGCATATATGGTAGAGTGCAATGGGGAGAAAATCACGTTTTTGGATACGCCAGGGCACGAAGCGTTTACGGCTATGCGGATGCGCGGCGCAAATGCGACAGATATCGCAATCCTTGTCGTTGCAGCAGATGACGGCGTGATGCCGCAGACTGTTGAGGCTATCAGCCATGCGAAGGCTGCTGAGGTAGAAATTATCGTAGCCATCAATAAAATAGATAAGCCAAGCGCGAATATAGAACGTGTTAAGCAAGAATTGGCGGAGTATGAACTGATCCCGGAAGATTGGGGCGGCAGCACGATTTTTGTCCCGGTATCTGCGCATACCCATGAAGGCATTGACAACTTGTTAGAGATGGTACTTCTGACCGCGGAGATCAGTGAATTGAAGGCGAACCCGAAACGGAATGCAAGGGGGCTTGTCATTGAAGCGCAGCTTGACAAAGGACGTGGTTCCGTAGCTACGATCCTGGTGCAGAAGGGGACGCTGAAGGTAGGCCAGCCCGTTGCCTGCGGAAGCTGTTATGGGAAAGTAAGGGCGATGATTGACGATAAGGGAAGAAGGGTCAAGGAAGCAGGACCGTCTACCCCGGTGGAAATTTTAGGTTTGAATAATGTGCCGAATGCAGGGGAAATCTTTGTATGTACCGATTCCGAAAAAGAGGCGAAGAGCTTTGCAGATACCTTTATTTCCGAAGGGCGCGAGAAGATGCTTGAAGATACCAGATCCAGGATGTCCTTAGACGATTTGTTCTCCCAGATCCAGTCTGGGAATATCAAGGAACTTCCAATTATTGTGAAGGCCGATGTGCAAGGCTCCGTGGAAGCTGTAAAGCAAAGCCTTGTAAAGCTGTCCAACGAAGAGGTTGTGGTTAAGGTAATCCATGGGGGCGTAGGCGCAATCAATGAATCTGACGTAAGCCTTGCTTCTGCTTCCAACGCAATTATCATTGGGTTTAACGTACGTCCCGACGCGACTGCAAAGGCAACGGCAGAGCGGGAAGGCGTGGATATGAGGCTCTATAAGGTAATCTACAATGCCATTGAGGATGTGCAGTCTGCAATGAAGGGGATGCTGGATCCAGTCTTTGAAGAGAAGATCCTGGGCCATGCAGAAGTACGGCAGATCTTCAAATCGTCCGGCGTTGGGAATATTGCAGGATCTTACGTGCTGGATGGCATGTTCCAGAGAGGGTGTAAGGTACGGATCTCCAGGGAAGGCGAGCAGATCTTTGAAGGAAACCTGGCGTCGCTGAAGCGCTTTAAGGATGATGTGAAGGAAGTGAAAGCAGGCTATGAGTGCGGCCTGGTATTTGAAGGCTTTGGGGATATCCAGGAGTTGGATATCGTAGAATCTTATATTATGGTTGAGGTGCCGAGGTAATAGGGATAAGGAAAGTGGCCGCAAGGCCATAAAGAAAGGCAGGATATGAGGAAAAACAGTATTAAAAATACAAGGATCAACGAAGAAGTAATGCGGGAATTAAGCAATATCATCCGTGGGGAGATCAAAGATCCGCGGATCCATCCCATGACTTCTGTCGTATCGGTAGAGGTAGCGCCGGATTTAAAAAGCTGCAAAGCCTATATCAGCGTGCTGGGCGACGAGGCTTCCAGGGAAGATACCTTGGCAGGCTTAAAAAGCGCAGAAGGCTATATCCGCAGTAAGCTTGCCCGGAATATCAATCTGAGGAATACGCCGGAAATCCGTTTTGTAATGGATCAGTCCATTGAATATGGGGTGAAGATGTCGAAGCTGATCGATGAAGTGAACCAGAGAGATGAAAGCATGGGGCAGGGCCGGAATGAATGATTTTGCATCTTTGCTAGAGGGAGTGGGTTCTGTTGCCATTGCAGGCCATATCAGGCCGGATGGCGACTGCGTAGGCTCCTGTCTGGCTACGTATAATTATATCAAGACATGGTTTCCAGAGATTACAGTGCGTGTGATTCTAGAGCCAATCCCGAATATTTTTAAATTCCTGCGCGGCGCGGATGAAATCTGCAGCAGCTTTGCAGAAGAGAAAACGTATGATCTTTGTATTGTGCAGGACTGCGGGGAATCCGGACGGCTAGGCGGGGCGGTGAAATATTTTGAAACTGCCAAAAAGACGTTCTGTGTCGATCACCATATCAGCAACCAGAGCTTTGCGGATGAGAATTATCTTTTCCCCCATGCAAGCTCTACTTCCGAACTGGTATTTGAACTGATTGGGGAAGAGCGGGTAACGAAAGAGATTGCAGAATGCATCTACGTAGGCCTTATCCATGACACAGGGGTATTCCAGTATTCCAATACCTCGGCCAAGACGATGCGTATCGCGGGGATTTTGATGGAAAAGGGCATTGATTTCCCAAAGATTGTAGACGAAACCTTTTTTACTAAGACGTTTGCGCAGAATAAAATCTTAGGGCGCGCCCTGCAAAACAGTGCGCTGTACGAGGATGGCAAGGTAATTGCGACGGTAATCAGCCAAAAAGAGATGGCGGAAAACCAGGCGTTGCCGAAGCATCTAGAAGGGATTGCCAGCCAGTTGCGGGTGACGAAGGGCGTAGAAGCAGCCATATTCCTGTATGAACAGGAAGATGGGGCGTGGAAGGTAAGCATGCGTTCTAACGGGAAGGTAGACGTTTCTGCAATCGCCGTATCGCTTGGCGGCGGAGGCCATGCGCGCGCTGCAGGCGCTACGGTAATAGGCAGCCCGCAGGAGAAGATCTGCAGTATCTGCAAGGAAATCAAGCGGCAGCTTGACGGTGCGCAGGAGGATAGGCGATGAATGGGATTATCAATGTCTACAAGGAAAAAGGATATACGTCCCATGACGTCGTGGCGAAGCTGCGTGGGATATTTGGCCAGAAGCGGATCGGGCATACCGGGACGCTGGATCCGGATGCAGAAGGCGTCCTTCCTATCTGCCTTGGGAAAGCGGCAAGGGCCTGCGACATGCTGGCAGAGAAAGATAAGGTGTATGAGACGACGCTTTTGCTCGGGAAGACGACGGATACCCAGGATCTTTCTGGGAAAGTACTTGAGGAGAAAGAGGTCGTTTGCCTGCCTGCACAGGCAGAAGCAGCCATTATGGGGTTTGTCGGGGCGTACAGGCAGATCCCGCCGATGTATTCTGCCTTAAAGGTCAATGGGAAAAAGCTATGTGATTTGGCAAGGGCAGGCGTCACAGTGGAACGAAAACCCAGGGATGTAGAGATTTTTTCCATAGAGATCCAAGAGATTGCGCTGCCCAAGGTGAAGATGTCTGTCCATTGCTCCAAAGGGACCTATATCCGGACCTTGTGCCATGACGTCGGGATTGCGCTGGGCTGCGGCGGATGCATGGAGTCTCTGGTACGGACGCGGGCGGCAGGGTTTGCCCTGGAAGACGCCTGGCGGCTGGATGGAATTGAAGCGCAGGTAAAAAAAGCGCGGGAACAAAAGAAGGATCCGAAGGCAGAGTTATCCAGGGAAGATTTGGACGGGCTGGTAAAAGATACCGATGTCGTTTTCTTGCAGTATCCAGAAGTATCGGTAAAGGCAGAATATACCAAAGCGCTGTACAACGGGAACCCGCTGCAGGAAGGCTGGCTATCCGGCTGGCGGCAGGAGTACCAAAAGCAGATGATCCGTGTCTATGACAGCGGACAAGTATTTGTTGGGGTTTACCGCTGGGAAGAAGCAAAGGGCGTCATAAAGCCAGTCAAAATTTTTGCAGATTGCTGAATTTAGAGGTGAGGATACCATGGAATACATAAAACAGAGCATGACATTTGAACTAAATGGGCCTACGGCGCTTTCCTTAGGGAAGTTTGACGGCCTGCACAAAGGGCATGGGCTGCTGTTGGAGTATATGGAAGCGAAGAAGCGGGAGCATCCAGGCCTGAAATCCGTAGCCTTCACCTTTGACGTCCCGCCTAGGGAGCAGATGGATGGCCATCTGGCGCAGGTGCTTACAACGAATCCAGAACGGGCCCGGCTGCTGGGGCAGGCCGGTGTGGATTATCTTGTGGAATGTCCGTTTACAGAAGAGATCCGTTGCATGGAGCCAGAGGTTTTTATCGAAACCATCGTAAAGAACCTACGTGTCGCATACTTAGTAGCGGGGGCGGACTTCAGGTTTGGGCATAACCGCAGGGGAGATCACAAGATGCTAATGCGCTATGCAGACAAGCTGGGATATCAAGCCAAGGTAGTGGAAAAACGGCAGAAGGATGGGCGGGATATCAGCAGCACTTATATACGTGAAGAAATATCAGGAGGGAATATTGAATTGGCAAACGAATTGCTGGGATACCATTACTTTGTAGATGGGATTGTGGTATCTGGCAGGAAAATGGGTAAGGCGGTACTTGGGATCCCGACCATTAACCTGCTGCCGCCAGAGGAAAAGCTGCTGCCGCCGTTCGGCGTATATGTAACGGAGACGGAATGCGGTGGGCTCCGCTATCCTGGGATCACGAACGTAGGGCGCAAGCCGACCATTGCAGGAAGCCTTCCGGTGGGGGTGGAAACCCATCTGTTTGATGTGTCAAAGGATATGTATGGGAAGGAAGTAAGGGTAAGTTTCTTAAAGAGGGTACGGGCAGAGCGGAAGTTTGGCTCGCTTGAGGCTTTGAAAGCCCAGATGGAACAGGATATCCAGTATGGAGTCCGGTATTTTACACAGGAGTAGGGACTTTGTTTGTGCAAAAGCCAGTAACCGCCCAGAAGGACGTAAGGGATCCGAGCGGTTATGGGAATCATGCGCAGAATGGAGGAAAGCATGGATCTAGTATTGACATTGCTCGGAGGCCTTGGGTTATTTTTATTTGGCATGAATTTTATGAGCCAGGGGCTGCAGAAGGCGGCGGGGGCGAAGCTTCGGACGATTTTAGAGGCGATGACGAAAAATAAAATCGTCGCGGTTCTGTTTGGCGCGCTATTTACCGCGATTATACAGTCGTCCGGGGCGACGACTGTGCTGGTAGTCAGCTTTGTAAACGCTGGCATAATGTCGCTGTCACAGTCGGTTGGGATTATTTTTGGAGCGAATATCGGGACGACCATTACGTCGCAGCTCGTAGCGTTTAACTTAACAGGCATTGCCCCATTGATCTTGTTTATTGGCGCGGTGCTATTGGTGTTTGGCAAAAAGCCTATGGTGAAAAAAGTCGGGGAAGCAATCCTGGGCTTTGGCGCCTTGTTTTTGGGGATCAGCATGATGAAGGATTCCATGACAGGGCTGCGGGAGTATCCAATGGTGCTAGAAGTGTTAGGGAGCCTTGATAACCCGTTCCTTGGGATCTTGATGGGCACAGTGATTACAGTGATTGTGCAGAGCTCTTCGGTAACGGTCAGCATACTGCTTCTGATGGCAAGCCAGGGCCTTGTGGCGCTCCCGGTCTGTTTTTATGTGATCTTGGGCTGTAACATCGGTTCTTGTACGCCGGCTGTGTTAGCAAGCCTGAATACGAAAAAGGACGCCCAGCGAGCGGCTGCGATCCATGTGATGTTCAATGTGTTCGGTATGGTGGTCATCGGGTTCCTTTTGGCATTCCTGATGCCATTTTTTGAGCCGTTTATCCTCCGTATTTCCGGGGCGGACGTAGGACGCTGCGTGGCAAATGCCGATACGCTGTTTAAGAGTTTCCAGACGCTTATCTTCCTTCCTTTGTCCGCACAGTTCGTCTCGTTGACAAAGTATATGATCCGTGGGGAGGATCAAGAGGACAAGGATTACCAGCTATTGTACATAGGCAAGCACAACCTGTTTTCCCCGTCTACGGCTGTGGTAGATACGACGCGTGAGATTGAACGTATGGGCAATATGGCGCGCGACAACCTGGATCTTGCGGTGGAAGCGTTTTTCGACGGTTCGGAAGATAAGATTGCAAAGGTTTATGAGGTTGAGAAACAGATTGACTTCTTAAGCCATGAACTGACGGAATACCTGGTTAAAATCAACCAGCTCCAGCTCCCTGTGGCGGACGCCCAGCGGATCGGCGGGCTGTTCCATGTGGTAAGCGATATCGAGCGGATTGGCGATCATGCAGAGAACATTGCAGATTATGCTTCCAAAAGCAGGGATGAAAGCCTTGCCTTTACGAAGAAAGGGAATAAGGAAATCCTGGAAATGCACGAGAAGACCATGGAAATCCTGCAAAAGTCGATGGAGATGTTCGTTACGCTGGATGAAAAGAATTTACAGGATATCCTGGAATTGGAAAACAGCATTGACCGCATGGAGCGTGAATTACAGCAGAACCATGTAAAGCGTATGGCGAAGGGGAAATGCTCTCCAATGGCAGGGATTATATTTACGGATTTAACGACTAGCCTAGAACGTGTGGCAGACCATGCGACCAATATTGCATTTTCCATTTTAAAAGAGGATCCAGAGGACGAGATACAGCGCCAATTGGGATAAATATAAGTAAGGGGCGCTCCTCCCGTGAAAAATGTTACGGAAATGTTACGGAAATCTTGACAAAGTAATATCTAGTTGATATAATAGCAGCGTTTAGAAGGGACAGTTTCGCGCTGGCTGCTTCAAAAACGGCTAGTTAAGATGGATTACATAAGAACTGAGAGAGCAGGATAAGGACAAAGACCGTAATAATAGAAAAGACAGCGTGCCTAGTGCACGGGAGGAGGAAAGATGAAGAATCGGTTTTATAAAATGGTAATGGCAGGTATGGCTTGTTTGATGGCGGTAGGCATCGTGTCGGCGCCTGTTTATGCGAAGGGAACGGGAAGCGCCGGGATTGCAGCGGTATTCAGCGGCAGCCTTGCCAGCAATGGAAGGGCTGGGATTGCAGCAGAATTAAGCAGGACGCTGGCTTCTGGGAACCAGGGCGGGGAGAGAACCGCTGGGGTTATAGAAGAAACAGATGAGCAGAAGACCGTCTGTGGATATACAAACTTAGGGATCGCAGATGTAGAGAACCACTTGAATATCCGGGAAAGCGCTGGGGAAGACGGGGAATTAGCAGGTAAGCTGCCCGTGGACGCAGGGTGCGAGATCTTAGAAGAAGAAGGGGAATGGTACAAGATTAAGTCTGGGGAAGTGACCGGATACGTGAAAGGGGAGTATCTGCTGACCGGGGACGCAGCAGCGAAACGGGCGGATGAGGTAAAATCCATTGTCGCTACTTCCGTAACGCAGACGCTCAATGCACGGGTGGAGCCGAATACGGACAGCACGATCTGGACGATGGTTGCAGAAGGCGAAGAACTGCAGGTGATCGAAGAGCAGGGGGACTGGGTGAAGGTCGATATCGACGGCGACGCATGTTATGTGGCAAGGGAATATGTAGAACTGTCAGAACAGCTTCCGAAGGCAATGACAATGACAGAGATCCGCTATGGCGAGGGTATTTCGGATGTGCGTGTGGATATGATCCAATATGCATGCCAGTTTGTAGGGAACCGCTATGTTTGGGGCGGGACAAGCCTGACCGATGGGGTGGATTGCTCTGGGTTTACCATGCGGATTTATGAGAAGTATGGGATTTACCTGCCGCATTCTTCCCGGGCGCAGGCAGGATACGGCACGAGGGTCGACGCTTCCGCGGCAAAGCCAGGGGATCTGTTCTTCTATGGGAACGGAGGCGGCATTAACCATGTGGCAATGTATATTGGGAACGGGCAGGTTGTCCATGCAAGCTCTTCAAAGACAGGCATTAAGATTTCCAATGCATTTTACCGTACGCCGATCTGCGTAACCAGGCTGCTGAGCGATTAAGGAATCGCTGGAATCCAGAAATAATTTCTTTACAACTCCCAGGAGCTGTGGTACAATAGCCTTTGGTGGATTTATGTAACAGAAGAGTGATGAGGAAGCCCATATTCAGTAACCGGACGCTCCGACCATTACTTAATATCTCATGGCCCCAGAAGGCTGGGGAGCGGGCGATAAGAAGAGAAGGAGGTTATCATAACGATGATAGCGAAAGAGAAGAAACAGGCAATTATTGCCGAATATGCAAGGACGCCAGGCGATACAGGTTCACCGGAAGTCCAGGTTGCAATCCTGACCGCAAGGATCCAGGAGCTGACAGATCATTTAAAAGTGAATCCAAAGGATCACCATTCCAGGCGCGGGCTTTTGAAGATGGTAGGCCAGAGGCGCGGGATGCTGTCTTATCTGAAGAAATCCGATATCGAGAGGTATCGTAGCTTAATTGAGCGTTTGGGAATCAGGAAGTAGTTCCTTTTTTTGAGGATAGAGCGGTTTTCCGCTCTATTTTCCGTAAGGTTAGCCTGTCAAAAGCCCAGAAGCCCTATGCGGGGGTTTTTGGGGGTTTGACGGGCTAATCTTAATCAGGAATATAAGGAGAAAAAATATGTATAAACAATTTACCATGGAATTGGCAGGCAGGACGCTGCAGGTGGATATCGGAAGGGTAGCCGCCCAGGCGAACGGCGCGGCTTTTATGCATTACGGCGATACGGTCGTGCTGTGTACTGCAACTGCATCGGACAAGCCCAGGGAAGGGATTGACTTTTTCCCACTGAGCGTAGAATATGAAGAAAAGCTGTATTCGGTTGGGAAAATCCCAGGCGGGTTTAACAAGAGGGAAGGGAAGGCTTCCGAAAATGCAATCTTGACGTCTCGTGTGATCGACCGTCCCATGCGTCCCCTGTTCCCGAAGGATTACCGGAACGATGTGACCTTGAATAACCTGGTGATGAGCGTGGATCCGCAATGCCGCCCGGAATTGGTGGCAATGCTTGGTTCTGCGATTGCAACCAGCATTTCCGATATCCCATTTGCCGGGCCTTGCGCGACGACCCAGGTAGGTATGGTAGACGGGGAGTTTGTAGTCAACCCATCCCAGGAACAGTGGAAAAATGGGGATCTGAACCTGACGGTTGCATCGACCAGTGAAAAGGTCATTATGATCGAGGCGGGGGCGAATGAGATCCCGGAAGAGAAAATGATCGAAGCGATTTATATGGCGCATGGGATCAACCAGGAGATTATTGCATTTATCAATCAGATTGTGGAAGCAGTTGGAAAGCCCAAGCATGAATATACAAGCTGTGCAGTACCGGAAGAATTATTTGCAGCGATAAAAGAGCTCGTTCCCCCAGAAGAGATGGAGGAAGCTGTCTTTACCGATGAAAAACAAGTGCGTGAAGAGAATATCCGCAAGATCACGGAGAAGCTAGAAGAAGCCTTTGCAGAGCAGGAAGACTGGCTGGAGGTATTGGGCGAAGCCATTTACCAGTACCAGAAAAAGACGGTCCGTAAGATGATATTAAAGGATCACAAGCGTCCGGACGGGCGCGCCATCGACCAGATCCGCCCATTGGCGGCAGAGGTGGATTTGATCCCGCGCGTGCACGGTTCCGCAATGTTTACCAGGGGGCAGACCCAGATCTGCGACGTGGTGACGCTGGCGCCTCTGTCGGAAGTCCAGAGGATTGACGGGCTGGATGAAAATGAAGTGAATAAGCGTTATATGCACCACTATAATTTCCCATCGTATTCCGTGGGTGAAACAAAGCCGAGCAGAGGGCCAGGCAGGCGTGAAATCGGCCATGGGGCGTTGGCGGAACGGGCGTTGATCCCAGTGCTTCCAAGCGAAGAGGAGTTCCCGTATGCAATCCGCGCCGTATCGGAAACGTTTGAATCCAACGGTTCGACCTCTATGGCGTCTACCTGTGCATCGTGCATGGCGCTGATGGCTGCGGGCGTACCGATTAAGAAGATGGTGGCTGGTATTTCCTGCGGGCTTGTGACTGGGGATACCGATGACGATTACCTGGTGCTGACCGATATCCAGGGGCTGGAAGATTTCTTCGGGGATATGGATTTTAAGGTGACTGGGACGCATGAAGGGATTACGGCGATCCAGATGGATATTAAGATCCATGGCCTGACCCGCCCGATTGTGGAAGAAGCCATCCGAAGGACCAAGGAAGCAAGGCTTTATATTATGGATGAGGTAATGTCCAAGGCAATTGCAGAACCGAGGAAGGAAGTCGGCGAATATGCGCCGAAGATTGTACAGATCCAGATTGATCCGGCGAAGATTGGCGATGTAGTCGGCCAGAGAGGCAAGACGATCAATGCGATTATCGACCAGACCGGGGTGAAGATCGACATCAGCGACGAAGGCGCCGTATCCATCTGCGGGACCGAGAAAGAGATGATGGATGAAGCGGTACGCCTGATAGAGATTATTACGACGGATTTTGAAGCTGGGCAGATTTTCACAGGGAAGGTTATCAGCATCAAGGAATTTGGCGCGTTCTTAGAGTTTGCCCCAGGGAAGGAAGGCATGGTCCATATCTCTAAGATTTCCAGGGAACGGATCAACCGGGTAGAGGACGTCCTGACTTTAGGCGATATGGTGAAGGTAGTCTGCCTTGGGAAGGATAAGATGGGAAGGATTAGCTTTTCTATCAAGGATGTGCCGAAGCACGCTGCAAAATAGTAAAGCAACACATGGGGCTGCTGCATTAAGACTGTCTATTGCTTAATGCGGCGGTTCTTTTTATTCCCGCGAGATTTGTTTGGTTTAGGAAGGATTGGTTTTCATGGAAAAACGTGTGATTTCTACCCAGATACAAGAGGAAGACCAGGCGATTGAAACCAGCCTGCGGCCACAGAGGCTGGACGAGTATATTGGGCAGGAAAAAGCGAAGAAGATGCTGAAGGTCTATATTGAAGCGGCAAAGCAGCGGGGCGAGCCGTTGGATCACGTCCTGTTTTATGGGCCGCCCGGGCTGGGGAAGACGACGCTGGCTGGGATTATTGCCAATGAAATGAACGTGCATATGAAGATTACGTCAGGGCCTGCCATAGGGAAGCCTGGGGAGATGGCGGCGATTTTAAGCGGCCTGCAGGAAGGGGATATCCTGTTCGTAGATGAAATCCACAGGCTGAACCGCCAGGTAGAGGAGGTGCTCTATCCGGCAATGGAAGACTACGCCATTGATATTATGATTGGGAAAGGCGCGACGGCACGTTCGATCCGCCTGGATCTCCCCCGTTTTACCTTGGTAGGCGCGACGACGCGGGCAGGGCTTTTGTCGGCTCCATTGCGGGATCGGTTTGGCGTGGTAGACCATTTGGAATTTTACACGCCCGAGGAATTGAAGACGATTATCACCCATTCTGCCAAAAAGCTGTCGGTGGAAGTGGATCCAGAAGGCGCGTTCGAGCTTGCAAGGCGTTCACGGGGGACGCCAAGGCTTGCAAACCGCCTGTTAAAGCGCGTACGTGATTTTGCCCAGGTGAAGTATGAAGGCAGGATTACAAAGGAAGTGGCGGTATTTGCATTGGATCTTTTGGAAGTCGATACCTTTGGGCTAGACCAGAGCGACAGGAACCTGCTGCTGGCTATGATTGAGAAATTCCAGGGAGGCCCCGTAGGGCTGGATACGTTAGCAGCGGCGCTGGGCGAGGATCCCGGCACGATTGAGGATGTGCTTGAGCCGTATCTTGTAAAAAATGGCTTTATCAACCGGACGCCCAAGGGCAGGGTGGCGACAGATTTCGCCTACCGCCATTTTGGTAAGTAATAATTTAGTATTGTTTTTCTGGGAAAAACAGGTATAATGAACCTATTAGGACGAAAATTGGCGAAAAGGATGGAAATGACGGGTTAGGCCAATGGAGAGGTGGATTTATGTCAGCAAAGACCAGTGCACAAGTCATTATCGGAAAAAAGATTATTACAATAAGCGGTTATGAAAGCGAAGAGTACTTACAGAGGGTGGCCAGTTATATCAACGGTAAGATAAATGAGATTGAAGGGATGGAGAAATTCCGCCGCTTGCCAGCGGAGATGAAGAACATCCTGATAGAAGTGAATATTGCGGACGATTATTTTAAGGCGAAGGATCAGGCGCAAAAGTTAGAATGGGACGCCAAGGAGCGTGAGAAAGAGATTTATGATTTAAAACATGAACTGATTTCTGTCCAGATCCGGGAAGAGAGCATGCAAGAAACCGTGGCGCGGCTTGAGAAAGAAAACCGGGAACTGCTTTTGGCAAAGTCGAAGTTAGACGCGGCGTTAGCAGACGCATTGGCAGGACGGGGCAAAGCGCCTGCGGCAGAAGGAAAGCCGGCGCAGGATAAGGCGGACGGGAACCATGCAGAAGGGGGAGAAGCGCAGGCATAATGTGCGAACAGGAAGGGAGTCCTAGGGTAAGTAGGAGGTAGGAGCCTATGGGAGGCACGGTCAGGAAAACGGAGCTTTTATCGCCTGCTGGTTCTTTTGAGGTGCTAAAGGCTGTAGCAGAAGCAGGCGCGGACGCCGTATATGCTGCGGGCAGTAAATTCGGGGCCAGGGCTTATGCAGAGAATTTTACAGAAAGGGAACTAGAAGAGGCGTTGGATTACCTTCATGTAAGGGGGAAGCGGCTGTATCTGGCGGTCAACACCTTGCTGAAGGAAAAAGAACTGGAAGAATTGCCCGGCTATCTCTCCCCCTTGTATGAAAGGGGGCTGGACGCCGTAATTGTGCAGGATCTTGGCGTACTGGACACCATCAGGGAACGGTTTCCGGATCTTCCCATCCATGCCAGTACCCAGATGGCGGTCACTGGGGCATATGGGGCAAAGATGATGTTATCGGCAGGATGCAGCCGGATTGTGGTAGCAAGGGAGCTTTCCCTGGCGGAAATTTCAAATATTTATCAGGTAACAGGGGCTGAGATTGAAAGTTTTGTGCATGGCAGCCTCTGTTATTGTTATTCCGGGATGTGCCTGTTAAGCAGCATGATCGGCGGAAGAAGCGGGAACCGGGGGCGGTGCGCGCAGCCATGTAGGCTTTTGTATGGCGTTTCTGGGGAGCAAGGGAAATCGTATCTGTTAAGCCCAAAGGATTTGTGCGCCGTTGATCTGATTCCGCAATTGATAGAAAGCGGCGTACATTCGCTTAAGATTGAGGGACGGATGAAGCAGGCGGAATATGCGGCGGGCGTGACCAGGATCTACCGCAAGTACCTCGATGGTTACGAAGCCGATCCCAAGCGGTCTTACAAAGTGAGCCAGGCGGATCGGGAATATCTGCTGGGGCTTGGGAACCGGTGCGGGTTTACGAACGGCTATTATACGAAACACAATGGTAAGGATATGATTACCTTTTCCAGCCCTTCCCATGGGAAGGGGGAGAAAGGAAACGCCAAAGCTTTTTGGACGGAAGAGAACGGGATAGAAAAGAAAGAAAAAATAAATGGAAATTTAAGGCTTTCGCAAGGATTTGCGGCCAGGCTTGTGTTAGAATATCAGGGAATGGAGGTGGAAGTAACAGGAGGGATTGTAAAGCCAGCCCAAAAACAGCCGTTAACGAAGGAAACGGCGTTGGAGAAGCTTCGGAAGACAGGGGATACGCCCTTTGTTTTTGATAAGCTGGAAGTGGAGATGGAGGACGGCGCGTTCCTTCCGATTGGGGCGCTCAACCAATTGCGCAGGGATGGGATTGCAGCGCTTCAGGAAAAAATTTTGCAAGAATACCGCAGGATTGGGAAAAATGAAAAAGAAGATAGCGGTACGTATCAGCCGCATGGGAGCCAGGAAGCTAGAACGCCTGGCCGCCGAAGCCACGGGCCGCTTGCCCCCCAGGAAGAAGGAAGGAGCAAACGCCCAAGGCTTCACGTCTTAACCGAAACAGCCGATCAATTCCAATTGGCATTAAAACAGCCAAACGTCCATAGGATTTATGTGGAAGGGCTTGCATTGGGCAAAGGGAGCCAGGGGCTGCGCCAGTGCGTTGCACAGGCAAGGGACGCAGGGAAAGAATGTTACTTGGCGCTGCCTTATGTGTTCCGGATGGAAACTGCCAGGCGGTTCTTGCAGCATTGGCGGCAGATCGAGGCGTCCGGGGTGTCTGGGTATCTAGCCCGGAACTTTGAGGAACTGCAGTTCTTAAAGGAAATGGGTGTCGGACGTGTTAGGATCCAGGGGGATTACCAGTTATATGGATATTCCAGCAAGGCGCAGGAAGGGCTTTTGAAGCTCCCGCTGTCCCAGCTTACCCTTCCGGTCGAATTGAATTATAGGGAACTAAAGCAGCTTCCGTGCGCGGATGGGGAATGGATCCTCTATGGATACCAGCCGCTGATGGTGAGCGCGCAATGTATCCGCAAGAATACGTCAGGCTGCGGCAAGGGGCGGCAGCTTACCTATCTTACAGACCGGTATGGGAAACAGTTCCCCGTAAAAAGCTGGTGTGAGGACTGTTACAATGTGATATATAATACCAGCCCGCTTTCGCTGTTCCACCACTATAAGGACGTCTGTTCCCTGGGCGTGCCAGCCGTACGCATTGCATTTACCATCGAGAAGGAGGAAGAGGTTCAGCGCGTGTTTGGGTATTACCAAGAAGCCGTAGCGTCTGGGACGGTGAGGCGGGAAGGGTATTTTTCTGATTTTACCAATGGGCATTGGAAACGAGGAGTCGAATAGCTTATGGTGCATTTAATAACGGAACTGTCAAAGTATACTATGATTATCTTGTTTGCATTGTACACATACCAATGCTTTTCTTCGTTGAAGCGGAACGTGGATCCCGAGCGGCAGGCAAGGAAATTCCAGAAGCAGGTGGTATATATGTACCTGTTCCATCTGAATGCCTACGCCGTTATGGTATTAGCGACGAAAAATATGGATTTGATCAAATTTTACCTAGAGCAGGTAGCGTTTTTTGCCGCGGTGCAGATATGCTATGCCTTATTTTATAAAAGGGTGTCTAAGCTTATCGTAAATAATATGTGTATGCTGATGTGCATCGGCTTTGTCATGCTGACAAGGCTCTCGTATGAGCATGCGGTAAAGCAGTTTGCCATTGCCGTTATTTCGGTGGCGGCAACGATGCTGATCCCTTTTTTTATCAGCAGGCTGAAATTTATCCGGAGCCTGACCTGGATCTATGCGTTAGCAGGCATTACCATGCTTGGCGTTGTGGCGGTGCTTGGCGCGGTGTCCCATGGGGCGAAGCTTTCTTTTTCCGTGGCTGGGGTTACGGTGCAGCCTTCGGAATTTATCAAGATTATTTTTGTATTCTTCGTGGCGTCTATGTTTTATGAGTCCACCGAGTTTTCCCAAGTCGTGAAAGCGACGATTGTCGCGGGGCTTCATGTCGTGATCCTTGTGATATCGAAGGATCTGGGGGCGGGGCTGATTTACTTTATTGCCTACATGGTCATGCTCTATGTCGCCACACGGAACTTATATTATTTTGGGGGTGGGATGCTGTGCGGCGCCGTAGCGTCGGTAGCTGCGTATTTCCTGTTCCACCATGTCCGGGTGCGTGTGGTAGCATGGCAGGATCCGCTGGCTGTGTTTGAAAACGCTGGGAACCAGGTGTCGAACTCCTTGTTTGCCATTGGAACGGGCGGATGGTTCGGCATGGGGCTGAACCAAGGCATGCCTTACAAGATACCAGAAGTAAAGCAGGATTTTATCTTTTCTGCAGTTTCAGAGGAATTGGGCGGGATTTTTGCCATCTGCCTGGTATTGGTCTGTGCAAGCTGTTTTTTGATGTTTTTAAATATCGCAATGCAGATGAAGGATTTCTTTTATAAGCTGGTGGCGCTGGGGCTGGGGACAATTTACGGCTTCCAGATCTTCCTTTCCATCGGCGGCGACATCAAGTGTATCCCATCGACTGGGGTAACGCTCCCGCTGGTCAGCTATGGAGGGAGCTCTTTGCTTAGCACGATGATTATTTTCTCTGTGATCCAAGGGCTTTACCTGCTGCGGGAACGCGGGGAGGAAGAGTTTTTGCGTCCCAGGAAAAAGGCTGCGCGAAAGAGCGGCCAGACAGGAGCGGGAAGGACAAAGGCAAGGCAAAAACCACAGGAGCGGGGCGAAAAGCCCAAAGGCCGGAAAGGAGGCGGGGCGGCTTATGAAGAAACCATCCATGGAACGAAAGTCCAGGACTTCGATTAACCAGGCAAAGAACCGGGAGTTTGCCATAGTCACCTATCTGTTTGTCGGCCTGTTCCTAATCCTGATTGCGTATTTTGTATATTTCCAGGTTGTGAAAAGCGAGGATTTTATCAACAGCCCGTACAATACTAGGCAGAATACCTTTGCAGAGCATGTCATCCGTGGGGATATTTTGTCTTCCGACGGGAAAGTCCTGGCCAAAACGGTTGTGGCCGAGGATGGCGGAGAGATTAGGCAGTACCCGTATGGCAATATGTTCGCCCATGCCGTCGGCTTTGACAGCAACGGGAAATCCGGGGTGGAGTCCTTCGGCAATTTCAGCCTGCTGCGCTCCCATGCTTTTTTCTTAGAACAAGTGCTCAATGGGTTCCAGGATAAGAAGAACCAGGGAGATCGGATTGTCACTACCTTAGACTTTGGGCTTCAGGAAGCGGCTTACCATGCGCTGGGGGAAAACCGCGGGGCGGTGATCGCGCTCGATCCTGCGACCGGGAAAATCCTGGCGATGGTATCAAAGCCTGATTTTGCTCCGAATACCATTGCTGCCGAGTGGGAAAGCATCATATCCAATACGGACAGCGAGCATTCCGTGCTTGTGAACCGGACGACCCAAGGGCTTTACCCGCCAGGCTCGACGTTTAAGATATTGACAACCTTGCAGTATATCCGGGAACACCCTGATTACCAGTCTTATGCGTATGAATGTACCGGCAGCATTGCGATTGACGAAACGGAAATCCATTGTTATAACAACTCAGTCCATGGGGCGGAGGATCTAGAAACCTCGTTTGCCAAATCCTGCAACACCTCTTATGCGAATATTGGGCTTGGGCTGGATAAGAAGCGGTTTGCCCAGCTTTGCGGCGATATGATGTTTGGCAAGAGCCTGCCCGGCCCTTACCCGTCCAATAAGAGCAGCTTTGTCTTGGATGGGAAATCCGACAGGGACGAGGTGGGGCAGACTGCCATTGGGCAAGGGGAAACGCTGATGACGCCGATGCATATGGCGCTTGTCACTTGTGCGGTTGCAAACCAGGGAAAACTGATGCGCCCGTATGTGATTGACCGTACGGAGAATTACAAAGGCGTCCATGTGAAACAGTACCGTAGCTTAGAATACGGTTCCTTGCTGGCGCCGGAAGAAGCCGAAAAGCTGCAGGGGTTTATGGAATCAGCCGTGGAAAACGGGACGGCTTCCGCCCTAAATGGCCAGGCCTACCAGGCGGCAGGCAAAACGGGTTCTGCGGAATTTAGCAATACGAAAGGGGAAAGCCATGCATGGTTTACCGGATATGCCTCCACAGAAGAAAAGGGGACGGTAGTGGTGACGGTAATTGTAGAAAACGGCGGCGCAGGGAGCACGGCTGCCGTGCCAGTTGCAAAGCAGGTGTTCGATCGGTATTTCTCAGGAAGCTGAAAGAAGCGTTGAAAGAATATTGAATAATTCTTGCAAGAAGCGGTAAAAAGGGGTATACTTTCTGTAAGGTCAAAAACCACATCAGGAGGTATTGCAATGATTGAAGCAACAAGTTGTGGTGGTGTGGTAATATTTCGCGGGAAGATCTTGCTCTTGTATAAGAATTATAAGAATAAATATGAGGGTTGGGTGCTTCCGAAAGGGACGGTTGAATCAGGCGAAGAATATAGAGAAACAGCAGCGAGGGAGGTATTGGAGGAAACCGGGGTGAACGCCTCCATTATAAAATATGTTGGAAAGAGCCAGTATTCTTTTAATGTTCCGGATGATACCGTGGAAAAAGACGTACATTGGTATCTGATGATGGCAGACAGTTATTACAGCAGACCACAACGGGAAGAATATTTTGTTGATTCCGGGTATTATAAATTCCATGAGGCATATCATTTGCTCCGGTTTGCAAATGAGAAGCAGATCCTGGAGAAAGCTTATAACGAATATCTGGATTTAAAAAAAAGTAATCTTTGGGGCAGCAGGAAATACTTTTGATACTGTATCTGCAGTACAGACAGCAGCCAGGATTTGCGGTGCGAAAGGCGTTATCCCGCCCCCTTGGAAGTTTCAGGTTCCATGCCCCGCTGCTTGCAGCGGGGTTATTGACATGGAAAAGCGTTTTTCATATTCGTGATTTATCAGGTTCAGGAGAATAGGATGGTTTGGGATAGTCAATATTATGCAGGAGAGGGCATTGCAGCGAAAAAAGAAAAGATAAAATGGAAAATCCTACATCGGGCAGGCTTGATCGACGTTTATGTGATTGCACTGAGCAGCAATCCCAAGAACCTGCTGGACATTATCCCATCCTGGGAGTTGAACCAGAAATGTTATCCCAAGGAAGGGATGGTGGTTGTCGGGATTGACAAGGGATATGAGAACGCGATGGAATTAGCCGGAAGGATCGTTATGGATGTATACCGTGATACCGGAGGTTTCAATGTCAGGGATTATTTTAAGGGAAGGCAGAAGGACAATAAGAATCGGCCGCAGCCTTTTTCACGCTTCCGCGCACGTTGATGGTGAGGGAGTGGAAGGGGCTGTAGCATGGAAAGGGTTTGTATGGGAATCCTGTTTGTGATTTTAAAACTCATCGGCATTCTTCTAGCAGCCGTGGTATTGCTGGCTGTGGCGGCGGTATCCGTTCCCGTCCGTTACCAGATCTGTATTGAGGCGCAGGATGAAACAAAGGGTATGGCCGTATTCCACTGGCTGTTCCATGTTGTGGATATCCGGCTGTGGTATCGGAGGGAAGGATTTTCCTGGAGGATGCGCATTCTAGGCGTTTTGGTATTCGGGCGGAAGGAAGGGAAGCCTGAGCAGAAGAAGGGGAAAAGGAAACGGCGGTCAGGTAAGGCTTCTAAGAGAAAACAGAAGAAGGAACAAAGGAAGCGCAGCATAGGGCGGCAAAGCGGGAAAAAGCCTGGAATGCAAAACGAAGGAGCAGAGGAAGAGAAGAAGCACAGGATGCAGGGAGAAGGGGAAGAAGGGAAGGAATCCGGACAGGAGAGCCCGGATCCAGACAGCGGATGCCAAGGAGCAGGCATGCAAGGCGGCTTGGGCGTGCCCGAAGAGGAGCAAGGAAGGAAGCTTCCGGTTGTGAAACGGATGCAGCAGAGGTTTGCTTCTGTCCAGAAACGGGTGCATGAGGCACGCCAGAAGATTTCTGGCCTGGCGGACCGAATCAGGGAGTTAAAAAAACATCCGGCGAACATAAAAAAAATGCTTTCGGAAGAAACTAATAAAGAAGCATTGCGTTTTGCACTTGGGCAGTTCTGGTATCTGTGTAAGCATTATTCCCCGGCAAAGGCATGGGGCAATGTGGGGTTTTCTACCGGGGATCCGGCACAGACCGGGCTGTTGTTGGGCGCGGCCAGTATCCTTCCGTTTTGGGCGAAATACAAGATCGATCTTGCGCCGGATTTTGTAGCAGATTCTTTTTATGTAAAAGGGACGTTATGTATGAAAGGGCATATGCGGGCCTTTCATCTGTTGCGGGCCGGGTTCCGGCTCATAAGGGAGAAAAGCATACGTAAAATAATAGCAAAAGGAAAGAAATAACAGGAGGTTTGGTTATGCAGGAAAACAATTTTAACACAACCGTGCAGTCTTTATTCAAAGGGATGGACAGCTTTATTACCACAAAAACCGTAGTTGGGGACGCCGTGCATATTGGGGATACGATTATCCTTCCCTTGATTGAGGTATCCTTTGGGGTAGGGGCAGGCGCGTTCAACCAGGAAAAGAAAAACAACGCCGGAGGCGGGATGGGCGGGCGGATTTCGCCGAGCGCCGTGCTTGTCATCCAGGATGGGATCACGAAATTGGTCAACATCAAAAACCAGGACAGCATTACCAAAATACTAGATATGGTGCCGGATTTCGTCAATAAGTTTGCTGGCAAGGGTTCCGGGAAAAGCCAGTCTGCGGGAGACGCCGCTGCCAAGAAGGCTGCCGCTGAGGATCTGGCGGAGCAGTTACACGTAGGGCAGGAGTAAAGGAAGCGGCGTTTGGATAGCATGTTCTAGGGCAGCTCCTTGTATGCGGGCTGCCTGTTTTGTTGTGGTATCGCGACGTGGAAAAGTCTGTTGCATTTTTCTTATGGGATATCATATATTATATAGCAAGATATATTTTTATGGGTGGCGGCATGAAACGGTTGATTGGCTTTATATTCTTTTGGATTGCGGTGGGGATGGCGATTATGATTTTCCTGCCGAACGAGGCTTTGGGGATCTTGGTTATCTTTGTGCTGCTGCTGTTGGGGTATAATTTGTTCTGCTGTTAGCCGGGGCAATAAAAAAGAGCAATCCATCGTACTGCCAATGAATTGCCCCGTGGGAGCCAAATGTATCGATTGTATAAATGCATCAGATTAAGCTCTTTCTACCCTTCCGCTTTTTAAGCAGGAAGTACAAACATACATCTTCTTGTTGCCGCCATTTACCTTACACCTTACAGACTTAATGTTCGGTTTCCACATTTTATTGGTTTTTCTATGAGAATGGCTGACATTTTTCCCAAAATGTACACCTTTACCACAAACACTGCATTTTGCCATAATTGCACCTCCTTGTACTTCTCAGAATCACAACACCCATATTCTAACAGATAGGATGCTTTATTGCAAGCAAAAAATGATTTTTTTTAAAAAAGAAAAATATAGGTTTCATTTTTTGCGGAAAACGGTTATAATAATGACTAAGTTTAACTATGGAGGTTGCGGTATGAAAGGACGAGTGGACACCCAATTTGGAAAAGTGTTGATTGACACGGATGTGATTGCGATTTACGCAGGTTCTGTAGCCGTGGAATGTTTTGGGATTGTGGGGATGGCGGCGGTGAATATGAAGGACGGCCTGGTAAGGCTGTTGAAGCGTGATTATTTGAACCATGGGATCAATGTTACCCTGAATGACAATAAGATTACGTTAGATTTCCATGTGATTGTTTCTTATGGGGTTAGTATTTCCACTGTTTCTGATAACTTGATCAGTACGGTGAAATATCAGGTAGAGGAGTTTACTGGTATGGAAATCGAGAAAATCAACATCTTTGTGGAAGGTGTCAGAGTGATTGATTAAGGAGGAAATGGAAGTGGCGATAACTACGATAAAAGCGCCGATGCTTGCAAAAATGTTTTTGGCGGGGGCGAAGAATTTAGAAGCGCAGAAGGAATGGATCAATGAACTGAACGTGTTCCCTGTGCCGGACGGAGATACAGGCACGAATATGACGATGACGATTATGGCTGCGGCTGCAGAAGTACAGAATCTGGGCGGATCTTTGGATATGGAGGCTTTGGCAAAGGCGATTTCCTCTGGTTCTTTGCGCGGTGCAAGGGGCAATTCGGGCGTTATCTTGTCCCAGTTGTTCCGTGGGTTTACGAAAGGGATCAGCAAACACCAGGAATTGGATGCCGTTATTTTAAGCGACGCCCTCCAGAAGGCTGTGGAGACGGCGTATAAGGCAGTTATGAAGCCGAAGGAAGGGACAATCCTGACCGTAGCGAAGGCAGGCGCGGATAAGGCGCTAGAACTGATTGGGGAAACGGATGACCTGGAACATTTTCTTGGTGAAGTGATCGGGGAGTGCGAATACGTCTTAAGCCAGACGCCGGAGATGCTCCCTGTCCTGAAACAGGCAGGCGTTGTGGATTCCGGCGGGCAGGGGCTTGTCGAGGTCTTAAAGGGCGCGTACAACGCCTTAATTGGGAAAGAAACCGATTACGTCATAGAAGGCGCGAAGGCAGGCGGCGGGGTTGTTAAGATTTCGCAGCAGGCAGAGCAGGAGATTACGTTTGGGTATTGTACCGAATTTATTATTGTACAGAACCGGCCGATGGATGAGAAAACGGAAGTTGATTTCAAGGCTTACCTGGAATCCATTGGGGATTCGCTTGTCGTTGTTTCGGATGATGAGATTACCAAGGTCCATGTACATACCGACGACCCTGGACTTGCCATCCAGCGTGCATTGACCTATGGTTCACTGAGCAGGATCAAAATTGACAATATGCGGGAAGAGCATCAGGAGAAGCTGATTAAGGATGCCCAGAAAGCCGCAGAGCAGCAGAAGCTAGCAGACGAGAAGAAACGTTCGGAGAAAGCGGCGTTAGAAGAAGCCCAGATGGAGGAGAAGAAGGAGATGGGGTTTATTTCCGTGTCCATCGGGGAAGGCATTAACGAGATATTTAAAGGCCTTGGCGTAGATTATATTATTTCCGGCGGGCAGACGATGAACCCCAGCACGGAGGATATGCTGAACGCGGTTGAGGAAGTGAATGCAGAAAATATCTTTATCCTGCCGAACAATAAGAATATTATCTTGGCTGCGAACCAGGCGGCATCCTTGATGGAGGAGAAGAATATTTTTGTGATCCCAACGAAGACGGTGCCGCAGGGGATTACCGCGCTGATTAACTTTATGCCGGACAGCAGCCCGGAAGAAAACGCGGCGCGTATGACAGAAGAGCTTACCAGCGTAAAGACCGGGCAGGTGACGTATGCCGTGCGGGATACGCTGATTGACGATAAATCCATCAAACAAGGCGATTTTATGGGCATGGGCGATAGCTCCATCCTTTCGGTTGGGAAGGATATGGAACAAGTGACAAAGGACTTAACAGCACAGCTTGTGGATGAAGACGCTTCGATTATCAGTATTTATTATGGAGAAGAAATCGAAGAAGCAACGGCGCGGCAGTTAGGAGCGGATATCCAGACGCAGTACCCAGACTGTGAGATCGAGGTGCACTATGGCGGGCAGCCCATCTATTACTATTTGATTTCCGTAGAATAAGGTTTGGCTTATGCAGCGCAGGAAGCAAAAAGGCGGATTGTAACGAACCAGGATGGGAAGATAGGCAAGCCGTGGGAAGGGAAGAGGATAAGATACCTCTTAAGTAGAGAATGGGCATTATTACAATCTACTTGAGAGGTGTTTTTTATTCTATAGATAGGATAGGTAATTGCGAAACCCTCTCTGGGACAGACGCGTCTGTCCAATCCATACAAAAGCGGGCTCCAGATGCCGTCGCAAGTCGCCCTTATTTTGTACAGATTGAACATCCGCTGTTTCTAGAAAGGGAGTTTTGCAACCGCCTATATAGATAGGATAGGTAATTGCGAAACCCTCTCTGGGACAGACGCGTCTGTCCAATCCATACAA
>CAOKNO010000017.1 GCA_948470065.1 uncultured Eubacterium sp. | reverse complement strand
TGTATGGATTGGACAGACGCGTCTGTCCCAGAGAGGGTTTCGCAATTACCTATTCCCAATTACGCAGGAAAGGCTTTGCCTGTGAGATATATCATCCACAGATTCTACCATAATTAATCGGCTAGCTGCTTCGCAGGGATAAAATTAATAAGGAAGGAGATGCCAGAATGAAGAAACATATTCGTAATTGTCTGCTCTTAACTACATTGACAGCCATTAGCCTTTATGGAATGAATAAAGCGATTAACCTTTCCTCTGGCAGGAAGAATTTATTAAAAACAGAAAAGGGAAAATTTTATAAATGGAGATATGGTGATATTTTTTATACAAAGCAAGGGAAGGGCAGCCCATTACTTCTGGTACATGATTTAAATCCTGCTTCTTCTTCTTTTGAGTGGGAGAAAATCGTCAAACACCTTGCCAAATACCATACGGTGTACACTATTGATTTACTTGGCTGTGGACGGAGTGAGAAACCGAACCTGACGTACAGTAATTTTTTATACGTGCAACTAATCACCGATTTTATCAAAAACATCATTGGAAGCAAGGCGGACATTATTGCCACAGGAGAATCTTCTTCTTTTACGATTATGGCTTGCAATATGGAACCAGATCAGTTCAACAAACTGATTATTATCAATCCTACCAGCTTGCAGAATCTTTGTAAAAGCCCAAGTAAAAGGAAAAATGCGTTAAAATTTTTCATTGAATTGCCCGTATTAGGTACGATGATTTATAACCTTATATTTACAAAACATAATTTAAACTATATATTTTATCATGCATATTACTATAAAAACTATTTAGTCCCAACAAAAGTAATCGATTCTTATTACGAAGCTGCGCACCTTGGGCACGGTCATGGGAAATACCTTTTGTCCAGTATAAAGGCAAGCTATACAAACATCAATATTGTCCATGCTCTGAAAAAAATTAACAATAGCATCTATCTGATTGGAAGTGAGAAAAGACCGGATAGCCATGAAATCCTAGATTCTTATATTTCATACAATTCTTCCATTGAGGGTTCTTATATAGAGGAATCTTCTTACCTTCCACAATTGGAAGTACCAGAACAATTAATGCAATTACTGAATTTATATTTAAATCCGGTCAAATAACAGGGATCTTACAAAATACGATATGGTATTCCAGGGGTTGTTGCAAAGTATTGTTTATATAAGATTAGATGAATCTATGTATATAAAATCCGTATTTTGTATATAACATCTATTTTGCAACAGCCCCTTATTCTTTGTGAAATCGCAATGTCTCTCTTTTTACAGAATAGGTTTTCTAGACGGAATCCCTGCATTCCTTGGATATGCGTTCGGCGTCTTCTTTTTCTTATGGATACGGACAAAGGATCTGGACAACTCTGTCCCAGCCAAAGTAAATTTGTGTATCTCGGTTAACTCCCCACCTAATATGGATATGGCTTTTTTGGCCCTAGCGGCTTCTTCTTCAATTTCTCCAGATTTATAGGAAATAAAGTCCCCGCCTACTTTTACAAAGGGGATACAGTATTCACTTAAGGAAGAAAGGTTTGCAACTGCCCTTGAAACACAAAGATCAAATTGTTCCCGATATTCAGCCTTCCTTGCCAGTTCTTCCGCTCTTCCATGTACTGCAGAACAGTTGGAAAAACCAAGGGTTTCTATCATCTCCTCTAGGAACACGACACGCTTGCGCAGAGAATCCATCAATATGATTTTTAACTGTGGAAATGCAATCTTTAACGGGATGCCTGGAAATCCAGCTCCTGTGCCTAAGTCCAGAATATACAATTCCTGGTTTAAATCTATCCTATCCGCCAGGCTTAAGGAATCCAGAAAATGCTTTTCTATCACTTCCTGCAGTTCTGTTATTGCAGTCAGGTTCATAACCTTATTTCTTTCGATCATTTTTTCATAATATACTATAAACTGCTGCAATTTATCATCTGTAAGCTTAATCTTAAGATCTTCACATCCATACTTTAACGGATCCAATTGGCTTAACGTAATGCTCATGCTTCGTCCTTCCTGTCTTTCCTGTATTTTTGTTCAAAATAAACCAACAGCACGGAAATATCTGCCGGCGATACGCCAGATATCCTTGAAGCCTGTCCAACGCTTACTGGCTGGTAAAGGTTTAGCTTCTGTTTTGCTTCAATCCGAAGGCTATTGACCTGGTTATAATCAAAATGTTCTGGTAATTTCTTATGTTCCAGCCGCTTAAATTCCTTCACCTGTTTCAATTGCCTTTTTATATATCCATCGTACTTGATATGGATATTCACCTGTTCCACCACATCATCCCACAGCTTTGGACGCCCTGGATCGATTTCTTCCAAATCTTCATAACACAATTCAGGCCTTCGGATCAATTCTGCAATCGTACTCCCAGCCTTTAGAGGAGTGCTTTTGCAACGGCATAACAATTCCTGCACTTGTTTGGTCGCCCCAATGTGCACATTTTGGATGCGGTCCACCTCCTTTTGGATCAAAGACGCTTTTTCCACAACACGCTGGTATCTTTCTTCTCTTATCAACCCTATCTGGAAGCCTTTTTTCGTAAGGCGCAAATCAGCATTGTCCTGACGTAAGAGCAGCCGGTACTCCGCCCTAGAAGTCATCATCCGGTAAGGCTCGCGGTTTTCTTTCGTAACAAGATCGTCGATCAATACGCCAATATAAGCTTCCGACCGGTCCAGGATAAAAGGCTCTTTGCCCAATATATACATCGCCGCATTAATTCCAGCAAGAAGCCCTTGAGCCGCCGCTTCCTCATAACCCGAGCTTCCATTCAACTGCCCTCCGGAAAACAAGCCTTTTATTTTCTTAAATTCCAACGAAGGGGAAAGCTGCCTGGGATCGATGCAGTCATACTCAATGGCATATGCGTTCCTTACAATTTTCACGTGCTCTAGGCCTGCGACGCTGCGGTACATGCGATACTGGACGTCCTCTGGAAGGGAACTTGACATCCCGCCAACATACATTTCATTGGTAGACAGCCCTTCTGGCTCTAAAAAGACTTGATGGCGCTCTTTGTCTGCAAATTTCACGACTTTATCCTCGATCGAAGGGCAATACCTTGGACCAGCGCCTTCGATCATGCCGGAATACAAGGGAGAGCGGTCCAAGTTGTCCCGGATAATCTCATGCGTTTCTTCATTCGTATACGTTAACCAGCAAGATACTTGTTCTTTTTGTATGGATTCTGGATCTGTCGTAAATGAAAAAGGCACAATACGGCTGTCCCCCTTCTGCTCTTGCATTTTACTGAAATCAACGGTCCTCCCATCCACACGGGCTGGCGTCCCCGTCTTAAAACGAAGCAGCTCAATGCCATTTTCCCGCAGAGAATCCGAAAGATAATTGGCAGATTGTAAACCGTTTGGACCAGTATAGTTTACAACGTCCCCATACAGACATCTGGATTTCAAATAAGTCCCCGTACAGAGCACAACTGCTTTACTATTGTAAACTGCGCCAGAAAACGTCTTTACCCCTTTTATTTTCCCATCTTCGATCAGAAGCTTCGTCACTTCCCCCTGACGGATGGTCAAATGTTCGGTTTGCTCTAGCGTCATACGCATATTCCGGCTATATTCCGCCTTATCTGCCTGCGCACGGAGCGAATGGACGGCTGGCCCTTTGGACACGTTCAGCATTTTTGACTGAATAAAGGTCTGGTCAATCGTAATGCCCATCTGCCCGCCCAAAGCGTCAATTTCCCGAACCAAATGCCCTTTTGAACTACCTCCGATATTCGGATTGCATGGCATCATTGCAATGCTTTCTATACTAACTGTAAATAAAATGGTTTCCATACCAAGCCTTGCACAAGCAAGCGCCGCCTCGCATCCTGCATGACCCGCCCCTACAACGCATACATCGTAATATTCTGTAATGCAATCCATAAATACTTCCTCCTACCTTGCCTGTCTTTAGCAGCACTTTTATTTCCCCATACAGAATTTAGAAAAAATCTCATCCACCAAATCTTCTCCTACGGATTCCCCAATCACACTTCCCAAACGTTCGTACGCATCCATTAAATCGATCGAATAAAAATCCTCTGGTAACTGATCTTGAATCCCCTTGATAACAAAACCCAAGCTATCCAGCGCTTCCTGAAGCGAGGTTTTATGCCTTACATTTGTAATAACAGCCTCTTCTTGCGAAAAATGTAATTCTCCATGAAAGAACATTTCCTTTACTTTTGCTATAAATTCTTCCATTCCAGACCCTTCTTTTGCGGAAATAGAAACGACAGGAAGATCCAAACCCATCCGATCCATTTCTAGCTTAATATCTTCAAAAGAAACATTTTGGGTTAAATCAGATTTGTTTAACAGCGCCATTGCTTTTTTTCCTTGCAACAAGCCAAGGATCTTGTAATCGTTCTCATCCAAGGAAATAGAAGAATCCACGACATAAAGAACGAAATCTGCATTTTCCATGGATGCTTTGGCCCGATCGACGCCTATTTTTTCTACCATATCTTCTGTATTGCGTATGCCTGCCGTATCCATAATATGAAATGGGATCCCAGACAAACAGATTTGTTCCTCCAAAGTATCGCGCGTCGTTCCTGCAATATCTGTTACAATTGCACGTTCTTTCCCTACGAATAAATTCATCAAGGAGGACTTCCCCGCATTGGGCTTCCCAATAATGGCTGTCTGGATCCCTTCCTTTTGCAAGGATCCGCTTTCATAAGAATCTAATAAACCTTGGATTTGCTTAGACAGATCTTCTACAATAGGCAAAAGCCTATCCCGGTATCCTTCTAGTGAAATATGTTCAGGATCATCCAAAGCCGACTCTAGAAAAGCAATCTCATGGATGATGATAGCCCTTAAGCCTGTGATCTTGTCTTTGAGGCTTCCTTTTAACTGATCAAGCGACGATTCTAATGCAAAATCGTTTTTTGCCTGAATCAGATCCATAACAGCTTCCGCCTGGGAAAGATCAATCCTTCCATTTAAAAACGCACGCTTCGTAAACTCTCCTGGTTCTGCAAGCCTTGCACCGTATTTGACGACCGTTTCTAAGACACGCTTTGTCACTAAGAATCCGCCATGGCAGTTAATCTCAACCGTATCCTCCCTCGTATACGTCAAAGGCGCTCTCAGGATGGATACCATTACCTCATCTACCGCCTTTGGCCCATCGAAAATAAAACCATAATGAATGGTATGGCTTTTGGCCTTAGACAATTTCTTATCTCCATGCTTCGGACGGTATATTTGATCGATTACCTGCAGTGCGTCTGTTCCACTCATCCTAACAATCCCTATCCCGGAACTTGCCATACCTGTCGCAACCGCTGCAATTGTATCTGTATGCATAAGCTTCCTTTCTAGCCCATACCACTAAGGTATGATATGGAATCCCAATCAGAAAAAGACTCCCCCAACACCCTGCGATACACGAACTGCAATATTGAGAAAGTCTTCTTAATTAATTTTCTTGTTTTTTATAGCTGCGGCTTCCCGCATCTTCCCGGTTCCGTTTCAAGGTTACCACTACATGGCGGTAAGGCTCTTCTCCTTCGCTATGGGTACTTACATAGCGATCGTTCTGCAATGCGGAATGGATGACACGCCGTTCAAATGGATTCATTGGCTCTAAAGATACTGGATGTTTCGTCCTCTTTACCTTATAAGCAATGTTCCTTGCAAGGTTCTCTAATGTTTCCCTTCTCCGTTTGCGGTAATCTTCCGTATCAATTTTAACCTTAACATATTCATTCACTTGTTTCCCAACCGCAAGATTCGTTAAGTACTGAAGGGAATCTAAGGTCTGTCCGCGTTTCCCAATCAAAACGCCCATATCCTCACCCTTCAATTGCACATCAATCGTCTTACCATCCTCGCTTTTTGTAATTGAAACCTCAACCTTCATATCCATGGCATGGAATACATCCTGCAAGAAATCATTGACATAATCTTCAATTGTCGATTTTTTCCAAATCTTGATTTTTGCAGGCTTGCTCCCAATGCCAAAGAAACCGGCGCTTCCTTTTTCAATCACTTCATATTCTACTTTATCACTTGTCGTCCCAAGCTGTATCAAGCCATTTGTTACGGCATCATCTACTGTTTTTGCTGAAATCTCAATAAAATCCATCCAAAATTCCCCCTATTTCCATTCACAACCATGGTACTTCTATTTATTATTCCGTTCGTTAAATTCCTTTACCATATTTGCTTTTTCTAATAAACTTCCTTTCCTGGCAACTTTTGCATAATCCTCTGCTTTTTTGATAAGCGCTTCCTTCTCAGAATCCGTTTCAGGATGGATCATACTTCTCGTACTGATTCTTGCAGCATTTGTAATCTGGTTGGCATAAATACCCTGCTTTTCTCTTTTTTTCTCCGCCTTTTCTTTGTTTTTCTCAATAATAGAATCTAAATCCAAATTTTTCATATGCTTGTTCAATACCACCTGCTGGGCGGAACGTACAATAGAACCTGTAATCCAGTAAATACCAAGGCCTACTGGGACGGTAAATACCATAAACAAAGAAAATAACGGCAGCATCGTATTCATTGTCTTCATCTGCTTTGCCATTGCGTCTTCCCCATTTGGAGAGCTAGACGTCGGCATAAGCTTCAAGTTTAAGATCTGGGAACCGTATGAAACCAGAGGAATTAAAAGCGCCACAAAAATAATCAGGAAATTCTTCTCCCCCCAACCAGAAGCAATCAGGTTCATTGGAGAATTTGCAATATTAATCCCAAAAAAGTCATTTAAATGGGATACGCTGGCTTCTGTCGTCGTTATAACATCCGTCAGCCCGGTGAAGCTGTCTTTTAAAATTTCCCATCCGCGGCTCGGCAATGCATAGAGCACGTCAATAATCGAATTTACGGCCGTCTGCGACGACTCAAAATCTAATCTGACGGTATTTACGCCCGCCTTCTCCAAAAAAGAGGTCATTGTATCCTGATATCCAGATACCCCCATAATCTGATCCACCAAAGGGGTATACACAGCCTTTACGCTGCTTACATACGCTGGGATATTGCGGATTACCTGGTACATGGCTAACATAATTGGGAAATTGATCAACAACTGGACGCAGCTTCCCATAGTAGAAACGCCATATTTGCTGTAAACTGCCTGCGTTTCCTCCTGCATCTTCTGCATGGATACCTGATCCTTTTTATTCTTGTATTTCTCACGGATTGCGTTTACTTCCGGCTGTATCTCCTGGGAAAGCCTGGAAAATTTCTGTTGCTTGTATGTCAGCGGCAACAGAAGGAAATAAATGATCACAGTAAACAGGATAATGCAGATTGTAATATTCTGGATACTGAACGCACTGTTTAAAAATGTATACAGCCAGTTCATAATCAATCCAATCAGCCTTGCAACCGGCCCTATAATCTTTCCCTGGTACTGGGTCAGAATAATCTCTGTCAAAATAATGAACCTCCTCAATTCAAAATACGCGATACCCACGCAAGGAGTTACGGCACTGGATCGTAACCTCCCTTAGAAAAAGGATTGCACCTTAAAATTCTCCATCCAGCCAAAATAGACCCCTTAATTGCCCCATGCTTCTGGACTGCTTCCAATCCATAAGCAGAACAGGTAGGATAATATGGGCATTTCGTGGTCTTATAAGGTGATAGATATTTCTGATAAAATTTAATCATTGTAATGATGATTGCCTTCAAACCTACATCTTCTTTTCCGGCAGATAAGCTTTTAATCGCTTTTATCAACTTCATTGCTTCTTCCCATTCTTCAAAATACGGTGAAGCTTCCCAAGATGCAGTAGGGAACGCTGGGTTTCCTGGTAAGAAATCTGTTTCGCTGCTATCCTGGCGATCACTACAATATCCCAGCCACAACAAAATTCTTCTTCGGAGAGCCGGTACGACTCCCGGATCAAACGGGTAATGTGATGTCTTATAACACTATTTCCTACTTTTTTACTTACCGATATACCAATTCTGTTCTTGTCCGAATTATTTTCCAGAACGTACATGACAAGATTCCGGTTCGCATAAGACCTTCCATTTTTATATACGTTCTGGAAATAACTGTTTTTCTTTAATGATTCCGAATATTTCATAATTGAGAGATACGAAAAAGACCACAAACTCTGTGGCCTACGCTGATAATTTTTTTCTTCCTTTTAATCTCCTAGCAGCTAAAACTTTCCTTCCGCCCTTCGTGCTCATCCTCTTCCGAAAACCGTGCACTTTGGATCTGTGCCTTTTCTTTGGCTGAAATGTCATTTTCATAGGTCATCCACCTCCTCTGTGTTAAAAAACATCATATTTCATTATACCAAATATTACTTCCAAGTCAAGCTATTTTATTCGATTTTCTAGAATTTTTATTGCCTAGAAGCGTTCTAAACGCTTGGGTACATAGGTAGCCTGCCCGTTTGTGGATAAACTATAGTTATCCACATTTTATTCACATTATCCACACAATGAAAAAGTTATCAAGAATCTGTGGGTAACTTGTGGATAACTTTTTGAAAACTTGTGAATATTTCCACCAATTTCTTCCAATACTTTGAAAAATAGATGGTTTTCCAATGGTTGATATGTGAATAAACTATTTTTTATAAGTTGGACAAGTCCTTTTTCCACTGTTGAAAAAGCGTGGAAAATAAGTTAACCACAAGATGTCTATAAGTTTGCATCTACTTTATACACAAAATTTTATTGATTATTCGCCCAATTTGTTTTATTATAGAGTATGGAATACTATGAATTTTACAAAACAGGAAGTTTGGAGAATTGACATGGAACTTATTTTAGAAAAATGGGGCGAAATCCTCATGACAGTAAAGGAAGAACATGAGCTGACTGATGTTTCCTTTGAAACCTGGCTAAAGCCATTGCGCGTATACAATATTGAAGGCTCAAAACTTTATATCTTGGTTCCCTCTGAACAAATGGACCGAAATTATATCACAAAAAGGTATATGCTTCCGATTAAAGTAGCGATTGCGGAAATTATTGGCGCTGATTATGAGATAGAATTTATCCTGCAAGAACAAACAAAAGCGATCCAGCCGTTTAAAAGCAGGAACCCCGAGTTTGCCGCCAATAACGAAAAAGCTACCCTTAATCCCAATTATACCTTTGAAACATTCGTAGTTGGTAAGAATAATAAATTTGCCCATGCCGCAAGCCTTGCCGTATCGGAATCCCCTGGGGAAGTATACAATCCCCTCTATATATATGGAGGCCCAGGGTTAGGGAAGACCCACTTAATGCAGAGCATCGGCCACTTCATCCTAAAACAGAAGCCGGATAAAAAGGTTATTTATGTGACTTCTGAGGAATTTACGAATGAAGTCATTGATTCCATAAGAAACGGGAACGCTTCTGCAATGACCAAGTTAAGGGATAAATACCGGACAGTGGATGTCCTTATGATTGACGACGTCCAGTTCATTATCGGAAAAGAGAGCACGCAGGAAGAATTTTTCCATACCTTTAACGTCCTCTATTTGGCAGGAAAACAAATTATCCTATCTTCGGACAAACCCCCGAAGGATATGGAAACATTAGAAGAACGTATCCGTTCCCGGTTCGAATGCGGGCTTTTAGCAGATATTGGATTTCCAGATTACGAAACAAGGATGGCAATCCTACGGCGGAAACAGGAAATGGACGGTTTCCATTTAGATGATGAGATTCTGAATTATATTTCTGCTAACATTAAGTCCAATATCCGGGAGCTAGAAGGCGCACTGAATAAGCTGCTCGCCTTTTCCAACCTAGAACATACCGAGATTACCATGGAAGTGGCAATCAGGGAATTGCAAAACATTATTTCACCAGACAAGCCAAAAGAGATTACGCCGCAGCTTGTCATTGAAATTGTCGCAGAGCACTTTAATATCTCTACTGCCCAGATGATTTCCAAAAACCGAAGTAGTGAAATCGCACGTCCCCGCCAAATTGCCATGTACCTCTGTAAAAACATGACCGGAACCCCTTTAGAGGCAATCGGCACTCTGTTAGGCGGAAGGGATCACTCCACCATTATCCATGGAATCAAAAAAATAACGGAAGAATACGATAAAAACGAGAACACCCGTTATCTAATCGAAACCATTAAGAAAAAAATCAACCCCAATTAATGGACCAACAATTGTGGATAACTCTTGTTCCTTTGATGTTAGTTTTTATGGACAACCTTGAAATTCATCCACATTTAGAAGAATTTAAACCACAATCTTACTTCTGGCTCTTTATGTTATACACAGCTTGTCCCACCCATTTCAAGGCGGTATTCACAGAGCCATACAGTGCGAATAAACTGCCAAGCTCCCGAAACTAGAGGGTTTGGCGGTTTATGCACATATAAACATGCCCTAAGATTAAGACTATGAATCTATTATCATTAATATATCTTTAGCCAGGAAGGAGTTATTCACGTTATGAAAATTATATGTTCCAAGGCAGATCTTCTCTGTGGAGTAAATATCGTATCGAAAGCAGTCCCTACACGGACAACATTAAATATATTAGAATGTATATTAATCGACGCTTCCGCTAATGAAATTAAATTGACAGCAAACGATATGGAACTAGGGATTGAAACAAAAATTAAAGGGGAAATCGCCGCGCGTGGTATCCTTGCCTTAGACGCTAAGATTTTCTCTGAAATCGTACGGAAGCTGCCGGATAATGACGTTACCATTGAATCCGACGACAATTACCATACGACAATTACCTGTGAGAAAGCAAAATTCAATATTCCAGGTAGATCAGGGGAAGATTTTTCATACCTTCCATTTATAGAACGGAACCAACCAATCTCCCTCTCCCAATTTACCTTAAAAGAAGTGATCCGGCAGACGATTTTTTCCATTGCAGATAGCGATAACAATAAACTGATGACAGGGGAACTGTTTGAGATTTCAGAGAACCAGCTCAGGGTCGTTTCCTTAGACGGCCATCGTATTTCTATCCGTAAAATAGAACTGAGCGAGGTATACGGCTGCCACAAGGTCATAGTCCCAGGTAAGACGCTCCAGGAAGTAAGCAAAATCTTGCCTGGAGGCGTCAATGATCCTGTGCATATGTTTTTTACCGATAACCATATCGTTTTTGAATTTGGGGATACGACCGTTGTATCCCGCCTGATTGAAGGGGAATATTTCAAGATCGATCAGATGCTTTCTTCTGATTATGAAACAAAGGTTACGATAAACCGGCGGGAACTGCTGTACTGCATTGACAGGGCTACGCTCTTTGTAAAAGAAGGCGACAAGAAGCCAATCCTGATGGACATATCGGAAGGTACGATGGAGTTAAAGATCCACTCTTCTTTGGGTTCTATGGATGAAGAGATTGATATTGAAAAAGAAGGGAAGGATATCTTGATTGGGTTCAACCCCAAATTCTTTATGGAGGCTTTGCGGGTTATTGACGATGAAAACGCCTGCCTTTATATGGTAAACCCGAAAGCCCCATGCTTTATCAAGGATACAGAGGAATCTTATATTTATTTGATCCTTCCTGTTAATTTTAACGCAGCAGTAAATAATTAAATAATTTATATTTTTAGCATAGACGATGGAGGAAACCGACGCATGGTAGAAGTAAAGCTTAGGGATGAATTTATAAGGCTGGGCCAGGCTTTAAAGGCTGCAAACCTGGTAGAATCAGGCGTAATGGCAAAACTTGTGATCCAGGATGGACTTGTATCAGTGAATGGGGAAGTAGAAACACGCCGGGGGAAGAAATTAACAGATGGAGATGTTGTTTCTTTTGAAGGGGAGACAATCCAGATTGTAAAATGAGGGTAAAGTCTGTTGCATTGAATAACTTCCGCAATTACAGCTATCTGTATACAGAATTTGACAAAGGTACGAATATCCTTTATGGCGATAATGCCCAAGGCAAGACGAATTTATTAGAATCTATCTATCTCAGCGGCACCTGTAGATCCCATCGCGGGAGTAAAGATGAAGAGATGATCCAGTTTGGGGAAGAGGAAGCCCATATCCGGGTCGTTGTCAGGAAGCATGGGTTGGACCACCAGATTGATATGCATATCAAGCGGAAGAAGGCAAAAGGGATTGCAATCAATCAAATTCCAATCCACAGGGCGTCGGAGTTATTTGGCCTGTTGAATTTTGTGATGTTCTCCCCAGAAGACTTACAGATTATTAAGCGTGGGCCAAAAGAGCGGAGAAGGTTTTTGGACGCAGAGCTTTGCCAGTTGGATAAATCATACCTACATGACATTTCAAATTATAATAAAATATTAGAGCATAGGAATAAACTGTTAAAGGATATTCCATTCCACCCAGAGTTGAGGGATACTTTGGCAGTATGGGATATGCAGCTTGCTGAATATGGGGAAAGGATTATCTCAGCCAGGAATAAATTCCTGATCCAGCTCAATCAAATGATAAATGGGATACATAAGGAATTGTCCGGCGGGAAGGAGGATCTTTACGTGAAGTATGAGCCGGATGTATCGGAAGGATATATGGAGGAAAAACTGATTCGGAACCAGGAAAGGGATTTAAAATTTGGTATGACTTCTGTGGGGCCCCACAGAGACGACCTGTGTTTTTTGATCCATAATATCGACATCCGCAAGTTTGGTTCCCAGGGACAGCAGCGGAGCTGTGCATTATCATTGAAACTTTCTGAAATTGAATTGGTGAAACATGCTACAAATGAAATACCTGTCCTTATTTTAGACGACGTGCTGTCTGAATTAGACGGCAGCCGCCAGAATTTTCTGTTAGACAGCATCCACGGGGTACAGACAATCATTACTTGTACTGGGTTGGATGGATTTGTAAAGAACAGGTTTGAAATCAATAAAATTTTCAAAGTAGTAAATGGCAATGTGGCAATTGAGGACCGTTTATAGGAATTGGAGGAAGAACATGGGTACGAATACAAATACGAACGCAGAATACGGCGCAGATCAGATTCAGATCCTGGAAGGGTTAGAAGCAGTCCGGAAGCGGCCTGGCATGTACATTGGAAGCACGTCTTCTAGGGGGCTCCATCACTTGGTTTACGAAATTGTAGATAATTCCGTCGACGAGGCGCTTGCCGGCTACTGTGATACCATAGAAGTAACGATTTTGGAAGGCGACTGTATCCGTGTGACGGACAATGGACGTGGGATTCCAGTCGGGATCAACCATAAGTCTGGCAAACCCGCGGTCGAGGTTGTCTTTACGATACTCCATGCCGGAGGGAAATTTGGCGGTGGGGGATATAAGGTTTCCGGCGGGCTTCATGGGGTAGGCGCTTCTGTTGTAAACGCGCTTTCTGATTGGCTGGAGGTAGAGATTTTCCATGAAGGCAAGGTATACCGGCAGCGTTATGAAAGAGGGGTAAGCGTTTATCCATTGGAAATGATTGGGGAATGCAGCCCTGGTAAGTCTGGCACCCAGGTTACATTCTGCCCAGACGGGACGATATTTGAAGAAACGGTATTTGATTATTCTGTATTAAAACAACGGATACGGGAGATGGCGTTTTTGACAAAAGGCATTAAAATATGCCTTGAAGATAGAAGGGACGGTAAGGAACGGGAAGACGTGTTCCATTATGAGGGCGGTATCAAAGAGTTTGTGTGTTACTTAAACCACAGCAAAGATCCACTGTATGGTGATGTGATATATTGTGAAGGGGAGAAAGACGGGGTCTATGTTGAGGTCGCAATGCAGCACAACGAATCGTTCAACGATTCTACCTATAGTTTCGTGAATAATATTACGACGCCAGAAGGGGGAACGCATCTGGCAGGGTTCCGGAATGCATTGACTAAGACCTTTAATTCTTATGCTAAGGCAAATAAGATATTAAAAGAGGGTGAGGCTGCCTTGTCTGGCGAAGATATCCGGGAAGGCCTTACGGCTATTATAAGCGTGAAGATTGAAGAGCCGCAGTTCGAAGGGCAGACAAAGCAAAAACTGGGGAATAGCGAAGCCCGGGGAGCGGTAGACAGTATTGTCAGCGAGCAGCTTACGTATTTCCTGGAACAGAACCCGTCCGTTGCCAAGGCGATTTGTGAGAAATCTTTGATGGCGCAAAGGGCACGCGAGGCAGCGAGGAAGGCAAGAGATCTGACCAGGCGTAAGACCGCATTGGAAAATACGTCGCTTCCAGGGAAGTTGGCGGATTGTTCTGACAAAGACCCGAAAAATTGTGAAATTTTTATTGTGGAGGGAGATTCTGCAGGAGGATCTGCCAAAACGGCCAGAAGCCGTGCAACACAGGCGATCCTTCCTCTGCGCGGTAAGATCCTCAACGTTGAAAAAGCAAGGCTGGATAAAATTTATGGGAACGCAGAAATTAAAGCGATGATTACGGCGTTTGGTACTGGGATCCATGAGGATTTCGATATCGAGAAATTAAGATACCATAAGATTATTATTATGACGGACGCTGACGTAGACGGCGCGCATATCAGTACCTTGATGCTGACGTTTATGTACCGCTTTATGCCAGATTTAATCCGGAAGGGCTTTGTCTATCTGGCGAAGCCGCCTCTGTATAAGGTGGAACGGAACAAAAAAGTATGGTATGCCTACGATGATATAGAATTAGAACAGATTTTAAAGGAAATCGGGCGGGATGGGAATAATAAAATCCAACGTTATAAAGGGCTCGGGGAAATGGATCCAGAGCAGCTTTGGGAAACAACGATGGATCCAGAGACCAGAGTGTTAGAACGGGTTATTTTTAACGAAGAAGACGCATCCGAAATTGACCTGACCTTTAATACCTTGATGGGAGATAAGGTTGAGCCAAGGCGGGAGTTTATTGAAATGAACGCCAAATACGTGCAGAACCTGGATGTGTAATGGAGGTAAATAGATGGATGATAAGATGTTCGACCGGATTGATAACGTTGATTTGAAAGATACCATGGAAAGCTCATATATTGATTATGCGATGAGTGTTTTGACTTCCCGCGCGCTTCCTGACGTCAGGGATGGCCTTAAGCCGGTCCAGCGCAGGATTCTGTATGCAATGATAGAGCTGAATAATGGACCGGATAAGCCGCACCGGAAATGCGCGCGTATTGTCGGGGATACGATGGGTAAATACCATCCGCATGGCGACAGTTCCATTTATGGCGCGCTTGTCAATATGGCGCAGGAGTGGTCCACCCGTTACATGCTGGTAGACGGCCATGGGAATTTTGGTTCGGTAGACGGCGACGGGGCGGCAGCCATGCGTTATACAGAGGCCCGGTTAAGTAAGATCTCGATGGAGATGCTTGCAGATATCAATAAAGATACCGTAAATTTCTCCCCGAACTTTGATGAAACGGAAAGGGAGCCACAGGTCCTCCCTTCCCGTTATCCAAATCTCCTAGTAAATGGGACGACTGGGATTGCAGTCGGCATGGCGACGAATATACCGCCTCATAACCTGCGGGAATCCATTGACGCCGTAGTGAAATTGATTGACAACCGGATCCAAGAGGATCGGGATACGGAAATCGAAGAATTGTTGGAGATTGTAAAAGGCCCTGATTTCCCTACGGGCGGCATGGTGCTTGGGACTTCTGGCATTAACCAGGCTTACCGGACCGGGAAGGGCAAGATCCGGGTACGCGCAGTTACTGATATTGAGCCGATGGCAAATGGTAAGAACCGGATCGTGGTGACAGAACTTCCATATATGGTAAACAAGGCGCGCTTAATTGAAAAGATTGCAGACCTTGTCCGCGACAAAAAGGTAGATGGGATTACAGACCTTCGGGACGAGTCGAACCGGGAAGGGATGCGGATCTGTATCGAGCTGCGCCGCGATGTAAACCCAAATGTAATCCTGAACCATTTGTATAAGCATACCCAGATGCAGGATACCTTTGGCGTCAATATGATTGCTCTGGTGAACAACGAGCCAAAAGTCCTTAACCTTAAGGATATGCTGGCGTATTATTTGAAGCATCAGGAAGAAGTCGTGACCAGAAGGACCAAGTACGAACTGAACAAGGCTGAGGAACGCGCCCATATTTTAGAAGGGTTGCTTGTTGCCCTGGATCATATTGACGAAGTGATCCGTATTATCCGCGGCAGCGAAACGGTACAAGCCGCTAAGGCAAGCTTGATGGAACGGTTTCAGTTGTCGGACGCGCAGGCGCAGGCTATCGTCGATATGCGTTTGCGTGCGCTGACTGGATTAGAACGTGGGAAATTAGAGGCAGAGTACAGCCAGCTTATGGAACTGATACAGGAACTGAAGGCAATCCTGGCTGATGAGAAGAAGCTTTTGGGTGTGATCCGGGAAGAAATACTACTGATTGCTAATAAGTTTGGGGACGACAGAAGGACTTCGATTGGGTTTGATGAATACGACATCTCAATGGAAGATTTGATCCCAGTTACAAATACGGTAATTACAATGACAAAGCTTGGCTATATCAAACGGATGAGCGTAGATAATTTCCGCAGCCAGAACCGAGGGGGCAAAGGGATCAAAGGAATGGAAACTATTGATGGGGATTACATAGAAGAGCTGCTGATGACGACAACCCACCATTACTTGATGTTTTTTACGAATACAGGGAAAGTATACCGCATTAAGGCTTACGAAATCCCGGAAGCAGGGAGGACCGCCCGTGGGACGGCGATCATCAATCTTTTGCAGCTTCTGCCTGGCGAGAAGATTACTGCAGTGATCCCAATCCGGGAATACAAAGACGATCATTTTCTATTTATGGCGACAAGGAATGGGATTGTCAAGAAGACGCCGGTGACGGATTATGCAAACGTACGTAAGAAAGGGCTTGCTGCAATCAATCTAAGGGAAGAAGATGAATTGATTGAAGTTAAGATGACGGATAATTCGAAGGATATGATTTTAGTTACGAAATTTGGCCAGTGCATCCGGTTCCACGAAACGGACGTCAGGAGCACAGGGCGTGTTTCCATGGGCGTGATTGGGATGAACCTGTCGGATCGCGACGAAGTGATTGGGATGCAGATGCATACCCAAGGGGAATACCTTTTGATTGCATCCGAAAAGGGATTGGGCAAATTGACCAGGATGGATGAGTTTACCCCGCAGATCCGTGGAGGAAAAGGCGTAAAATGCTATAAAATCACGGATCGGACCGGAAATATCATTGGTGTGAAAGCAGTAAACCAGGAAAATGAGATTATGATGATTACGACAGAAGGAATTATCATACGGATGAAGGTGGAAGGGATCTCTGTTTTGGGCCGCGTAACATCTGGTGTGAAGCTGATGGATCTGTCAGAAGATATCACAGTTGCAAGCATTGCGAAGGTAAGGGAAGACAAATCCCTAATGGAACAGGAGGAAAAACAAGACAATATTTAAGTATTTGTATTGATCCTTTTGTGGAATTTGTATAAAATATAAATGCTAAAATTATTATTTTTGTCTGGATAGCAGGATCAGATTAAAGAAGGGAAGGAGAAAGGATGAAATGAAAGGGAGAAAGAGGAACAAGGCGTTTAGCCTTATCCTGGTATTGGCTTTGCTGGCAGGGATGCTGCATCCACCTGGGATAGGCGCGGTACAGGCAGAGGAAAATCTTCTCGCGGGCACAGAGCTGCTTGCGCATTATGAATTTCAAGATGGAGGGAAGGATTCTTCTGGTAAAAACAACGATGCGGTAATAGGCAGCGGCGTAACTGTAGAAAATGGGGTTGCATCCCTTCCAGGAGGGGCGGCGGACGGCTCTGCTTATATTACCCTTCCAGAAGGGATGTTTGATAAGCAGGATACCTTGACGGTTTCGATGTGGCTTCGTGATAATGATCCACAGGAGAACTGGCTGGCGGCTTTTTTCTTTGGAAGCCCTGCCGATAGCAAGGGGAATCCTACAAACTATTATTATTTCGTACCTTGTGAAAAACAGCACAATACCTTGAAACTGGTTATGACGGATTCTGTCAACCAGGATAGCCCGTGGAGCGCGGAAAAAGGCTTCCGTGAAAGCACGAATACCGTTGGGAACCAGGGCGTATGGACGCATTATGCAATTGTGATACAGCCAAGGTCAATGACATGTTATATCGATGGGGAATTGATTGGGACACAGTCGGTTTCGCGCAGCGTCAGCGATTTTGGGACAGGCCTGCAGTCTTATATTGGGAAATCCAACTATAAGAACGATCCCTTGTACCAAGGAGATTTCCGGGATTTCCGCGTATATAAGAACGCATTGGACCAGGAACAGGTAAAGCAGGTTATGGGTTCCCAGGACAATATGCAACAGTATTCTATGGCGATTGACGGGAACAATGTTACAAAGAAATTAAGCGACACCTTATACGGTCTGTTTTATGAAGACATCAACAGCGCTGCGGACGGCGGGCTGTATCCTGAAATGGTAAAGAACTATTCCTTTGAAAATGCATATGTCCAAAAGGGTGGGGATAACGATTATTTCCGCCAGAATGGGTATGAAACCATTGGGAATTACAAGCTTCATTGGACCGCTTCCCCAGCCTCTAGCTTTGAAGTAAAGCCGGATGGAGCACAGGGGACGGCGGACAGCTTACATGAAAAAAACCCGCATTATGCAGTGTTAAAAGGCAATGTATCCTTAGAAAACGGCGGGTTTGCGCCGCAGAATAACCCGAATGGGGCGGCAATGGCAGTAAAGCCTTTTGATGCAGCCAGCAGGGAAGGGGAATATACGTTTTCTGTCTATGCCAAAGCAGATCCTGGCTATAGCGGTAGGATGTATGTAAGGCTTGTAGATCAAAGCGGCAAGGATCTGACAGATGAACAGGAGGTTACATTTCAGCCAGACGGTTCCTGGCAGAAAGTGTCTGCGGAATTAACGTCTATTGCGACGAGGAATACAAAGGGGAAATTAATCCTTACAATAGAAAATGCAGGGGCGGCGGATAGGTTGTGCCTGGACATGGTATCTGTAGTACCGCATGACAGCTTTGGATATGGAGATCCAAATTATGCTTGCGGCGTTGGGATCCGCCAGGATCTCTTAGATCTGATGATGGGCCTGAACCCCAAATTTATGCGTTTCCCAGGCGGATGTATTGTGGAAGGGTTTAACTGGGAAGGGCTTTATGACTGGAGGGATACCGTCGGTCCTTTGGAGGAACGTAGGAGCAATACGAACCGTTGGGAAAATTGGGGCAATCAGAACCGTACTTGGGGCTATATGCAGTCCTTTGGTTTTGGATACCATGAGCTTTTGTCTTTGTGTGAAGAGTATGGGATGGAGCCATTCCCGATTATGAGCGCAGGCGTGCTATGCCAATATGAGACAAAAGACGTCAATGCTAAGACTGGGTCGGATTTGCAGTTTTTTATTGATATGGCGACCGATCTCCTCGATTACTGCTGGGGCGACGCAGCTACCAATGAATGGGCGAAAAAGCGTGCGGAAAACGGCCATCCAGCTCCGTTCAACCTGAAATACATAGGGATCGGGAATGAAAACTTACAGGCAAAATATTTCAATAACTTTGATGTGATAAAACGTGCAGTAGAGGAGTACGCAAGCACACATTATCCAGATCATGAGCTGAACATTATCTCCAGCGCAGGACCGACCTCTACAGGGAACGATCTGGAATATGCATATGACCGCATTGCCCAGACAATGCCTGGGGAAACCCTTGTAGACGAGCACTACTATGAGTCAGAATCCTTTATGTACAACCAAGCGGATCGGTATGATTACTACGAACGTACCGACCAAGGAGGCAGCGATGTATTTGTAGGGGAATATGCAATCCGCAACAACAACAAATACAACACGGCTCTGGCGGAAGCTTGTTATATCACTGGGCTGGAACGGAACGCAGACGTGGTCAAGAATATCTCTTACGCCCCGCTTCTGTACAAGGTTGGAAGCACAAGCTGGGATCACGATTTGATTTATTTTGATGAATTTCAAACGGCGAAGTCGACGAATTACTATGTGCAGCAGATGTTTTCAAATAATTATGGCACGGATTTGATTGGCACGGAACTGGTTTCCCCGGATAAGGATTATTCGAATTATGGGAGCCCAATCATCGGAAGCGTTTCTGCGGCAGGATCTATTGATAAAATAACGGTTTATGCCGAAGACGGCAGTATATTGCTGGAGGATGATTTTAATAACGATTCCAATCCGAACGGCTGGCAGCCGTTTGATCAATCAAGCGGCTGCGCGATTAAGGACGGACGATTGGAATTTACCAATACCAATGGACTTAACGCCGTATACCTGCCGAAGGCAGTAAAGGAAAAATGGAAGAACTTCCGTATCGAGGTAGAAGGCGCGGTAAAATCTTCTGGTAACGGCGCCATTGTCATTGGAGCCGGCCACGAGAAGCAGTATTATTGGTATCGTATGGGACAGGACAACGCAGGCGTGCGTATGGAAGTTACTAGGCCGGAACGCAACCGTACCAGCCTTACGACTAAGGTACTCGGGAATAATTATGCAAATAAGCATTATGAAACGGGTAAGCTGACCAGGATCCAGACAAACGATCCAATGCGCGTAAGCTTTAACTTTGGCGTCAATGGCAAATTAGAAGGTAGTTATACCAGCGCAAATGTAAGCGCGTCGGATACTGCAAAATATGATTTCTCCAGCGCATTGAACCAGTACCAGACGGATATTTACCAGGTGGTAAATAAGGATAGCCAGAATGTATATATTAAACTGGTGAACCCAGATAAGCGCAAGAAAGAAATACGGCTGGATTTTTCAAACTTAAGCTTAGATGGGAAGGCAGAAGTAACTTCTCTAACAGGCGGCTTAGACGACGCTAACGCTATTGGGAATGAAAAGGTAGCTCCGGTTACGGTTTCCCAGGCAATCGAAGGAAATCAGATGGTATATGAGTTGATGGGATATTCCGTCAATGTTATCCGCGTGCCGTTGTCACAGAAGAAACCGCCAGAAGTATCAAAGGATGATTTGAAAAAGCTGGTAGACAGCATGGCGAATTTAAAAGCTTCGGATTATACCGCAGAATCCTGGGCAAACTTCCAGAAGGAATTAAACAATGCAAAAAATTTAATTGCAAACGCAGATCCATACCAGGAATTGAAGGATGCTTACAACAAATTAAAAGCAGCGAAGGATTCCCTGGTTGTGAAGAAGCCTACGCCTGTGCCTACAAAGCCAAAGCCAACAAGCGTAAAATTGAATGTTGGTAAGAAAATAACGATTGGCCAGACGGAGAAAGCGACGTTTAAAGCAACCATAAAGCCTTCCGCCGCTTCTAAGAAGGTTACTTGGAAGAGCAGCAAGCCTTCGATTGTTTCCATCAAAAATGGGAAGATCCAAGGGAAAAAGACTGGGAAGTCTGTGATCTCTGTAAAAACGTCAAACGGCAAGTCGGCAAAATGTACGGTTACGGTGAAAAAGAAACCGTCCAAGATTACATTGAACAAGAAGAGCAAGACGCTGAAGAAGAACAAAACATTTAAGATTAAAGTGAAGTTCCTCAAAAATACATATAGCTACAAGCTGACGTATTCAACGAGCAAGAAGAGCGTCGCTACCGTATCTTCCAAAGGCGTAGTAAAAGCGAAGAAGAAGGGGAAAGCAGTGATTACGGTAAAAACCTTTAACGGTAAGAAGGCAAAATTGTCAATCAAGGTCCGGTAATTTTAGGAAGGAAGGGAAAGGAAACGTATGAATAAATTCAAACAAGTATTGGCAGGGATCCTGACGGCTGCTTTATGCATTACGTCTATCCCGGCAAATGGATTGGGAAGCGTATCTGCGGCAACAGCCGCAGAACGGCCCGACAAATCAATTGTATATTTTGTTGATTGCGGGGATTATGTCGTTAACACAGTGAGCGATGGGGATCAGTTCGGTACTCACAACAGCGTTACCGATCAGGCCTATGGCGAGGATCCGGCGACTGGCTATCAGTGGGGGATTGTGGACACGGTAAGCGATCCTCTGAAAAATGGAAGCGCTTCCTGCGGCGGCGTCTTTACCGATAACACATGGCCGTTTGAGAACAATGGGGCAAATAATGATACGGCAAAGATTTCTTCAAACCGTTATACAAAAAACCAGTTTGAAAATGGGATAGAAGAACGTTACATTGACTACAAATTTGAAATAGAAAATGGGAAATATGATGTAACGGTATGCTGCGTCGATCCATGGGGATGCTCGAAAACCCCGAATGTGTACTTGAATTATGGGAAAGAAACCCAGGCGGTATTAAAAGAAGGGTTAAACGCTTCTGCAAGCGAGGCTGTAACGAAGACATATGAGGTTACAGACGGTGAGCTGACTGTAAATTTCAGGGCAACTGGGAGCAGTAACCTGGCGATTAATGTTGCTTACATATTGATTAAGGAATACAAGGAGTTAACCCCAGAAGAGGAAGAGGCCAGGAAACAAAAGGTTGTTACGAACGACTGTGCCGCGCTGATGATAGAAGATACCGATATCACTTCTGATCTTTCTTTGGCGTCCCAAGGCGTGAACGGGAGCACGATCACATGGAACAGCTCTGATGAAAGCCTGATTTCAAAGACGGGGAAGGTGACAAGGCCCAGAGCAGGCCAGGCGGATGCTACGGTAACGTTAACGGCAACTGTTTCTTATGAGGATATTACAAGGACCAAACGCTTTGTGTTAAAGGTCCTTGCAGAGAGCGACGTACAGGAGTTGCAGGAGTTTTTGCTGTCAGATATCCAGATCGAAGACGATTATTACAATACAGTAGCAGAGAAGGATGTAGAATTTTTGAATAAATTTGATCCAGACAGGCTGCTGTACAATTTCCGACTGACGGCAGGTTATACGGCTGCAGAGATTAAAAACGGGCAATTTGATTTTAATCATGATAATGTATTTGCAAACGGCCCTTATCCGGGAGGATGGGAGAACAGCCGGATTGGGGGGCATACGTTGGGCCATTACCTTGCGGCCTGCGCACAGGCGGTTGAAAATGGATATGGGTATGACGCCGGTCCAGACGGCTATACGCTTATCCAACGTCTGGAGTATCTTATTGATGAGCTGAAACGATGCCAGGATAAGCTTGGGAGCGGATTTATTTTCGGAGCGACGATGCGGGATGCAAACGATCCGGAACGCCAATTTAACTTGTTGGAACAAGGGACGACAAGCGATACCTGGGTGCCGTGGTATACGATGCACAAGATTGTAAACGGCTTGGTGGAAACTTATAAATATACGGGGAACACGACGGCTTTAGAAGTAGCGGAATCCCTGGGGGAATGGATTTACAACCGTGTTTCAAAATGGGATGAAACGATACAGAGAAGGGTTCTTGGCGTTGAGTACGGCGGCATGAACGACTGTTTATATGAACTTTATAAATATGCAGAAAGCGCTGGTTATGCAAATGCAGATCATTTTTCCTTTGCAGCGCACCGGTTTGATGAAGACAATTTGTTTGCACGCGTGCTGGCTGGGGAACAGAATGTGTTAAACGGCCTACATGCAAATTGTACCATCCCTAAATTCAATGGTGCGTTGAACCGTTACCGTACCTTAGGGGATGAAACATATCTCCGCTATACGGAAGCATTCTGGACATTGATTACAGAAAAGCACACGTATATCACAGGTGGGAACAGTGAATGTGAGTTCTTTGGCGTAGATAATATTTTAGATGCGGAACGCTCCCATTGCAACTGTGAAACATGTAATACCCATAATATGCTGAAGATGACGAAGGAACTCTACCGTATTACAGGCGACAAGAGGTATGCAGATTTTTATGAAACGACATTTATCAATGCGATTATGGCTTCTGTCAACGAAGATACTGGTATGACGACTTACTTCCAGCCAATGGCTACTGGATTCTTCAAGGTGTACTGCAATCCAGATCTGGAGAAGAATTACTTCTGGTGCTGTACTGGGACCGGGCTTGAGAACTTTACAAAGCTAGGGGATGGATTTTATTTCTATACCGGGAATAAGCTGATCGTGAACCAGTATACCAGTTCTACCATTACTTGGTGGGATTGGAATGTATCGGTAAAACAGGAAACGGATATACCGAATACAGATAAGGCGAAATTTACGATTAATACATTAAATGGGGCAAAGAGCGTAGCAATGGATTTGCGCCTGCGTGTGCCAGGGTGGACCGCAGGGAACCCGACCGTGACGGTAAACGGCGCTGTACAAAATGCTACAATCAGCAACGGATATATTTCCCTGGAACGGAATTGGAACAACGGGGATGTGGTAGAGCTTACCCTTCCAATGGAAATCCGCGCTTATACCCTTCCAGACAATGCAGGAAATGTCTATGGATTTAAGTATGGCCCAGTCGTACTTGCTGCCGAACTTGGAACTGACAATAAAATGGATACTTACCAAATTGGCGTACAGTGCGACGTATGTAAGACAAAGATTGTCAATGGCCAGGAGAGGACCTCTACCAATGGTTATGGGAACACATCCAACCAAGGAACGTTAACAACTGAAACGCTGAATATCCAGGATGGCGTTTCCGTATCTGAGTTTATTGAAAATATTGAAGATTACTTGGTCAAGGATGCAAATTCTTTGAATTTCTCTTTGAAAGGAACGGATTGGGGTGGACCGCAGCCAATGAATTTTGTACCATACTACCGCCTGCGTGATCAGAGGTATGGGATATACTGGTTATTTGCAGGGGATGATCCAGCACAGGCACAAGAAAGGCTTCTGGCTTCGAAAAAGACGGGACGTGATTTGAATGTCAACCTCTCTGGCATTGGCGTTGGATACGGCGCGCAGACCGAAGGGGACGCACAGAATTACCCGCATATGGAAGAGGCTGGAAATGGATCGGAAGGAGATATGGGGAAATTGACACGTTTTGCGAAGGCAGGCGGAAGCTTCTCCTATTTGTTTAAGGTAGATAAGACAAAGACGAATTACATTAACTGCCAATATACAGACGAAGATAAAGGGAAGACTATGGTAATAACATGCGGGGATCGCGTGATTGATACGGATACCTTGGCTGATACGGGATCAGGGGTAACCTATAAGAAACAGTATGAAATCCCAAAAGAAATTGTTGCATCGGCAGTTCCATACGAATTAAAGGATGAGACGACAGGAAAGGTAGAAATACGCGACGTTCTGCGGATTTCGTTTAGCGGCGCCGACGGGGAGGATTCTCCGAAGCTTCATACTTCTGTTTATACCAGCACTAATTACAGCAACCAGGCGTTTATTGCGAAGATGTCTTCTGATATCGGTACAATACAGAATAACGGCGCGTCCGGTTACCTTTTGACCGTTCCGTCGAATACGACGCAAGTACAGTTAATTACAGATCTTGCAGATAAGTACGGGCTGCTTTATATTAACGGTATATTGACCGACGATACAAAGGCGGTAAAATATATCCTGGATGCAAAGGAAACTAAGATAGACATGCAGGTCTTTGCAGAGGATCATGTGACAAAGAAGGATTACGTCCTGACAATTGTAAAAAACGATATCCCAGCGGTAGAGAGCATTCGGGTAAGCCCCGCAGAGAAGACGTTGGATATCGGCCAGACCGTCGTATTAAATGTAACCGTATCCCCGGAAGCCGCAGAAAAGGGCGTTACGTTCCGGTCGCAAGACAATAGCATTGCGTCTGTAGACAGTTCTGGGAAGGTGACTGCAAAGAAAGCAGGGACAACCGTGATTACCGTAACCAGCAACCAGAATCCGGATGTAAAAGCGACCTGTAGGATTACGGTCAAGAAGCCGGCTGCGCCGAGCGTTGCCCTGAAAAAGATTACCTTACGTAAGAAGACAAAATCCATGTCTGTAGGGGAAACATATCAATTAGGCGTAACCTTCAGCCCTTCCAATGCATCGAACCGGAAGGTGAAATACAATTCCAGCAAAAAAAGCATTGCATCGGTAAGTTCTACTGGGAAAGTGAAAGCGAAGAAAAAAGGGACGACAACAATTACCGTGACAAGCCTTGCAAACAGCAAGATCAAAGCAACTTGTAAAATTACGGTAAAGAAGCCTACGTTAAAGATTTCTGGTAAATCAAAAGTCAAAAAAGGAAAGAGCATTCAGTTAAAGGCAACCTTAAAGAACTTGAAAGGAACGGTAAAATGGTCTGTCAGCAACAGCAAACTGGCAAAAATTACAAAGACTGGAAAGAAAGTCAAATTAAAGGCTAAGAAAACAGGGACTGTCAAGGTAACGGCAAAGGTTGGGAGCGTAAAAGCAACGAAGAAGATTAAGATCGTAAAGTAATCTGGTAACAGAAAGAAAAGGGCTTGTAGGTTCCAGGAAAATCAATTCCTGGGCGCTGCAGCCCTTTTCAAATGGATAATTCAAAGCCCTAAAGCTTTAACGCCCGGTAACGGTTTAGGCAAGCAAAGATTTCTTGTTTCCTTGGCATAGCGAGCCCACTTGGGATATAGCTTCCTTCACAGATAGCGGAAAGCCCTTTTTCTTCTAACAGCTTATCAAGGACGTCAACCACCTGAGAAAGCGTCTTTTTCCCATCAAATAGATGGAACTGCGCATATTTTACCAAAGATCCCAAGGTGTGGAGCTGTTCTGTGTCTGTTAATTGTTCGACATACCGCAAATCTATCGTGTCTCGGTTCAGCAAGATAGAATCTTTTCCTTGCGTTTTCATTTTAATCCTGTCGTTTTTCTTAAATCCTGCGTCCGTCCTTACTGCCCTTGCATACGAAGGCGTTTTGCTTGCTTCGGGCAATTCGTTTGGAATTGGGAAAGCAGCCGCCTCCTTCTTGGCAAATGCAGTAATATCCTTTGGAAGATAATGATCCATCTGTATCACGCAATCTGCTTTGTGGAAATAAGAACCAGAACTTCCTGCTACAAGGATGGTGGAAATTCTATACTCCTGGTAGAGTTCCTGTACCCGGTCGATAAACGGGGTAATGGGTTCGGAATCCCGGTTTACGACACGTTGCATCAATTCATCCCGGATCATAAAATTTGTGGCGCTGGTATCTTCGTCAATCAGCATGACATTCGTCCCGGCTTCCATCGCTTCGATGACGTTCGCAGCCTGGGAAGTGCTCCCGCTGGCGTCTTCGGTGCAAAAATGAACGGTATCTTTGCCATTTGGCAGGTTATTGATGAACATGGAAATATCGACCTGCTTAATGCTGCGCCCATCCTCCGCCCGGATTTTCACTGCGGTATCGTCTGTAATCACGTACTCCCGCCCGTCTCCGGCAATATGGTTGTATACGCCAAGCTCTAACGCTTTCAATAATGTTGATTTCCCGTGGTAGCCCCCGCCTACAATCAAGGTAATGCCATGCTTGATTCCCATTCCTTTCAAAGGACCGTGGTTGGGAAGCTGTAATTCGACTTCCATAGACGCCGGCGACTGGAACGCAACCGCCCCGCGCATCGGCCGTTCCGAAACGCCGGATTCCCTGGGCAGGATCGAGCCGTTTGCGACGAATGCAGCAAGCCCGCGTTTGGGAAGTTCGTTTCGTATATAATATTGATCTTCTGCTAATTCCGCCGTCTTTTTTACATTTTGCGGGTTCAGCGACTGGTAATAAAGCGATTTTTTCACACAGCCTGGAAGGAAGTCAAATAAGATCTTTATTAACTCCCGGCTGTTAATCGTACGGCCGTTCGCTGGGAAACCAATCTCCATACGGATAATTACTTTCCCGCCCTTTTCTATCTCACAAGCAGTCCGGTCTAGGATTTCCTGCCCACAGCGGCTGACAGACATCAAGCCGCTTTTGCCAGAGCCTTTGGCTTTGAATGTAAAAGCTTCCACTTGTCTTGCAAAGTGGCGCAGCAGGTAATCCTGCAACGCGATTTTTTTATGGGGCGCGTCGTATAAATCTGTTGGGAAGCCAGCGATTTTCCCTGGGACATGGACGCTTACCCTAGAAGGAGCTGCAAATGGATCTCCTTGCACATGGTCGATAGAAAGGATGTACCCTTCAAATTGATACGTTCCCCTTGTGTCTTTATAAGCCGGATATCCACGGTGGTCGATCCGGTTTAATAATTCCCTTAATTCTACGGATGATTTCATAGTTGCCTCCCTGTCTTTTATATGAATTAGCTGAATGTTTTACTTATTTTATCATTTTACTAAAAAATAGACAATAAAAAAAACTTGCTTTTGAAGGATTGATGGTACATAATGATAATAACAATTATTTTTGGAGGAACATATGAATAACGAATGGGAAAAATTTGGAAAAGAAATCCGAAATATTGTAGACGATGCTGTAAGTTCCCAGAATTTTCAACATATGAACCAGACAATTACCGATTCTGTCAATGAAGCGATCAGCGGTTTCCAAAAAGGGCTGAAAACCGCTGGGCAGGCAGTCAATGATATGGCGAAGCCAAAACAGAAGAAACCATTTTGGACTCCTTATCAATACAACAAAAGAGTTCCTGAGAAGGTGGCGGTAAAACAGGAGTTGGTAAGAAAGAAGGAAGAGCGTCTCGATCTATTCCGTAAAAATACAGGATTGAAAATCGGTGGGACAGTGTTGTCTGTATTAGGGTATACGTTTAGCGGCGGGATTGGGATCACAATATTGATTTTATGTCTGGTAGCATTAGGGATGGGAAGCTTCCCGATTGGCTTACGGATTGCGATATTTGTTTTAATGCCTTTTTTTATGGGAAGCGGCCTGATGGCATGGAAAGGAAGCAGCATCTTATCTTCCCTCAAACGGTATCAAGGATATATTTCGGAACTGCAAGGGAAGACGTACTGTGATATCAGGCAATTAGCAGACCATAATGGCAAATCCCTGCCGTTCGTCCGGAAAGACGTGCAGAAAATGATCCACAAAGGATGGTTTAAGCAAGGGCATTTTGACAGTGAAGTTACCTGTCTGATTGTAAGCCATGATACCTACCAGGAATACCAGCAGATGAAGGCGCAGAGGATGGAACAGAAGCTGTTAGAAGAGAAGCAAGTGCAAGAGAAGCAGATACAAGAGGAAGGGCAGGATTTAAACGGCGGTGAATTTGGACAAGTCTTAGAAGAAGGCAGGTCGTACCTTCAGAAGATACAAGAATGCAACCAGTTGATTTCCGGGCAGGAAATTTCAAGTAAGATTACACGTATGGAAATGCTGGTACAGAAAATATTTGACCGTGTAAAAGAGGATCCAGATTCCTTGCCTGATATCCATAAGCTGATGGAATATTACCTGCCGACCACAGTAAAGCTTCTAGAAGCATATCTGCAATTAGATAGCCAGCCTGTGCAAGGAGAAAATATAAAGTCGTCCAAGCTGGAAATCGAACAGACGCTCGACACCTTAAATTCAGCGTTTGAACGGTTGTTAGACAGCTTGTTTGAGGATGTAGCCTGGGATGTGTCAACTGACATTTCTGTGCTGCAGGCAATGCTTGCCCAAGAAGGGCTTGCAGGGAATGATTTTGAAACATAACCTTTTAGAGAAGAAAACAGAGTCGTTTAGAGTAAGAAATTTATATGGAGGTGTTTTGGCTAAATGAGCGAACAATTCAAAGAATTTACAGATGCTCCTGTGCTGACGTTAGAGCCATTCCAGGAAAAACAGGAACCAGTACAGATAAAACAGGAACCACCCACAGAGCCAGGATGGAATGATTCGATGCTGTCTGAGGAAGAAAGGCGTATGGTAGATCAATTTACCAGCCAGATAGATTTACATAATTCTAATATTGTCCTGCAATATGGAGCAGGTACACAGAAAAAAATGGCGGATTTTTCTGAAAAGGCGCTCGAAAACGTACAGACAAAAGACTTAGGCGAGATTGGAGAATTGCTGACAGGGGTAGTAACGGAGTTAAAAGGTTTTGACGCGGAAGAAGAGCGGGGATTTTTAGGGCTGTTCAAAAAGCCTGTCAATAAGCTGAGTATCCTTAAGACTAAATACGACAAGGCGGAGACAAACGTCAATAAGATCTGCAAGGTATTAGAAGGGCATCAGATGCAATTGATGAAGGACGCTGCCGTTTTGGATAAAATGTACGAGCAGAATAAAGTCTATTTTAAGGAATTGTCCATGTATATCCTGGCAGGGAAGAAAAAATTAGAAGAAGTGCGCAGGACGGAGCTTTTGGCTTTGATTGAAAAAGCAGATAAATCGGGCCTTCCAGAAGACGCCCAGGAAGCCAAGGACTTGGAAGCCTTGTGTACCAGGTTTGAGAAAAAAATCCACGATCTGGAACTTACCAGGATGATTTCAATCCAGACAGCGCCGCAGATTAGGTTGGTCCAGAACAACGATACCATTATGGTCGAAAAAATCCAGTCTACGTTGGTAAATACCATCCCATTGTGGAAAAGCCAGATGGTACTTGCAATGGGTGTGGAGCATTCTGCCCAGGCGGCTTCTGCACAGAGGGAAGTCACAGATCTGACGAACGAGCTGCTTAAGAAAAATGCCCAGCGCCTGAAGGTTGCGACAGTTGAAACTGCCAAGGAGTCAGAGCGTGGGATTGTAGATTTGGAAACATTGCGCCTTACAAATGAATCCCTGATCTCTACCTTAGATGAGGTAATGCGGATCCAACAGGAAGGCAGGGAAAAGCGTAGGGATGCGGAACGCGAGATGAACCGCCTAGAAGGGGAATTAAAAGCAAAATTATTGCAGATACAGAGATAAGAAGGGATTTTTAATTAATATATTTTTTACAAAAAAGGGATTTTGCAGCTAAATTTATAGTCATCTATTTAGAAGGTAGCAAAATGAGATTATGTTACAAAGACAGACCAAGGACCTGGCATATTGCAAAGGGAATGCTGATCACCCTTGCGTTGTGCTGTGCGGCAATGATGGGATTCTTTGCAAAGACGCAGGCAAAAGCGGCAGAAAACGTGCCTAAAGTCGTAAAAGCACAGCTTGCCAGTGCGCGGGATCTGGAGATTTACTGGGATCAAGAGGTCGTAGGAGGTAATCTGCCATCTAGCTTTACCGTCACAGTAGACGGCAAGGAAATGGCAATTACAGATAAAGACTGGATCTGGGATGATGAAACCAATAGCTGGGTTCCAGGGGGGATTGTGTGTTATAACACCAGGAACTCGTATTATCCGGATAACCCAGAACAGTGGAAAACGTCTATCAGCCTGCCGAAGCAGATTGCAGCGATATCCAGCCTTCCAGTTGGTAAGCTGGAAGTGGAAGGCCTTCCAGAGATTAAAGTGCAGATCAAGGAAAACAGCGTCCATAATAAGTCGGGGGCATATGTACCGCAGCAGACCATTACCGTAGATACGTACGAGCCGTTTTACCAGCAAGAAGTCCGGTTAGAGTGCGGCGTCCGTGTCTTAGGTTCGAAGAATGTACGCAAGGAAGCTATGGATAAGGCGGCGGAAATGCTTGAAGTCATCCTTGCCGATAAGGAATTGGCGGCACGTATGGGAAATGCGGGATGTATGCTAGGCCTCTATGGGATAGGTGAGATAGCATATGATATCTTAGAACACCGTTATTCATACGACGAACGGTATTTGTACGTAGAAGGATTTGGAGGGACACAGCTTGCCAGTATCAAAGACGCCAATGTATTGCGGTTAAATACAGGCGATTACACGACCAGTTACCCAAATGAATCCATATTGTCCCATGAATTTGGCCATACAGTCCAGAATTATGGGCTGACTGAATCACAGAAACAGGAATTTGAATCCATCTACAAAGCTTCAACCGGTAGCGGCAAATGGGCAAATTCCTATGCTGGATCCAACTCCAGCGAATATTTTGCAACATTGACAGCAATCTGGTTCAATGCTATGGACGATACCCAGGATGGCAAATGGGACGGCGTCCGGGGACCGATCAACACACGTGAAGAATTGAAAGCATACGATAAAGAAGCTTATAACTTTATGTCTAAGATTTATGTGTCGGATCAATACCTGCCAACTCCTTGGGAAAATGGCAGCGTACCAGATAATTTTACGTATCAAGATCCAAATGAACCGGACAACCCGGATAATCCCGACAATCCGGACAATCCTGACAATCCCGATAATCCCGACAACCCGGACAATCCGGATAAACCCGATAACCCAGATAAGCCGGACAATCCAGACAAGCCGGATAACCCAGATAAGCCGGACAATCCAGACAAGCCGGATAACCCAGATAAGCCGGACAATCCAGACAAGCCGGACAACCCAGTCGTAAAGAATTATAAAGTAACATTTGTTTATGGCAATGGTACAAAGAATAAGACTAAGGTTGTCCAAGAAGGAAAAAAACTGGGTTCTCCCAAAGCGCCGAAACGCAAGGGCTATTTATTTAAAGGATGGTATCAGGGAAGTAAGAAGTTTTCTTTCAGTAAAAATATAACAGGCAATATTACGTTAAAAGCGAAGTGGACAAAGGTTAAGGTAAATCAAACCAAAATTACTTCTATAAAACCTCAGAAGGGAAAGAAAGTATCCGTTCAAGTCAAAAAAGTAAGCGGTGTAAAAGGATACAAGATTACTTATGCGAAAAATAGCAAGTTTACCAAATCCTTGAAAACAAAAGATACTGCTTCTACAAAGATTAAGTTTAAAAATCTAAAAAAAGGAACGTATTACTTTAAGGTACAAGCGTATAAATTGGACTCCACCGGGAAAAAAGTATATAGCAAAGCAAGCAAAGTAAAAAAGGTAACGGTTAAATCATAAATTCAGCAATTCTTTCTGATAGGCGGTTGCAAAACGCCCTTTCTAGAAACAGCGGATGTACAATCTGTACAAAAAAGGGCGACTTGCGACGGCATCTGGAGCCCGCTTTTGTATGGATTGGACAGACGCGTCTGTCCTAGAGAGGGTTTCGCAATTACCTAATTCTTTCTGAGCCTGAAGGGAGTGTGTTCCAAAAAAGTAAGGGGGGACGTCCGAGGCCTATCTTGTAAATTGTCACGAAAAAGGCGGTTCATACAATGAAACGAAACAGGAAAAATATTAGACAATGGTATAAAGACTTAAGCTTCCGTAAAAAGTTTTTAAGTATAAGTTTAGGTATCTGTATTTTTCCTGTTTTTTTGATCCAAATTTTCTTTTCCGAAGTCAGTATCCATTCCATGAATAAACAGATAAAAGAATTGACGCGGAACAATTTGATCCAGATTTCTGAAAAATTCTCATTGACACTAGAATCCTATATTGATATCGTATATCAGGTCTATCTTGACAAGGATCTGGTCAGAAGCCTTTCCAAATACCATGACGCGGGCCAAGAAGAACAAGCGTCCCTGTACTTTAAGATCAACGAGAGGATCAAGCAATTTGCAGAATCCAAAACTGCAATCCGAAGCATTAGCCTGGTATGTAAGACTGGGGAAAGCATTACTTACGATAGCCAGACAGGTTCGGCTTTAGATAATATTTGGCGTGATTATACGGATTTGCGGGAAACCGTACCATACCGTATGACCCATGGTAAAAATGAAGTTGTCCTAGTCCCTACGCAGAAATTTATAGAAAATGGGGCGGAAGAAATGCTTTTTTTTATTGGGAAAGAGCTTTATGATACAGAAAACCTTCAAGAAGGTGCAGTCGCGGTTTTGATCATGGGGATTTATGAAGGTGAGTTGAACGCCATCTGTAATGGGAAGCAAAGCGACATCGACCAGAAACATAGCGCTAATTTTATTACAGATGCAGAAGGCAGCATAATTTCTTTCCCTAATACGTCTTATATAGGCAGAAAGCTTTTAGATGGGCAGGACGAACTTGATTTTATAAGGGAAACCGAGATATTCAGCGATTGGGATTTGGGCAGCATCCGTTATCAAGACCCAGAAACAGGATGGATGTTTTACAATATCTATGACAAAAATTATATTATGAAGGACGTCAATAGCGTCCAGAATATCTATCGCGCCTTGCTTGCAGTCGACGTACTCGTCGTAATTGTATTTATCAATTCAATCAACCATTATTTTATGACATATCTATCTAAAATTATGGATGGCATACATCAAGTGGAAAAAGGCAATCTGGACGTCTGGCTCGAGGTTGACAGGCAGGATGAATTTGGACGGATTGGGCAGAATTTTAACCAGATGACAGGGAAAGTGAAGAATTTGATCCAAGAAGTCACTGAGATATCGGAAAAGAAAAACCAGGCGGAGATCAAAGCTTTGGAATCCCAGATTAATCCACATTTTTTGTATAATACGCTGGACGCGATTAACTGGATGGCGATCCGGCAGGAAGAATATGAAATCAGCAAAATGATCAATGACTTAGGGTTCATCCTTCGGTATAGTATGAACCAGAGCAACCAGATGATTGCAATTTCCGAGGTGGAACAATGGCTGGGCTGTTATATCCCTTTATATCAAATGCGTTATGGGGGATCCTTTGATTTCCATATCCATATAGAACAAGAGGTCAGGAGTGTGAAATTATATAAGCTTTTGCTTCAGCCGGTGATAGAGAACGCTATCCTGCACGGGATACGGGATATGGAGGGAGGGCTGCTCCAAATAGATATTGGTATGGCGCAGCAGCCAGGGAAGATCCACGTAGTTGTGGAAGATAACGGGATAGGGATGGAAGAGACGCAGGTAAAGTATTATAACCAGCGGGATTTGGAGTGGACAGGGGAGAAAGGGATAGGCCTGGCAAATGTGTTTGAGCGTATCCAGCTATACTATGGGAAAGAAGGGGAGTGGTATATTAATAGTGTAGAAGGCGTTGGGACAATCGTAGAATTGGTACTTCCAGTGTCTGTGTAGATAAAATGGTTTGTAGGTGATGAAATGAAAATCGTAATCGTGGAAGATGAAAAACTGATCCGGGAAGGCCTTGCCGATATGGTGCAAAAAGGTACGGGGCATAAGGTAGTGGCACAGTGCAAAAACGGCATAGAAGGGATAGCGGCGGTTCAGGAGTACAGGCCAGATCTTGTGATTACAGATATCCGCATGAACGATATGAATGGCTTGGACATGCTTACAAAAATACGGGAACAAGGCATTAAGGCCAGCAGCATTATTATCAGCGGGTATTCTGAGTTTGAATATGCTAGAAAAGCAATGCGGCTGGGTGTGGAAGAGTATCTTTTAAAGCCAGTCTCGATTGATACGTTGCGGGAAACAATGAGGCGGATTGAAGGGAAGCTGACAGAGAGCAGGAACCGTATCGTCAAACAGCCTGGGAATTACCTGAAAGAGTATTTCTTTGGAAGTGATTTAGAACAGACGGAAGCAAAACAGATGCTGCACAGGATTTTCCCGGAGGAAAAGGGGAAGATGTATGGCGTGCTATTGGGATACTTTGGGGAAACTAAGGTAGGGAGGATGAATGGGAAGGAATTTCTGCTTCAGAATATGATGCATCAATTTACAAACATTAATTATCTGGACGCCTGGGAAGAGCAGATGCGTTTTCGGATCGTCATGTTAAAAGCTACAGAGGGGGAAATTGAGGGATTTATCCATGCATTTAACCAGATGTTGGAGTATGATTTCCAAGTTAAGAAAAAAGAAGTCCCTTGGGCAATTGATTTATGCAGCAGCATTGAGGAATGGAAGGCGTCGTTTGAAAACGACAGGAAATTACTCTCGTTCTGCCTTAGTTTTGGATGCCGGTCGCTGTTACGGGTACGGGAAGTATCTGGAAGGGAATGGAAAGGGTTTGATTATCCCATCCAGACAGAGAAGAAGATTATTTCTGCCATTGGGAATGGGGAGCGCAAGGAAGCAGAAGCAGGTATTGATGAATTTTTATCCCAAATCATCAAAGAAAACTATGATCCGGAGGAAATCCGCCATAGCGCGTTAAAGCTGATGGCGAATATAACAGATATCGCTAAGGAAATCAACCAGAAAGCTTATGAAAAGCTGCGGGAAGAGGATAATTTAAAAGGGATTCTAAAGGTTTATACGGCAGAAGAACTAAAGGAAAGCCTTAGAAAGACGGCTCAGATCATTTGCGACAGGAAAGAGAAGGAAGGGATCAGCAATTATACCATAAACCGTACCCTCGAATACATCAGGAACCATTATAAAGAGGGGATCAGCTTAGAGAAAACAGCTGAGGTGCTGAATATTACGCCAGAATATCTGAGCATGTTGTTTAAGCGGGAAATCGGGATGAACTTTTCGGTGTTCCTAAAGGAGTTCCGTATCAGCCATGCGAAGCGCTTACTAAAGGAAAGCGATATGAAAATATATGAAGTGGCACAGGAATGCGGTTATAGCAATTCCAATTATTTTGCAAGGATTTTTAAGGAGGTGACCGGGGTGTCCCCGGCAGAATACCGATAAAGCAAAATACCTGCGGTTATCTTGTAAAGATAATGCAACTTAGCAGGAACGTATTGGTCTAGCGCCCGCAGGGATTGTATGGACAGGTGGGAAGGTTATGAAAAGAAAGGCAGTTGCATGCGCTATATTCTTGTTGTTTTTGGTTCTGCTTTCTGGCTGTAAGGAACATCCAGACGATATCAAGAAGAACCAAAAGGAAGAATTGCTGCTCTGGTCTTATTATGAAACAGAGGCTCAGAAGGAAGGGCTGGATAAATTGGTCGATGGTTTTAACAAATCACAGGAGAAGTACCATATAGCTTGGGAATATGTCCCAATGCTGGATTTTATTAAGAAGCTGTCGCTTGCTCTCTCCTCAGACAGCCTTCCAGATTTGATCCTGGTGGATAACCCAGAGATGGAAAGCCTTGTAAAAAGCGGGCTTTTGGAAGATATTACAGATCAGCTCCAAAGCCGTATCTTTGTAGATAATTATTATCAGGAGGTATGGAATTCTGTAGAATATAATGGAAGGTACTATGGAGTCCCATTTTGCTGTAAAAATACAGTGGTGATTTATAATAAACAGATGTTTAGGGAAGCAAAGGTAACGATACCAGTTACCTGGGATCAATTTAAAAAGGCTGCCGCCCAATTGACGAAGGATGGGGAACAGCCTTGTTATGGCTTTGTGATGTCTGCGTTCGGTGGGGAGCAAGGGGCGTTCCAATTTATGCCATGGATGCTTGCAGCTGGGATTACCGGGGAAAACCTGACAGACGAACGGTCCATCCAGGCGTTTGAATTGATGGAAAGCTTGTTAGAGGATCATTGTATGCTGCATGATTGTATCAATTGGTCCCAAAACGATATTACACGTATTTTTGTAGAACGCAAAGCCGCTATGATTGAAAATGGATCTTGGGCGCTGCCGGAAATTGAAGCGTCTGGGATTGATTACGGTATGTTTTCGTTTCCAGCGTACGTTACCCAGGGGGTAATGGCAGGGGGAGAGGATTTGGCTGTGATCCAGGGCAAGAATGTCGATGGGGCGATTGCATTTATGGATTATTACAACCAGGAAGAAGTTATGGAGCAGATTTCAGAAATCATGTGGAACATACCGCCAAAAAAGGAATTGGCAAAAGCCTATGGGAAGAAGAACAAGGATATGGAGGTTTTTGTATCCCAGATGGAAGGGAGTATCAGCCGGACTTCCATCCCGCGTTGGAAAGAGGTCAGCAGCGCGCTGTCAGAAGGCTTGTACCAGATGTTTGGAAATGGCTATTCGGCAAAGGAAGCCTGGCAGGAGTATATAGATAAGATAGGAAAGTAATAGTTGAATCCATGATGGGAGGAGGGCTACAGTCCCATGTATAAAAATAAGCAATGTTTGAAACGGTTACTGGCATGTTTCTTAACGTGCGCCCTTATCCTGATTGGGCTGCCATTTGGCCAGGTATCGTCAGTAAAGGCTGAGCCAGAGGATGGATTAATCCTTCACTATGATTTTAACATGCTTAACGAAAATGCAACGATTGTCAGTGATTGTTCTGGGAACCAAAATTCTGGTGAGATAAAGTGCGTGGGCAGGGAAATGGAAGGGACGTATTCCATTAAAGATGTGAATATCTATGGCAGGCCGTCAAAAGCCTTGGAGCTATCAGGAGGTGTGGCTGGCCCTTACCTGCAATTCCCAAAGGGTGTGCTGGGCGGCTATGATACAGTAACAATCAGTGTTTGGGTAAAGCTTTTTGCGAACAATGGATACCAGCGGATCTGGGATTTTGGAACCGGGCAGGATCATTATATCTATTTAATGTCAGACGGGAGGAACGCTGGGTTCCAGGGATATGCCGCCGCCATAACCACTGGCGGTTGGACCAATGAGAAGGGGATACAGAAAAAGGATAACCTGGATAAGCGCCGTTGGGTACTGACTACCGTAGTAATAGATGGTACACGGATGTCTTTGTATGAAAACGGCAGGCAGATTGGGAAAACGGTTGATACAGGGATTGCGCTGAAGGATTTGGGAGAAACAACGAACAATTATATTGGATATGGCCAGTTTGGCGATAACCCTACCTATGGGCAATTTGCAGACGTCCGGATTTATAACAGGGCTTTGGATCCAGAAGAGATACAGTCCATGTATTTTGTAGATGAAACGGGTATTGTATCTGGTGATTTGGCAGGACTTGATTTGGGGGATACCTCTGGGATAACATCTGATATAGAACTGCCTTCTTCTGGGGAAAATGGTTCTGAAATCCAGTGGAGGAGTGAGAATAAAGCTATTTCCATCCATGGGGATACCGCCAAGGTTGTACGTCCCAAGCAAGGGGAAGCCGATAGCAAGGGGCAATTGATCGCCGAATTACGCTATCAGGGAATCTCACAGACGAAACAGTTCGATGTGACAGTGCTTGCGGAATATACAGAGAAACAGATGGTGGAGCATGATACGGCAGCCTTGCAGGAGATGATAGGGGAGTTCCTTCCTGTCATGGAAGATATAGAGCTTCCAACAAGAGGAGATTGGGGTTCTTCTATTACCTGGCGGAGTGAGAACAAAGCGATAAAAATAGTCGATGGCATAGCAAAAGTGACGCGCCCTGGCATTGGAGAAGAACAATCGGACGGGGCATTAATCGCAAGCATAAGCAGCGGGAAAGAAGAACAGACGATTATGTTTGAGGCAGCGGTACCTTCCTTGCGCAAATCAGCAGCGATAAAGGAAATCGAAGAGATACAGGTAGAAACGCTGGTTGGCAACAGCCCTTCTTTGCCGAATCATGTAAGGGTTACTTACAAAGATGGCAGCGTAAGGAAGCTTAAAACCGTTTGGCCAGAATGGATCGATGGCGATATGTATTCCTCTACAGGGAGTTTTACAGTAGAAGGCAGGCTGGTTGGGGAAAAGAATACAATCACAGCGAAAGTAAATGTATTGGAAGAAGAGAAACCAAGGCAGGCCATTACAGAAAATTTCCCTTTGCACAGCATTACGCTGGATCAAATTGGCCAGAATGGCTCGATTTTGACGCAGAATAGGGAACGGGCTTGCAATTATCTGGAATTATTAGATAGCCAGCGTATGCTTTATAATTTCTACCAGACATATGGACAGAAAGAAAAGATTGACAATGTTAAGCCTTTGGGTGGTTGGGAAGAACCAGAAGGCTTGCTGAGGGGGCATAGTACAGGCTTTTATCTTTCGGCTTTATCGTATGCGTATGCTTCAACAGGAGAGGAAGGTTTAAAAAGCAAGCTGGATGGCATGGTGCATGAGCTGCGCCAGCTTCAGGAATTGTGCAAAGGAGAAGCATCGTCCTTTGAAACAGAAGGAATTGACCAAACCTTGTGGAGTAAGGATCCTTCGGTATGGGGAGAAGGTTTTTTAAGCGCATATCCGCCAGATCAGTTTGCATTGCTTGAAAAATATAATACGTACCCATTGGTCTGGGCGCCGTATTATGTGATGCATAAATTATTGGAGGGGTTGATTGACGCTTACCGTTTTACAGGGAATGAAGAAGCATTGGAGTCAGCAAAAGCGCTTGGGAAATGGGCGTTCCATCGTCTAAGCGGATGTGAGAAGGAGCAGCTTACCAAGATGTGGGGCTCGGGAATTTCTGGGGAATACGGCGGGATGAATGAGTCGATGGCGCAGCTTTATCTTTATACTGGAGATCCAGAATTTTTGGAAGGGGCAAAATTATTCGATAATACAAGGTTTTTTAATAATATGGTTAAAAATGTGGACAGTATCGCAGGTTTTTGTGTGAGCCAGCATATTGCGCAGGTCATAGGTGCGTTGAAAATTTACGAAGCGACAGAAGCAATGGGCAAGCCAGAAATGGAATATTACCATATTGCAGAGAATTTCTGGAATATGGTGGTTTCTAGGTATTCCTTTTCTACGGGCAGCGTTGGGAATGGGACAACCTTCCAGGAGCCATACCAGCAGGCCAAGAGCATCACAGGACATGATGGATGTGAAACGTGCGCGGTATCCTATATGTTGAATTTAACGAAAATGCTACATAATTATAATCCGGACGACGCTGGGTATATGGATTATTATGAACGTGCGTTGTACAACCATATCCTGGCGTCCCAGACCCCGAACAATACCAGCAACCGCCACAATGGGACTACCCGTATGATTTTTGTTTCCCCGAATGCGCAGAAGACATTTGGGGACGATGATACAGGCTTTAGCTGCTGTTATGGTACGGGGATGGTAAACCATGTGAAGTACCAGGAAGCAGCTTATAGCAAAACAGAGGATACTTTATATGTAGGGTTATACCTTCCTTCTACCGTAAAATGGGAGGAAAAAGGGGTAACAGTGGTACAGGAAACAGAGTTTCCATCGGAAACAACAAAATTTACCGTATCTTCCTTAGATGGAAGCATCCCGTCTTCTTTCCAGATGAAATTGCGCGTCCCTTATTGGGCGACAAAAGGATTTACAGTCAAGATCAATGGAGAACAGATAGAGGCAAATCCTGAAATCAGCGCTTACCTTGCATTAGAGGGCATCCAGGCAGGCGATGTGATAGAAGTTACTATGCCATGGGGGATCCACTTGGATCGTACGCCGGATTTGATTGGTGATTCCATAGTGGCTAGCGTAATGTATGGGCCTTTTGTTATGGCAGGCCGAAAGCTGGGGGATGGATGGAGGACTTTGCTATTGTCTGAAATCTTAGAAGAATCATTCCAGGCTTCGAAACATGCAGCGAACGGATTCCCTGTCCTAACGTCTGGGAAAATCACGTTTCTGCCCATGTTTGCCCCAGAATTTGCGTCGGAACCTTATCATGCTTATTTTAAAATCGTAATGTCTTTGGGGGACGGCAACCCATGGCACGAGGCCAGCTTAATTAATACGACGCCTCAGAACGGGATGTTTATTTTAAGTACGGAAATGATAAAAGATGGAGAGGAACTTATTGTAACTGCGTATCCAAACGAGGGATACCAGGTAAAGGATCTGTTCATAAACGGAACGCGTGTTTTAATGGGCGACGATAATACCTATACCTTAAAGCATGTAGAGGAGAATGTAACGATTATAGGAAATTTCCGGTTACAGAATGCGAAAGTCCCAGATCCAGGACATTTGGAATACCGGGCAAATGTATATTCTGATTATACGGCGTCTTGGGAGAACCTGAATGGGATTAAGGTAAATTGGGAACCGGAAAGCTCCAACCAGGAATGCACTGGGCTAGGATGGGGCAACTATTTCCAAATGCCAGGAAGCGAGCATTTTGTCCAATACGAATGGGATATTGCAGTACAATTGAACAAATTTGAGATTTATTGGTACGATGATGCATGGGGGACCAGGATCCCCGCAAGCATAGAAGTCCTGTATTTGGATAGGGATGGGACATGGCAAAAAGCCGATGTACTGACTCCTTACGAAGACAGCGTGAAAGTGGATCAATATAATACCATCCGCCTTCCGTCTCTTGAAACAACAGCAGTACGGCTTGTTATGACGGTATTAGAAGGAGCAGGCGCTACAGGTATATACCGCTGGAAAGTAAGCTATGAAAAACAGGAAGATATCCGTCCAGAAGAAAATCCTAAGTAAAAATAACATGGACAATATAAATATAATTATCCAGAGGAAAAACCTAGGTAAGAAATGTTTAAAATAATATAGGAAGTATAAAAAATCATCCTACGAAAAATATCCTGGCCGTACTAAAATAACGTATGTGTAAAGCAGCCGTGCAGAGACGGTTAAAATGAGAACTTTACTTAATATCGTCAGAAATGCTATGCATTTTTGAATAAAATCCCTTCTTTTGTAAAAGCAGAGGACCCTGTCAGTAACTGGCAGGAATTTTCTGTTTGAGGTAAAATGGCGGTAAAAAGTTTAAAAAAGTTATTGACAAATGGGATCCTTTTTAGTACAATTAAAAAAGCGTTACGGCGCAAATGACAATTTTATAAAGAAAATGTCAGTTCGGAGAAATACTCAAGAGGCCGAAGAGGTGCCCCTGCTAAGGGTATAGGTCGGGTGACCGGCGCGAGGGTTCGAATCCCTCTTTCTCCGTTCCAAATTTTCTAAAAATAAAGTTGTTATTTTTTTGAAAAAAGTTGTTGACAAATGCAGACAGCCGTGGTAGTATATAGAAGCTGTCG
>CAOKNO010000016.1 GCA_948470065.1 uncultured Eubacterium sp. | reverse complement strand
TCTGCAATACCAGTTCTATGCTTGCCGTATCTCCCTCAAAACACTTTGTAAGGAAATCATCATCAAGCAGGCGAAAGCCTCTTAGCCTCTGTAAATCTTCCTGATGTTTCTGGTCTATCTGTTCCGTCACTGTCAATCTTCCCACCTGCTTTCCCTTTCGTTTTCGTATCTCCATACTACCATAAACCTCCTGATTTTACAAGCTTGAAGCCAGTGGCCTTACTGAAATGAACCCCCACAATGTTGGTAGTCCAGCCAATTTTGTTATCTTTTATTCACAATCTCCTTCGTTGCCTCTTTGGTTACTCTGGCTCTTTCCATGAAAAGGACAACCGTACACCAGAACAGGAAGAACTTCTAAGACTTCGCAGGGAAAACCAGAAGCTGAAAATGGAAAAGGATCTGATGGATGCAGGGAAAAAGGTATCCAGACGCCGGATCGGGCACACCTGCAGCGAAGCGAAAACAGAAAATGTCCTGGACCGGCAGTTCCAGGGTCGGGAATAAAGGGACGTAGTAGTAGGCAGTTTAACCTATGTAAGAGTGGGGAGACAATGGAATTACATATGTGTACTTGTTGGCCTGTTTAACCGGGAAATTATAGGTTACAATACGGGAGTGCATAAAACAGGGGAACTTGCGGAGGAAGCGTTCCAAAGTGTGGAAGGGAGCCTTAAGGATATCCGCCTGTTCCATACAGACCGTGGGAACAAATCCAAAAACCAGGCAATCAAAGAACTTCTGGAAGCATTTGATATAGAGCGTTCCCTGAGCCAAAAGGGATGCCCTTATGATGTGGCAGGAGAAAGCTAAACTCCTGCCAGTACAATCTCTTTTTTACAATTCAAGAAGAAGATTAATCGCTTGCATACTTCTTCTTTATCAAAACAACTGCAACTATAATTCCTATAACCCCAATCAAACCACATACACCCCAAAACCACAAACAGTAAAATAAACCAACCTGAAGCGCTGCTATTTCCTGTATTGCATAAGCATTCCCAGCTTCATCAACAAGAATAAAACCAATATCATGCCAGCCTTTATCCAAGGTATAAGACAAAGTGTCATCATCATCTGAATAATCGAATTCATCCTGCGGTACTGCTTTTCCATTGTCATATACAACACACTGTGATTTATCAAGCGACTCACTTATGTCTGTTAAAGTAATCGTCTTAGTACTGCTTATATATGATTTCCATTTCTTCAAATCAGACGGAATATTACAAGTTGGCGCCAGCGCATCTATACGTATCCATCCAAGCAAAATACGGGACTTTTCATTATGAAGTATATTCTCAGCCCAAAGGTAAAGATCCTTATTTGTCCCCTCTGGATAATTCTCCACAAAGTATTCTTTGGGTAACGTATAGTTATACATACCAATCCCATATATATCTTCCGAATTATCAGCCGTAATACCCGTATCTTCGGAGTCGCCGTTTTCATCCCGAAGGATAATATTCGTTTTGGAATCCTCTCTCGCAAACACAGTGATCTCCAAATCACGAAAAGAGTCTGGCCTTTTACTAATTGGCGTCTTTTCATCCTTCTGTAAAGAATACCACCCTTTAGCCTCTTTCTTATTACTGTCCGCAATATAGGCAAGGACGTCTGACCCCCTCATCAGCACAGAGGTATTCCTGCAAAGGCTGCTACGGTTTCCAGCCTTATCCACAGCGGCAACATCCACAGAATAAACGCCGTCTTTCTCAAACTCTGGTAGGGAATACGTGGTTTCAAAGACATTGCCATTTTCAATTTTAGGAACAATAGCGCCTATTTCCTTGCCATTCTCATATTCAGGAGTATACACCGTTAAATCGTATTCAAGATGATCAAAATTTGTATCTGAAAACGCAACGGAAGGAATGAAATCCGCTTCAATCTCTGTTTCTTCGTTATAAATGTCCAGATTCTCATACGATTCCTTTTCATCCATCACAGATAAGCCGTTTCTCTCTGAAATAACAGGATTTGTAAAGTCAATTTCAAACACAACGGTTTCCTGGGATTTTGCATCATTCGACGCCAGATCTTTAGGGATTACTTTAATAAGGTATACGCCGTCATCATTCTCATTAAATGGAATTTCCAACGTATGTTCGTCCCCATTGTCCTTCCAGCCATATCCTGGCATCCTTTCCATTCCACTTGCATTATGTTCGGATCCTGCTTCTTTCTTATAAATTTCAACCTTTGTTTCCTCATAAGAGAAATTATGTTCAACAATCGTAATCTTCGCCGTTTTATCAATGCTGTCTACACCGAAGTAATGCTTTTCATCCTCTGTCTTAAACTCATCAAAATTCGTTTCTAATACCGGTTCTGTTTTATCAACAACGAACATATCTTGGCTATAAGCTTCCGCTGCATTTCCCGCCATGTCCGTAAACATAATGGCATAGCTGTAATCACCATCCGTATTGATCGAGAATGTCCCTGTATTTACCATTGCGTCGCCTTCACCGCTTGAACTCCAATTGCTGACAGCCTGTTCGTTTCCATTAAGCATAAACTTAACATCCGAAGGATTAAAGTTTCTCTCCGTTATTGTAATAGTAACAACCTGATCCGTATTATAATACATTTCATTCGACGGATTTTGATTGCTTAGTGATGCCGATATGGTTGGTGATGTCGTATCAATACTATACTTCTTTGTTGCTTCACTCTCATTTCCAGAACGATCCACCAACTTAACACGCACCTCATTGTCATTCGTATTACTTGAAACGGTGAGATTGAAGCCCAATGCCGTAACAAGGTTTGAATCTCTGGTTATAGAACCATCAATAATAGCTGCCATTTCTGAATCACTTCGATACGATCCATCGTTTGCAATATGGATCACTCCAGAACTCCCATCCTTCGTTATCGTCCATTCAATCGCTGCAATACCCGAGAAGGAATCCTTGACGTCAATGGTAAGCGGAACGCTTGTGTTATATAATGGGAGCCCATTGGAATCCGACTTATTCGTTTCAATATTCTCAGATATTGTAATTGCCGATACCGATTGATGTAGTGCAGCGTCCTCTATAATCGTACCATCCGCATATTTAAATCCAGACGTATGCTTAAAGCCATCTTTGAATGGGTTGTCAGATACCACACGATCCGCTACTAACGCCCATACCTGTCCCTTAAATCCCTTTTCAATCGTAAACTCAGCGTATGCGCTACCATTTTCTACATGGTAATTGTCTGGATCTGAACTGTAGACTTTGGAAATTATCTCTTGTCCATTTATATCTCTACAATACAACGTCACATAATTGATTCCAGAAGAATTACCTTCATCCTTTACAAATACCTTTACTTTTGTATTATCCTTAAAATAGAACCCATATGTTCCACGTTCCATATCCGTTGTATTATCATACTGGCCGCCAAACATAAATTCTACGATCTCAGGGTTTGTCTTATCAATATGGACTGTTTTCGTAATTACATTTGAATTATCAGGATCTGACAATTTATTGCCTGCATTATCCTGTGCGTCAACAGCAATCTGATAATTGCCTTCCTCTCCCATGTGATATTTGTATTTTGCTTCTTTCGTAAATCTGTCCGCCATAGTAACAAACTTTGTATATTTCCCCTTGATAGCGACGCCCGTTTCCATGATATCAGACTTTTTTTCAAAAGAGCCATCGCCGTTTATAGAACTTTCCATTACAGAAACATGGTTTAAGCCCGTACCTTTATCCATTGCAGTAACATGATAATCAAAACCCGACGGATACCAGATTTCTCCATTAATCTTATATTGCTTTTCTTTTGGAAGAATAATTTTAGCAGTCGGTTTTTTGTTTTCCAACGCCATATGTGTATTTGTTATTTTATTTTTCTTTGCAAACTTTCCTTCCTCCGTTGTAAAATAGTAATTCGCAGAATTGTCCAACCTATCTGCCACCGTAATATAAGGAACGCCGTCTACGCCAACCGGCAGTTTTTTAAATAGATATTCCTTAACGCCATTTTTTTCCGTAGGCGTACCCTTCACTTTCCTGCCGCCCCAATACAGGCAAACATTTGCGTCGTCCAGACCACATCCTGTTTCATTATCTTCAACAGCTATCGTTATATCAATCGACTTGTTTCCAAAAATACCAAACGGCAAATAATTCAAACCAGAAGGATTGTATGTATAAGTTTCCCCTACAATACTTGGCGAGGTTGTATCCACATAGAACTCATAATACTCTGTCCTTCTATTGCCAGCAAGATCTTCAGCGTTAACGCAAATAGTATATTTACCATCATACCTGTAGAGAGTATGAGCCACCGATTCTGTATAAACAATTTCTTTGTATGGTATCTTATATGCCACTTGTTCCGTAGCAGATTCTGCTTTTACATTACCTTCAACATCTCTTCCTTGTGAAACGTCAACAAGCCCGCTGCTTTTGTTAAACCCACGAGGCCCAGAAATATCTACAGAATAATTCTTGATCCCATTGTCATCATAGAGTGAAATCAATATATCATCCTTGAAGCCTTTGCCATAGTAATTCCTATGATTGATGCTCGTTCCATTCCTAGAATGGAAGGAAATGATGGAGTCCCCATTATCAAAAGGATCGTAAAAAAGCGTATATTTGACTTTGGTATCGCCCTCCCATGACGTTAATGTATTTTTTTTACTTGAATTTTGAGAATCCTTTGCTACAATGCTTATCGCATGTTCTTTATCTGCAGACATCCCAAAATCCGAAAGTTTCAGGAAATATACCCTAGACTCGCTATGATTCCCTTCTTTCGGGCTTATCCACTTTGGCGTATTACTTCTGCCATCCTCGGTAAACGTAACCGACTTCCCATCATCCATCGTAACTACAATCTCCCGAAGATCATTTTCTTTAATTGTAAGTTTCAAATAACATTCGCCATTTGCATATACGGACTTCCAACTGTTATCAAGCTTATCATCTCCAAAAGAATAATACTTCAATGGCAATACATTCACATCAGCGCTTGATGTTATGCATAACGCCCCCTCTCCAGTAACAATCTCAGGAACAGAAGGATCGTATGAAACAGCATTTTCATCTAATACACAAGCAGTTTGATTCCCCGCGTTGTCAACAATATAAAACGTAATCTCAGCATCCTGGATCCGTTCTTCATTACTTAGATCAAGCGTAAACCGAATGGTATTATTATCTAACACTTCTTGTACGTCTGCTTCCACCTTACCTTCCCACTCAGCCCCATTTTGTTTCACTTTGTAAAATACCTTATCCTGATTAATTCCAGAAGTTGCATCAGCAATCCCTGAACCATACACAATAAACTTTGGGGCATGCCATTGGCCAGCTTCGTCTTCATAGCTACCTTTCTGTTCGTATTCTACCACAAATTCGTTTGGAGCTGTCGCATCATACAAATACTCAACCGTTTTTTCGGCGCATTCACGTTCAGCATCGTCATATGCTGCCCAAAAATGAATAAATCCATTTCCCTCTGGCACTACAGAACCTGCCATCCATATCTTCACATCAGAATCGGTATAACTTCCCCAATCTTCAAGATCATAATCTGAGGTTTTATAATAAACCCTGGCGCCTATGGAATCCGAATGGACATCCCATCCATCCGTACGGTTCACCCACTGCTTTTTGATACCGTCTACTGTTAATTCCGGAGCAGAAAAATCCTTATATGTATCAATGGCAATTGAGGACATTTGGATATTGCCCGCTTTATCGACTACATATACCGTAACGACACTTTCATTCATTTCCTTAATACAAGGGAATGCAAACGAAAAACCTCCTGCCGCCTCCTTCCATTCAATTTCAGTCCCTGAATTATGGATATCCTCTAAGGTTTCTATATTTTCCGGATTGATGATATAGAATGCGCCTGCAACACCTGAAAGGTTATCTCTGATTGGCTCTGTGTTCTTTATAGCAAACTCATTATCACCAACTTCAACCTTTTCAAGCCCAAATGCATCCGGCGGGATATTATCATACATGTAACGAACGGCTTCCCTAGTAGCCACTATTGATGAATCACCGTTCTGTTTCACGGCCCAAAATTTTATATAGCCATCCCCATTGCTGAAGCCATCTCCATGATTCCATAATTTTGCATCTTCATCCGTATAGGCGCCCCACGCTTCTTCCTGGATAAGAACGGGATTTGTTTTATAATATAAAACAGTTCCTTCCTCTGTCGTGACAGACCATTCCTGGACGTCCCTAGACCACTGTGACGGAATATCAATTTCCAACTCTATCACCTCTTCTGATGCAGAAATAACCTCCGTATCACGAGCGTCTTGTACCGCGCTTACACCCGTTAAATTTTCTGATTCTTCTGCAATAGCAATAAATCCAATCGTATGAAAGCTAAACATAACAGCTACTGCAAGAAATCCTGCAAAAAATCTCTTCATCAATTTCATTTTTACCCCCTTCTAAATAACAAATGTATCGTTAACTTCAATTCTGTGAGAAACCCACGCCAAAGCAACACACCGCCCTTATAAGCAAAGGCTTCCTTACATTATCCTTCCTCATTTCCATCATCTTGTATCAGAAACTGATGCAATGCCCTATAAGATGTTCCTTTTGTATACGCTTTAAACTGATAGCTTCCTTTTTTTCTGAACAACAAATATTTTATTATATGATATGGGAAGGTAAACACGTTTCCAGCCAACTTTAAGAAAACACAATTTCCTCTTCTTGGGAGCAAAAAACACTGGATCATCCCATATATGAAAATCACCATTGCCGCCCCTGTGAATATGCCAGCTAGCACCAGCCATGTCTTATAGCCTATATCAAACCATCTAAAAATACCAAACATTTCGAAGCCCGCTAACGCCAGGATAATACCTATGCATGTAACCAAGACTCCAATAGGGAATCCTAATAATGCATAGCCTATAAGCGGATGCTTCTTAAAACGTCTTTCGATAAATGCTTTCAAGACTTTTATCACTTTTTCTTTACCTCCTAGGATTATCTATCTGCTATTTTCTATCTTATCCAGAAATTTTGATACTTCTGTACGGGTTTCCCCAGTTTCGCTTGCTATTTCTGCAACAGTTATGTTGCTCTTATTGTTAAGTGATATTGCAATTTGTCTTATGGCATTTCTATACACGGAATCACCCTCATATTCTTGTAACAAACGATAAGCCTCAACGTACTCATAATCTGTCACTTCCTCAATGTTATAGATAGCGATTGCAAGCTCATACGCTAAGCTGCCGTTTGATAATCCCATTTTACTAATATCTGCCACAATAGGTAATAACTGTCCTATACTGGCATACTCCATAATTTTGTCAACATATGTTAGTTTATCTCTGTCATTATCAAATTTATCCGCTAAAGCCACAAGAAACGATGCCTCTGATGCGCTGATATCATTATCTTTACACAATAATCCAAAACTTTCTCGACAAATCTCTCTTTTCTGCGTTACGTTTCCCAATTCCATCCTTTTCAAGGCTATCTCTTTCAAATCATCAAATTTGGTCGAATAATATCTAAGATCCTGTTCGCCATTGGTATTAATTTTCATTACAAATTCGTTCCATCTTTCGGTAACGCTCCGATATTCCAACTTTTTATATAGGCATGACAATAGAAATAACGTAACAATGATTCCTATACAACCGCCAACTACAACTGAAGTATTTATTATCTTCTTATTTTCACTTTTTTTAACAGTTGGAACAGAATCCCTCGCTTCCTCAATATCATTTTTCAGTTTATTATAATCATTGTAATAATACTTATTATCGCTCTCAAGGTAGCCTTCTGACCTTCGCTTTGTACACTTACTTATTATGTTCTGTAACGATAGATGATAACGGCCGCCAAACAATCCTGTACATTCCAGAGACAAATCCCGATCAAAGTACGCCTCATCCCTTAACAAATGTTTTTCATAAAAATCATGCGGCGAATCTGCGAATAACTTATTCTTTGTCATAAGTTCAACAATATTCATACATTCCCAAAATGTCGCCCCAAAAGAAAATATGTCGCTCTCTATGGACATCCTTCCTATTTCATAACCATCTTGTGAGAACGGAAAAACTGATTCCACAGCATCTGCATAACATTCTGGAGCAGCATACCCGATTGTTCCATGTGAAAATAGGGAATTAATATCTTCCGCTTCATCATAATGGACATTTGGCAATTCATGATAAACAAATGTCTCTCCATCTGGCAGAAAAACCGAACGCCCAAAGTCTATCAACACAAGTTCTTCACTTTGACGTGTTACCATAATATTTTCAGGCTTAATGTCTAAATGCAGCACCTTCTTTTTTGATGACGTACTAATAAACATTAGTATTCCACATAAGCTTTGCATAAAATGAAGCAGCTTGTCCTGATAACGGAGAAATTCTTTTCGATCTTTGTATTTCTTTAAAACTTCTTCTTTTTCAGATTCTGTAAAATCATAGAATTTAACCCACCTATTGTTTTTAAATTTTTCCAGTCCCCAACATTTCCTTCTGCAATACTGTTCTAACGACCAACCGTCAATATACTCCTCAATGACACAGAAACATGGTATCACCTTTTCCGCTTCCACCGGATCGCTTGGCTTACGGTTACGGATAGACATATTTGTTTCAGGAATTGCCAACTCAAACTCGTCGCCAATATCTTCTACGACATCATATATCCTCGCAACGCTTCTACATTCCTGAAGTTCTTCAAAAATTTTTAATTCTTGATTCTTAAACCTATCAATCCGTCCTTTTGATTTCGGCTTGAATTTCAACACGCAAGAAAACAATAACTCAGACTTACCATCTGCACCTACAGATTTTTTTATCCCTTTAAAAACAAAGCTTTCCGTCCCGCTTGCGATAAAACCATCTGGTAAATCTTTCTTATCTATCTCGTACAGAAAATTTGTACCTTTTATTTGAATACTCACAAAACCTTATCTCCTCCTTCATCTAATTCCGGAAGCCTCAATATGTCAAAAATAGTGCCATCGCTTCCTTCCTCGAACGTTTTTAATTCAACTTTCTTTTCTTTCGTTGGACGCTCTTCATTCATGTCTATCTGGGTGAGATCCATCCTATTTTTTGCGCTGCTATTACTCAACCTTGCCCATCCTCCTCTGTCGTTGGATTTTCATTAAATGCCGCCAAATCAGAATCTAATTGCAAATACGCGTCTTTCGCACTTTTTATCACCCCATTGTTTATGGCGTCAAGGACATCTGCTATGCTTCCGATTTTCTCAAGAATATTATCCACCTCTTTTTTATACTGATTTGCGCCTGCCCCCTGCCATTTGGAAAGTAAAGCGTCGTTAATTTCCTTAAATCTTCTCTTAATCCTATCAAATTCAGCGATTGCATCCTTACTGTCCGTTTCAAACTGTTCAAGTTTCCCAATGTCCGCACAGCGAATATTGTTGCCATCTGCCATAGGCTTCTCCTCCAATTACACGTCTTTCTTTATAAATTTCAGCTTGACTAGCTTGTCTGCTTCTATATCATAATAGTAACCATCGCCTATTTCACAACGGGCATATTCCTCTTTCAAGCTCGCAACATCCATATTTCCAAAAACTGATTTTTGCCCCCTCCCAGCAGCGAACTCCGCGATATTATCTAACAAGAAAACAGCGTTCAACGTATTGTTAAAGAAATTATTCGTTTCCTGATCTGTGATCTTTTGGATATCCGTAAAGATAAAAATGAAATCTTCTTCTTCGGCAACCGCTGCGAGCGTAGGAAGTATCTTGTTGATAAATTGTTTTTCTCCATTTGCACTCACATACAACATCTTGCTTTGAAGGACGAAAACAGTTGGCATAATTGGCCTTCGTTCTTCATCATACGACGGCATCAAACCAGCATCTCTTTCTCCATATATATAAGTCGCCACAGGTGAATGGAGTTGGCTGTTATGCATATCATTCCAGGTAAGATCCATATAATGATCATTGATAAAGTGATAAAATTGCTGGAGTGGCGATAATGTTTTTTTAATTGTTTTATTACTTCCCGCAGATTTTTGGCTATCAAAAATCCCCATAAGGCCGTCATTTATATAAGACGTTGAACCATCTTCTTCCTTTTTTTCCTCTGGCGGTAAAGACATATTCTTTTGGGATTTCATAAACGGCCGGCAATCCAATCCCAAATCCTGGCATTTCTGATAAACTTCCTTCAGTTGCTCCCTGCCGTCATCCAAAAAGACAAACCTTGCATTCGGCTTCTTTTCATATAATCCATCAAGAATCAACCGAAGAAGGTTAGACTTTCCAAAATCTCTCTTTCCATATATACCAATCACCCTTGATTCTGAAAAATCAACAGTAACAGGGTAAAAATCAATATAGTCCAATCCTACGGATACAGGGCATGGCGTACCTTCCTGTTTTTTTTCTGGATCCTTTGGGGTTTGTTTTAACCGCTCATACTCACAAGGCGTCAGATCACCTGAAAATGTCAGGTACTTCCTAACGCACTTCGTATAGTTCCCGTCTTCTTGATAGCCAAATTTCTGTTTTAGTTGTTCCATATAGCTAGTCTGCCCATCCAGCGGTTCGGCAATATAACACTGAAGTTCATACGGCGCGTTCATCCGGAACGTAACTTCAATATCATCTGGTTTTATTGTTACATTTGCAAAACCACGTCCAGCAATTGCGCCAATTTCTGAAACTTTTGTGCTAAAAATATCAATATACTTATCCACAGGCATTTCAAGGGCAATTTTTTGCCCAAAACTATTTAGGTAAGATGAAACCCCCTTTGTGTCAGACGCCGTAAATACCACGGTAATACCCTTTGATAATCCATCGCGGCATATCTTAGAAAACTTCTCTTGATATGCAGCATATCGTGGTTCCTCCTGGAATGCATTCAGATTGTCAATGATAAATGTGGTATGGACAAGTCTTTTCTCCCCTGTATATGATGCAAAGCCAGCGCCATCAAGGGTTTCTGTATTTTTCCTTATAATTTCATCAAGTATCTTAAAAACCCTCTTAACATACTCTTCATTTGAGTTATCAAAATACGCTGAAACAAGGGGAAACTCTTTATAAAGAGCCAATGCTCCGCCAAAATCAAGAATGAAAATCTGTTCATCCTCAACGGAATTGAGTTTATGTAATGTCTGAACCAGCAACTTCAGGAAGTTTGTCTTTCCACTCATAGAAGCACCGAACAGGGCAATATTTTTATCAAGTAAATCAACTTGAAATACAGGCTGCCTTTGTATAATAGGCATATCATATTGTCCCAACGTACAAATCATTGTCTTTTTCTCTTCCACTTTATCCCCTCCAATCCACCGTATTTTTAAGCACTTTCTTCAATGGCGGCATAAATATTTCTCTTGGCGCCGGCAGATTTTTATCTTTATTTACAGCTATAATGGTATCTACCACGAACTTTAATTGCGTTGCATTTGGATCAATATTTTTCTGAGCCATTATTTGCGCCTGATTATCTTTTTGTGAACGATAAAATTTATCGTTGAAGATCCCGCCATTTGGGATATAGGTAATATTCGTGGGTATTTCAATATTTAAATTTTGATTTGCACCTGTGTACGCTGACTGGAAATATTCAAATCTTGAACCTGTGCCAACCAACAGGTAGGCGCGCCCATTCAAAGGCATGGTGGGTGCTGCCGCTGCAGGGCTGTCAATCATTTCTTTTGAAGCCTGCTTTGTCGCTACCTTCAAGCATATCCTCGCTTTCGAGTTCACACGTATATCATCTGTGATAGCGCCCTCGATATTCTGGGATACAAGGATAATATGGAAACCAAGCGTCCTTCCCACACGGGCAATCGTTGTAATTTCAGTAATAAAATCAACGTCGTTACTTTCATTGGAAAATCTCTTTAACTCTGTAAACTCGTCAACCACAAGTACAAGATGCGAAAGATTCTTTATTTTTTCAATCCCCTTTTCAAGCAGCGCCTTGATTTGTTTATCATTTAGTTTTCCAATCTTTTCAAGAATCTCTTTTACGCTTTCCGGATATTCTGTTCCTTCAATTGTAGCCTGTTCTGATTTCAATTTCTTAGAAATATGATATGCATCCTCCAATGAAAGACCGTCTGCTTTATTTATCAAGTTATCAATATCAACCATGATTCTCCTTGCACGGATATATGCATCTGCTGTATCAACGCCCAACTCCTGTAGGTACAGCTTTCTATTTTTTATTTCAGCATTCAAAGTTTCAAGAAAACGCTTCAACATATAGGCGGATGATATCCCCTCATTTTCACCAGACGTATCGGTTACTACGCCAACGCAATGCGGCAAGCTTCCCAACCGATCGGAAAATCCGCCGCCCTTCATATCCACGAGCATAAGATTCAAATCCATTGGAGAAAACTTCATGCAAAGCCCAATTAAATACGTAATAATCGTTTCTGATTTACCAGATCCTGTCGTCCCGGCGACAAGCATATGCGGACCATCCGCTTTCTCATATAAATCAAGATGCATATTCCCATGCTCATTCGCACCAATATCAACACGAAGGTTTCTTGTTACATCATATTCTTCATCCGTGTTCGTCCAATTCCCCAATATTGTTTCAGCAACTTTCGTGGTTGCCAACGGATACGCGGAAGTATTATCCTGAACCTGAATATCCGCGCTTGAAATATGATATAAATGAAACAGTGTTACACTACTTGGCACTTGTCCATTTTCTGCAATACGAGTATAATAAATTGCGCTCAGTCTCCTATATGATAATTCATACAGTTCCTCATAATCAGTAGCTTTAAAAATATATTTATTCAAAAAATTTGGATATTTGTTTGTATCCGTAACCGTTGCAAGAATATTTTCGCGTGTCATTACGCTGTATCTTGGCATAACATAACCATATCCATCACTATTCGCACCTATGTCCAAATATAAAATATCCCCACAGTACCGAGGAAGCTTATCCTTATGATCACGGCAGAAGATAAACGTCAAGCCCAGCTTATTTTGATATTCTTCACCCTCTTTCGGCGCTTCTGGAAGATATTTCGAAAAACCTGTTGATTTTATTTTGTAATCTTCAAAAACAACGCAGACAATCTGTGTGATTTTTTCTGGTACGGCTTCGCCGCCTTCCTCTGGCTGGCTATCCTTTGCCCTTTGGTTCATAATATTCAAAAGCTGTCCATATACTTCGCCTGCGCTTTCCCTATGAAAAATAAACTGAGAAGTATTTTCAAGAAGTTCATTACAGTGCGGCAGGAATTTGTATGATTCTACTCTTTTTTCCTGTTCTTCCACGCTTAACCCATCTTCAAAGAAGAATACAAATTGGAGATCCTCCGGAGAATGATAATAAGCTAGATCCAGAATCGTATGCCGAACGAACTCGTGGGCATACAGATTATCTGGTGAAATAACGCCCACCGCACCTGCATTCCTTATATCAAGCATATATGGCGCTTTGACATCTGCTTTCTCCCATGTTTTCCCATCCAAAAAACGAAAATATTTTGCCGAAAAATTATACGCCAAATCAGAAAGCAATTGCTTATTTTCTGAAATTTTTTTTTCTTTCTGTAACAATTCCAGTTGTTCTTCTTCCTTCTTAGCCTTACGTTTCCTTATAAAGGAATACCATGGAATTTCCCTTTCCGGCGTATAGATATATATGCCGGATATCTTTCTTTCCTTTCCATTTTGACTTTTCTCATAACGAAGATAATAATAAACATCAGAATAAATCTCGTCTTTTTTCTCATATTTGATATGAAAAAGCGGCTTGACATTTTCGGAAACGCCAAGCGTAATACGCATAAAATCCTTATCATTTTGCGAACGCGAAAATATCGCCGAATCAAGCCTTGCAAGGTCTGCAAAAAGTTTTGACATATCCGGATACCGTCCCTGGAGATACGTCACATCCGCCTGCTGCCAATCACCAATCTTACCAATCACATTCTTTATATACGTTTCGTAATTTTGTTCCCATTCACGCTTCTTTTTCTTGTTCGTCTTTCCTTGTTTGAAGTAGTTGTATGTTGCCGTAACAAGCGTCATTAGCCCGGTGGCCGCTGTCATCATCCACATCATTCCGCCCATTCCTGCTGATTTGGACATGAAAGTCCGGATACCAACCATACCTGCCGTAGAAAGAACGGTGGGTATCAGTATATCCGCCAACGAACGTTCATCACTTTTTGGCGCCTCACCAGGAGGAAGGATTTCAATATCGGAAGATTCAACAACCTCTAACGTCCGGCTGCTGATATTATATTCAAGCGGGTTCTCCGAAGATCTTAATATATAATTGCTAGGTATTTCTTCAAATAAAACTTTTTCAGTAAGCCTGGTATCCATTGTTATCATGAAAACGCTTGAAGTAACAAATCCCAGTTCTGTCAACGTCACTTTCTCATTCTTCAATTCTTCCCCGCAATCAATCACTTTAAATCTTCCTTTTCGTGTGAAATTTACAGCGATTTGATTCCTACGCTTGATATAGTTCTTATACAGAAGAAAATGAACCGGAAAATTATGATGCAGCCCATAATAAAGCCCTTCTAGAAACGCTTTAAGAGTGATATCAGCTTTGACAAGAAAAGCACGGCTGTCTGTGACTCCACAAAAATTTTCATAAATATTATCTTCAGGAAAACGGAATTGTACTGAAACCATGATTTCATTATTTTTCATAAATTACGCCCCTTTATCACGTTCATTATTCGTGTTACAACATTATTTACATCCTGCTGCGTATAACTAGGGCTTTGTATCCGTACCGTAGACACGCCTGAAACGATAAAACGTTCCTTCCTGTCAACGGAGCAATTCGGTAACTTCACCTTTTGCGGAGCAACGCCCTTAACACTAGGCAGCGGAGGTACTTGAAAACGGCCTAACGCAGGTGTTAAATGCTTCATAAATGGTAATGGAGGTTCCACTGTTATCTTTAAATTTGGCTCCTTATACTTTTTTAACCTTGGAACAAAAACTTTTCCAATCCCTGAAACCGCCGCTTTGTAAACAGGCTTTTTGTATTTCCCAAAAGACGGCGCTGTTGGTATTTTTGCCATACAATCTCTTAAATCAATCGTTCCAATAGCAATCCTCTCCATACGCTTAGCAACCTCAGTAGTATCTATAATAGATACTCTGGGCTTTGTCACATCTTGGATTTTAAATGCTTTCGGTTTAAACATAACCCGTGGCGAATTTATTTTTGCATCTATCGCTATATTTCTTACCTTCAAAATAGCATGAGCATTATTTTGTGAATAGCGGTATTTTTTGTTTGCTACTTCCATTATAGAAAGAACCGGAATCTTTTCTAGTTTAATTGCGTCTATAGCTGTAAAATTCATAATTCCAGGCTGTCTCACCTTTGCCGGCGTAATGGTAATAGGTTTTCCTTTATATTGAAAAGAAACGCTGGGCGCTACCGCCTTCTTTTTGATGGTCATTTTAGTAATTGTTTGAATCTCAATTGGTTTTACATTCAATGTTGGGGCTTTGATTCTTTTTTTGGATTCCAGCACATTTTTTATTTCATGCTTCTTACTATGTATGGCATGTAGCGTTAACGTTTCTATTTTTATAACAGGAATCTCCGTTATTTTATATTTGGAATTAATCCTAGCCCTTATCCTACCGTTCCGTGATACCTGTGCGTTTATTCTATCTTTAAAATCTCTCCGCCTTTCCAAACTCTTCGGTAATAAAACCAATGCAATACTCTTAGCCCTATACTTTGGAATTTCAACCCTGCAAACCGGCTTTATTCTCTCCATCTTAGGTTTCTGGTACTGAAAACCAGCTTTCTCAATTTGTTCCAGTTTTTCAACAAATGCTGCTCTTTCCTGGTAAAGCATCTGCTCTTTATTATACTGTTCCTTTTCAGATTCGCTCAACATAACTACTTCATCTTCCGTTAATTCTATAAACGCCATAATTCCCCCTAATAAAAGCGCAGCCTCAGCCTAATTGTTCGTACTGAGGCTGCATCTCGTCACCCTAAGCGTTCTTCTTACAGTACTTCCAATTATCCGTTACCTCTAATACTTGCCGCAATCTGCGCATCAACATCATCAAAGTTCTGCGCATTTGCAGCCAGAAGGGCTGCAAGCCCCTTGACGGCGTCCGGCAAATCCTTTGTTACAAAACCTTCAATATTCGTTGTAAAGAACTCAAGAAGAGCGTCTTTTGCATCTCCTTCCATTTCTTCAATCGCTGCTTTGAATGCAGCTGCAAAAGTAGCTGCCGCTTCTTCATACTCTGACGCATATTGGTTCAGATTCTGCACACTCTGATCCATAGATGCCTTTACCACTCTACAACCTGCCATAATGAACCCCTCCTATCACCTACTTATTATTCTCTGCTCCAAGCTGTTCGTCTACGCCTTCCACATCAGGAATCGCCGACTTAATACTGCCACAAATCTGCTCCAAGGTATCTAGAACGTCGTTAAGATTCTTTCCTGTTGCGGGATTGATGTTGTTCGTATAGAAATTTACAAATCCAGCCGAAGCCGAACCTGTAAAATCCCCCGCTGTAAGATTGTTCACCTCTGTTTCAACGCTTGTGTGAAGCCTCCCAGTTGCCAAACGGTATTCTGCGATTGCTTTCACCGCAGCCTCCATCATTTCTGGCGTAACGTTCACTGTTCCTGTTTGTCCCATACCTGCCATAAAAAACCTCCTAAAATTTAATATTTATCCGTTCAGTTCTTCATACTTCACGAATATATCCTTGTAGTATCCTGAACCAATAATTGTATCCAGGGTGTCTGAAATGTGCTGAATGACAATGCTTAAATCTTCAATCGGCTGCAGCAATACATCCTTTGCAGTTACCTGAATTTCTCTGCCTGCTGATGTATCCAGCGCGTTTGAAACATTTGTATACATCTTTTCCAGCTTTATTTTCAAGTCGGCGGCATCTTGTTTTAATGCTGCCATATCCTGAGAAGCTGCCAAAAACGCCATATCATCCAGTATAATATCATGAAACAGAAGCGCCATATCATGTACCTCCGTTCCTTGCCTTATTTATTTCATCCAGAAGAGATTCTTGTAACTCTTTCTTCAAATATCTACATTTCTCTTCTGCTTCTTCATACTGCCCAGTATCAATCAGGCATTTTACTCTCAGCATCATTGCATTAAGATCAGTCGGATCTTTCAGGATAGCATTACGGTACTTCTTCTGAATTTCGATATATTTATCCTGCCATCCGGCGAGATCCATATCCTTCATTGCTTTGGCTTCTGTATACCAGCCAAGTTCAACAAAATGCCCTTCCTGGCTCTTCTGTAGTTCAATGCCATAATACATAACCTTCCTATAATCTTCCTTCAGGGTATATGCGCCTATGTATAGGCGGTTGATCCGATCCCTGGTTTCGGAAGAAAACTCAACTGTTTCAGTTTCCGAAAGAGAATATTCTTCATCTTGTTTGGAATCGTTGCCAACAGGAGTGAGCGAACTACCATTCTTTCTCATAGCTTCCAACTGCTCTGTGCCAAGCTGTTCATAGTAATACAGACTTGCATTCATTTCATTTAATATTGAGTCCATATCAACTTGTTTTGAATCATATTCACCATAAAGCACGCCATTATTAAATGAAAATATTGGCTTCTCTGCACCCTTAAGGCACATCAATACGCCGTCTGCATCCTCCATCTGTAAATATAGATCAGCAGCCATAAGATAACATCCAACCACTTCCTGCACGGTTGGTTTTTCCTTTTTCATATAATACTTGACATACATCAATGCCCTCTGAAAACGCCTGGCATCATGATCACTTTCGTATACTGATAATTCAAAATCGACCATATCGCTACAAAGCGCAAACGGGAAACCCCTGAGGTTCTGCCTTGCATATTCAAATTCTCTAGCAGCGTCTTCCATCCGGTTCGCCTGTTTCAGCAGTATATATGCCACCTGATAACCTGAGTAATCAGACGGTGCAATTAGTTTCATCTGATTCGCCACATGTAGTCCATTAGGAACGTCGTCCTTCATCCCATAGATTGCAGCCTTGCGTTTCATAATGTCCATATCAGCCGGAACAAGCATCTCTGATTTTTTCAAGTTAATAAGCGCATCATCCAGCTTTCCAAGCTGCTGATTCATAATCCCAAGGATATGGTACATCTGTGCAGCCGCGTCTTCATTTAATCCAAGTTCATCCGCTTTTGCAAAATTCTGCATGGCGTCAGCGATTTTACTCACGCTTGCCTGGGCATATCCTAGATTAAAATAACGGTTTCCATTCTCCGGTTCACAATTTACCGCGTTTTGATAATACTCAATCGCATCTTCATATCTGCTGAGCGACATACACACATTTGCGGCGCACTGATATGCATCTGCACACTTAGGGTCAAGTTTGATTGCTGATTTAGCAAGGGCAAACGCTTCCTGGAATCTACCATTCACAAACGCGGTCTGTGAATTAGCTATAAATTCTACAAGTTGTTCCATATTAATACCTGACATAGCATCACCTCATTAAATTCCATCCGTCAATTCGGCAATCAATATTATATGTTCACGAATCTTAACTTTTTTCAAATTATCCGTTGATTCACTTCCACCTAACGCCAAAAGCGGAACATAACCAAAGCATTCGTCATATTTTAAATCCCCATATTTTTTTAAAGCTTTTTTATATTTATCAATTGTAAAAAAATCCGACGCACCTTCTTTGTCTAAAATAATGTTATAAAAATGTTTGAACCCATCCGAAATGATATCATTATCATTATACCTGTATTTTAGAATCCCTACATACTTATCTTCTTCCCAAGTGAGAATATCACCAAAGGCTGTCGCGAATATCGGAATTGACACGTCTCCTTGAAAATAAGAATCCCTTACAATTGATATGTAATCATCAGGATTTATTACTTTCAAATACCCCCCATAAAACACCCCAAAGCCTTTTTCTTTCCAAAGAGATATTATTTCCACAGGAAGAATGTCTTTGTACTTATTAATTAAATCCTCCTTAACCTCCATAACAGTAGAAAAATCGTGAAAAATCTCATGTAACATCTGTTGTATTCCCTCCATAAATTATCAGTTTAAAACTAACTTTATATTTAAATCTTCAAGTTTTGTTGTTCCAGGTAAATGCTGGGCTTGCTCAGAAACATAAGCATCAAGTATCGTAACATTTTTCTTCCATTGCGAACCGATGGAACGATTAATTTTTGCATCCCCTAAACCAATAACGCCGTCAGCGCTTCCGCCAGCAATCTGATCGGGACCATGTAAAACGTCCTTACCTACAGCCCAATCTTTTGCCATTTGTTTTGCTGTTGAATAATCATATCCCTGATCTAAAAATTCATTCTGCTTTGAAGCAATAGCCTTTTTCCTTTCGTGTCTTTGATATCTGGCACTGTTAGGATCTCTGCCATTGCCTGTTGCTGCTTTACGGTTTTCAAACTCAGCTCGTCTTTTCAAATATTCATCAATTGTCAAATCACCCAATCCATCTTGTTGTCCTCCGAGTTGTTGTTTATACTCTTTCTTATCCATTCCAGGTTTACCGCTAAATCCAAGCGTACATTCTGCATTATGCACCCAAACAGCAACTTTACCAACAAAATATGTATGGTAATCCTCCACTTGGAAATTATAAACCCAAACAGGTTCTTCCATCAATTCAAGGTTATATCCTTCAATAACCAAATCTTCGCCATTTACGCTAACAAGCCTATCGCCAACAAGAAACTTTCCCGCTTCAATAAAGCCTCTGCCCTGTACGTAAAAAGGATGATTGTCTGTTGTAACGATTCTTTCTCCATTAATCGTAAGATGGACGAGTTCCGAAACCTTGCGGGCATATATTTCAATAATAGGTTTCTCAGCGGTTTCGAATGTGTCAGGATCCGTTGCAATAATTCTATCTCCAACAGCAAGGCTCTCAATTGCGACAAGCCCAGTAGCCGTTAACACCATAGTACCAGCAGCAAAGCAAGCCATTGTACTTGAAGCAGCGCCTGTAAATTGAGCAACTGTTGCAACCCCATCCCGGAACGCATTATAAAGATCGCTCTGTTGAAGCTTTCCATTCAGCGCTGTCAATGGGTTGTCGGGATCAATCATGCCCATCCCCACAGCAAACGTATCAAAGCCATCCATTACGTCAGATGCTCTTCCTGTTATTTTAGCTGTTGTCTTTATAGCTTTCCCAAGCTTACTTAAACATGAAACAGACTTACCGAGCAAAGCCCCAGCTCCGCTGATAGCACCCGTGATTGCTCCTGTTATCGCTCCTGCGAAGGCTCCTTCTTCAAAGCCTTCCAAGAACGAACCTCCAGACATTACGCTTGATATCCCGCCTATTAATCCTCCGGACGCCGCACCCATTAAGGCTCCAAGCGCCGCTGCGCCAAGAATGCCTCCAACTCCTGTACAGATTAAAGCAATCGCGGCAGCACAAATAACAATGGTAACCACAAGCTTCCAATGCTCTTGGCAAAATTCGCCAACCTTTTTTAATCCATCACAGAACTTGTCCCAGTTTGATTTTTCACACTCAGGCTTCAGATAAGAATATTTCTTATAAAAATCCTCCTTTCGTTTCGAAACTTCAGATGAAACAGAATTATCACGGTTTATGGCAAGGTCAATAAAATCTTGGACCTCTCTCTGAGTTGCTTCCAAACCTGCAATTTGCTGTTCTTGGGTCTGAGAGGATGTAGAAATTTTACTGACTGCACAATCGCAAACACTGCTGTTTATTGTAAGAATCTTTGATTTCAAAGCAGATAAATCAACACAATACCCACTAACGGCAGATTTTGCCTGTTCCATGTAGTTTGACATATTGTTGATTTTATTCTTGTATAATTCAATCGCCGCCATATACTCACCCCTCTCCCCCTACGGTGTCATAAAGCGTTTATAATAAGCCATATTAGCCAAACAACTCTGTTTGTTTCTTTGATACTGATCAATCATGCCCTGCGCCTTATATATTTCAGCATCTAACTCCTGTATTCTTGCGTTTAACGCCTGTAACTCTTGATTTAAGACTCCTATCGTACCTAAAATAGTTGTTCTTCCTGTCTCTAGCAATTCAAAAACCTCTGAAAGTTCAGAATTAGCGCTTGTTGCATTTTCTCCGAAAGCATCACTCAGATTAAAAGCGTTCACCGTGCTTGAACTAACCATTGTGCTAAAGTTTGTTGCGGCTTCTTCTATCTTACTATTAATCTGCGTCAAATGCGAAAATAGTCCATCACGGCTTGTTGTGGTATTACCGATTGATTCCACCAGTTCTTGATTCTTCTGAATATCATATCTCTTGTTATCAGCCAGAACGTTTTTTTTCTGACGTTCTGAACGATACTCTCCAATTTTATTCCGATATGACTGGATATAGTAACAATAATCGTAATATTTGCGTTGTTCCATACAATAAAGCCGTCCTGCCTCTTCTGGCGTCATTAAAACCACTCCCCTTCATAGTTTTCTTACAACTTTATTCTAAAAATCAAATTTCCATTTAACGAAACAAATATATGCAAACGAATGATTTAAATTTTTACCTTTCATAATCTAATATTTTTTAAATCAGCACAGGCTGATGTAAGTCAATTCCAGTAAATATAATTTAGAATAACCAGCAGAATCTCTACAGAACACTGCTAAATATACTGGCAAAATCAATTACTTTGTAAAAAGACGGGGAATTTCTGAATATAGCGACAATTATAGATAAAAAGAATATCATTTCCTGCATCGAAAAATGCATTCGAACTTCCCCCTCATTACTTATCTAAAAACCTTCCCTTCATTTCTGAACTCATTATAACGAGATTCAAAACCTTAATCGGATTATAACAAATATTTCCAAAAAAATCAATCTTTTGACATTATTTCATCAAAATATTTATATATGGTATCTTCCTTTGATAAAATCCTTTCGGTAAACTGCCCTCACCCCTGCGTAAACCGGGCTAGGAACTGCTTCGTCCGTTCCTCTTTGGGATGTTCAAATACCTGCACGGGCGTCCCTTCTTCTAATACATGCCCGTCGTCCATAAATATTATATGGTTTGCCACGTCCTTGGCAAACGCCATTTCATGCGTGACAATCACCATCGTAGTATTCTGCCTAGCCAGTTCCTTCATTACCTTAAGGACTTCCCCGGTCAATTCTGGATCCAACGCAGAGGTCGGTTCATCAAAACAGAGGATGTCAGGCTGGAGCGCCAGCGCACGTGCAATCGCAACACGCTGGCATTGCCCGCCAGACAACTGATGCGGGTAATTGCCCATACGATCAGCCAGCCCCATCTGGTCTAAGAGTTCCTTTGCCTGCGTTTCTATCTGTACCTGGATCTCCCGCTTATTTGCCTTATATCCCGACTCCTCCTTGGCAAGCAGTTCTTTGGCAAGCATCACGTTTTGTAACGCCGTATATTGTGGGAACAAATGGAACGACTGGAATACCATCCCAAAGTGCAGGCGTTTCTTACGGATCTCAGATTCCTGCTGGGTCTTTGGATCCTTGGCATCAAACAAGGTTTCCCCGTTCACGCGAATCACGCCCTGATCGGGCCGTTCCAGGAAATTCAGGCAGCGCAAAAGCGTCGTCTTCCCGCTCCCGGAAGAACCTATAATGGACACGACCTGTCCTTTTTCCAGGGAAAAGCTGATGTCCTTCAGCACTTCGGTATGTTCAAAGTATTTACGGATATGTTCTACTTCCAAAATCGGCATATGCGCTCCTCCCTACTTAAAATAATCCAGTTTTTTCTCTAACTGCCCCAACAAGACAGTCAGGATGCCATTGAACACCAGGTAATAAACGGCCGTAAAAAACAAAGGCCAGATTGCGCCGGATATGCCTTGCGATCCTTTCATAAACGCCTGTCCTGCCCAGATCACTTCCTGAAGCGCAATAATACGGGCTAGAGACGTATCCTTGACCAGTGTAATAATCTCGTTTGACATTGGCGGCACAATACGCTTAATCATTTGGAGCAATGTTATTTTATAGAAAATCTGCACCTTCGTCATACCCAGCACAAGCCCTGCTTCCTTCTGCCCCGCTGGGACGCCCTGGATCCCGCCCCGGTAGATCTCCGAAAAATAACAAGCATAATTCAAGATAAAGGACACGGACGCCGCAAAAAAACGTCCGGTTTCCCCGCTGCCCCAGATGGGATTATGTAGCACCAGCCCTGGGAAATAATAAATGATCAGAAGCTGGATCATCAACGGGGTGCCCCGGATAATCCAGACAATAATCTTTGAAAAATAACTCAATGGCCGAAAACGCGACATGGTTCCAAAGGCGATCGCAAGCCCCAATGGGAACGCGCCAAGCAGCGTCACAAAAAAAAGCTTCAATGTCTGTAGAAAGCCAACGTTCAATGCTTTCAGGACAATCGGGAGCTGTTCTAGTATCTGTTCCATGGCATCCTCCATTACTGTGCAATCAAAGCTGCCTGCACACCGTACGTCTCTGCCGTCTCCTTCATGCTCCCATCGTCATAGCTGGTTTTAAAGAAATCATTCAGCGCCTTGGTTAGATCGGATCCCTTGCGGAACCCTACGCCGTACTCTTCGCTGTTTAAGCCTACGGTATAGGTCAGGTTCTCATAGCTTGTCCCCTCCCCTACCATAGCGGCTGCCATCAGAGAATCAATTGCCGCAGCGTCTGAAGTCCCGGCGGCGACTTCCATTAACGCGTTCGCCTGGTCTTTTACCGCGGTATATTCCAGGCTCAGGGCGCTCACTTCCTTTTCCCCGGCGCTCCCCGCCTCTACGGCAAAGGTCAGGCCGGATAAGCTGTCGATATCCTGGTACTGCCCTGCCTTGTCTACCGGGACAACCACCACCTGGGCATTGTTGCAGTATGCGTTCGAGCATGACATAGCGCTTGTCACTTCATCGGTCAACGTCATACCGTTCCATACGCAGTCAATCGTCTTCCCATCCAGCTCCATAATCTTATTATCCCATTCAATTTCTACAAATTCAGCCGTTACGCCAATGCTTTTGGCAAACGCTTTCGCCATATCTGCATCAAACCCAATCCATTCGCCGCCTTCATCCTTGTAATCCATCGGCTCGAAATCCGTAATGCCTACGACTAACGTCCCCTTGTCCTTTACGTATTCCAAATCGCTGCTGCCAGAGCCGCTAGAAGCCTGCTGCGCGCCCTTATCATTGCCGCAGGCTGCCGTACACAACGCCAGAGCCAACGCAAGCATAAGTACAAGAATCTGTTTCCATGTTTTCTTCATAATAGGTATCCACCCTTTCCTTTTGTCCGTTTTATTTTTATTTACATTGCCACATCACTATACTAACAAGTTAGCACGATAAAGTCAAGGGTTTCTTCTATTATATATTACTCCTACAGAGTAACATTTATTGGAATCCTTGTACAAAAGTCTGTATGTACTCATATCCGATTGCAAGATTGATGTTCTGGCCGCTGTCAATGCCAGCCGTGCTGATCCCGATTACCTCGCCGTACATATTTAAGACCGCCCCGCCGGAACTGCCGTGGGAAATCGGCGCCGTAAATTGGATCATATCTACGTTGTCAATCACACGGAACCCTGATATAATCCCGTCTGATACCGAATTAAACAAGCCCAGCGGGCTTCCAATCGCCACTACCTTCTGCCCGCGCACCAGCTTTTGGCTGCCATGGTAAATGGGGATTGGGTTTAATTTCCGCTGGATCCGGATTACGGCAAGATCCAACACCGAATTGTATTTGATCATCTCGTCTGTCTGATAGACCTGATCGTCGTCTTCAATCCGTACGGAATAAGAACTCCCGCCGCAGGCAACATGGCTGTTTGTAAGGATAAACCCCTCGCGCCCAATCATAATGCCAGAACCGCTGCCAACCGTCTTCCCATGCGTGTCATGGATTAGGATCAGAACCACCGAAGACGCCAGCATAGCCAGTTCCTCATAATTCAGTTCCCTTCTCTGCCGCCCCACATCTGTCCTCCGCCCTGCAGCCCTTGGCGGCAACACGATCCTGTTCGATGGCATTCCAGCCCTTGGCGCTCCCCCTGTCTGGACGGGCGCCGCGGTACGCTTCCCCGCCCCTGTGCCAGTACGGCCTTTAGCCTGCCGCATCATTTCTTCTGTACGCCGATCCCGTTCTGGAATCCGGATATTTACAACGGCTGGCGTGCGGCTTTGGCTTATGGCTCCCGGGAACTCCGGCAGCGAAAACTGCCCAAGGCGTCCCTGCCCCATCTTCTTCGACAACCCAAGCCCTTCAGATTCCGCGTCAATATCCTGGCTTGCCTGTAATAAGAGGACGTCAAAGCCCAGCAAGGTCAGCAAATAGCAGAACAGATACTCCTGCTTCCTGGAAATATTGCCAAACACGGCTTTCCGTAAGCCCCCTGGCTCCCAGTTCTGCAAAGCCTCTGGTACAGTAGCATCCAGCCAAAACAACAGCTTTACAACAAAATTTTTCTCAATGGAACTGCTCAGCCCAGCCTTTCCCTTCCCCATCCGATCCAAGGCTTCCCCACACGCCTTTCCTAGGATTTCCGCAAGCTGCTTGTCTGTGGCAATTACTCTTGTCCCAATCCGTTGTTTCCCACCGCGGATCCAGTCCTCATAACAATGGGAATAAAACGCGGCGTCTTCTGCATCAGACAACCTGGGCAACGCATTTTTCCTGCAATAGAATCCTCTTCCTTCCTTCATCCTAGAAGCCAACACCTGATCCATACGTTCCGTTTCTGCCTGTTTCTTCCCATCCATCCCAATCATCCTGGAAAAAAAGACGTCCCTTTTCCGGCCATCCCAGCTTCCGTTTTTATCCATAAATTCCTCGATAGAGGAAATGCTTACCCTGTTGTGAATAACATTAAAATCTCTTTGCATAAAAACCCACCTTTTTCCTTATGTATTCTTAATCCCTATCCCATAAGATTAAAATATCATAGAAACCGTACGACTTCAAGGAGATATTCGCTTGCCTTTTCCCCTTCCAAGGCGTATACTACCCTATGTGTTACAACGATTGAGAACAGAATAGGAGCGGCATAATTATGAATGATTTTCCACTTGCCTACAGCGTTGGGGCGTTGCTTTACTGCCCGGCCAACAATGGCACAATTGCAACTTCCATTACAAACGAACGCTTTGGCCGGAAGTTCTCTCTGGCCTTATGTTTAGAAGATACCATACAAGATGGCAGCGTAAAAGAAGCAGAAGAGAAACTCGTGCATTCGATCCAGTCCATCTACGCCAAAAAGGACAGCAAACGGTTTTTTATGCCCAAGGTATTTATCCGTGTACGGAATGCGGCGCAGATCTCAAACCTGCTTTCCCGGTTTGGCAACGCATCTGGGCTGATTACTGGGTTTATTATCCCCAAATTTTCCCAAGAAAACGCCGATACCTACCTCCATGCCATCCAGGAAGCCAACAAAGGCTCAGATCATCCAATCTACATGATGCCGATTTTTGAAAGCCCTACCCTGGTAAACCTGAAGGAGCGGTATTCCATTTTATATGAACTGAAAGCAAAATTAGACGCAATCCAGGATCTTGTGCTAAATATCCGGGTTGGCGGAAATGATTTGTGCCATGTGTTCGGCTTCCGTCGGCACAGTGATGAATCCATCCACAAAATACGCCCCGTCGCGCATATCCTCTCTGATATTGTAACGGTATTTGGCGCAGATTACGTCGTATCTGGCCCTGTCTGGGAATACTACGATGGAAAGGATTGGGATCTTGGCCTTGCAAAAGAATTGAACGATGATAAACTCTGCGGTTTTATTGGAAAGACCGTGATCCATCCAAAGCAAATCGCACTCGTTAACGAAGCCTACAAGGTCACGTTAAAAGACTATAACGATGCAGCGTCCATTTTAGACTGGGACGCATCCGCCCCTTCTCTGGTCGCAGGGAGCGTCGTAAAAGAGCGGATGAATGAGTACAAGACACATTATAACTGGGCGCTGCGGACATTACTGCTCGCAAAGGCTTATGGGCTAAAGTAACATGCGCATCCCATCTTGGCTTAAGCAAAAGCCAGATGGGATCCTGTTGCAAAAGCAACCCGACGCAGGCAGAAGCACATCTGGCCAGCCCACAGTGAAGCTGCGCTTAGAGGTCTGCCATTTGCCGGATGATCCCACAGGATTTATAATGGTACAATGGATAGTATTCAATTGGGACTCCCTTTTCCTGGGCAAGCTTCACAATATGCGCCAACGCCTTGTCGCCTTTTAAGCGGCTGCTCACCAGGATTTTCCATGGCACGCGCCGCAGCAGCACCCGCGTGGTTTCGCCAATGCCTGGCTTGATAAAATTAAGATCTGACACACCGAATCTGTCCGCGATCTGCACCGCTTCTTCTAGCCCATCCCGCGGGCGCTCCCGCAGCCCTGCAGGATTTGCCGCCGCGGCTTCCCTGGGCGCGCGCCCAGCGTTTGCCTGCTTCTCTTGTAAGGAGCCTTTTGAGGGCAATGGAAATTCCTTTTCAATTGCAGCGATAAACCCATACGACAGATCCACATCCTTTAGATCCCCATAATATACCGCCCCATGGAAATCCTGCTCCCCAATGATATCGTCCCGCAGAAACGTCCTGCTGACCAGCCCGGATACGGTACTGTTCAGGCAGGAACTGGGAATCAGGATATCTTCATGCGTGCCGCACAGCTTTGTCACCTTTGCCGGATCCGCCACAACGGCAATCTCATCCGACACGCCGGGGAATGCTGCAATCTCCTTACGCAGTTCTTTTAAAATCGCGCCCTTGCCAATCCATCCGTCCACAAAAAGCAGTTCCTCTGCCAGATGGCGCTCTAACAGAAACTTCATGGCATTCCGATCAATCCCTTTTCCGCGGATAATAGAAATGGAATAATGCTTTACGGCAATGCGATAGTTTTTCCAGATATACCGCTTCAGCAGTATCCCAATCGGCGTACCTGCCCGCGCCAAGGACACAAGCACGATACGGCTTCCCTTTTGGGCTACAATCTTATCCGCCAAAACGCCGATTGCCAAAGCCGTCGGCGCGGCATAATTTTCCAATGCTTCCTGGTAAGCCTCCATATACGCCTCGCTTGGCGTGTATTCGATCGGCAGCATTTCACAGTAATGCCGCCCAGCCTGAATCAGCTTCTCACGTTCTTCGGTCGGCTGCGGCTCTACCATCCCCGTGATATCCTTTAGAAGGAATACCACATCATCTTCCCGGTAAGACGTCCTCATATCATCTCCCCCTCCTGCCATTTCACAAATACAATGTCCTGGTTTCCGCTGCCCATAAGTGCATGTAGTAAGGAATTAATCCCGTCTGGTTCTTCGCATACGGCGTCCGTAAGCACAAACACAACGTCATATGTCGCCAAGTCATAGACATACGTCGTACGCCTTGCATCGTACAGGCTTGCCAGCTCATACCGTTCCTGTAAGGGATACCCGGATTCCGATCTGGGTGCAATTGGGCTTCTGGTCGTAGCATGGAACCTGACCATACATCCTGCTTCTTCAAATTGCTTCGCCACATATAACGCTGGATACATAAATTCTTCCGTACCAAGGACTAAGACACGCCTTCCTTTCTGTAAAAATGAACCCGGCCTGCACATCTCCTGCGTACGGGCGGACGCCTTCCCGTCTGCAGGCTGCAAAAGCAATCCATCCACAGAACACGACAGCTTCCGCCAAAGCCCGTCCCACAACGTCTCGCAAGCTTTTTGGTAAGTCGCGCCTTGCTGGAGCCTTCTGGCATTTTGGCAGCCAGGAATTTCCAATTCCAGAACCATGCCATCCTGATATGTCGTCCCTGGCTGATCCGCCGGACGGCAGGCAACAGGGCTGGTATTTTTCTTGTGGTAGATCCCTTTCTCTGTAAACTGCTCTGCACGCTCGGCATAGCTACTGTGATCTGTCTTAACTAGATACAGCATATCAATCCCTTGCATCCGATACGTTTCCTGGGAAACGCTGTCCATACCGTTTAAGATAGACGCCACGGCAAACATAGCCTGCTCCCCATAGGTCTGTTTCAGCAAATCGACCATGTGCAAAATGGTATTCCCTGTCGTCACCTCATCTTCCACAAATACAATACGGTCAATCCTTGCGATCACATCATCTATATCATTTTTTACAATCATCTGTTCAGTCGCATGGCTATGTGATTCCGAAAAACACAGATAGCAAACGCCAGGGATATGCTCCCGGGTTGTCTGGATGTAATACGTATCCAATTCTACTGCAAGATAAGCCCCAATGGCAGTCGCCGTTTCTGCAAAACCAACGAGCAGCAGCGTTTCATCCGGATACGCTTCCTTCACCTTCTTAGCCAGGGCATGGAACATCTGAAACGCATCGCCGGGAGCCACGGGGATATGCTTACCCTGTAGCTTGTTGACAACCAGATATGACCGTTTCTGGTTATTTTCCCTCTTTGCGATTGCAACAATATCCTCCGTATACTTGTTTTCCATCCTACATCCTCCAAATTAAAATAAGCGGCTCAAGGCAGCCGGGAAGATTATAATTCTTCCACCTTACACCTATGTTCCTTTGTTTTTTTATTATAACAAATCCCTACCGCAAGCAGCCTTCCTGTATACTTCGGCTCTTCCCCCAGTTTTCCAAGGAACCTTAGCGCATACTTCCTGTCCTTTATCTGCTGGATTGCCTCTTCTGGAGTACCGTCTACCTTCAGTTCCAAAATCATCCTGTCCGCCTGCCTTGACTCTGGATAAAAGATAAAATCCACATATCCTTCGCCTGCCTTATCTTCCCGTTCGACACGGTACTTATCCCTTGCCGCTAGATATACCAAATTCACCACGGCAGCTAATTCAATCTCACTGTTATAGGAAAATATGGGCGATTCTGTATCATGGGTAAACTTCAGGATTTCTGCCATAACTTGCGTATCGCCAGATAACGTTGCTTTTAACATCCTTGTGGATTCCCTTGCAAGCCGATTGATATATCCCAAGCCTTTGTTCGCATACAGCATCTCATGAAACTTATCCATCAATTCCTTATTGGGGATAAAAACCTTTCCAGATTCCCTCTCATAAGTCAATAAGCCATATACCACCATAGCAGAATAAATCTGATCTTTTGTATCAAGCTCTTTGGATGTTGCAGCATATTCCAGCATCCTGGACTCTATCCCCTCACCAGAAACCATAAGCGCCAGATCCCCACAGATATCTTTTATATTATGCCTGATATAATAAAATACCTCGTCGTATGGCCCGGAACTCGTCCAGTAGCCGCGAAGCTGGTTATTCGATAAGGCATATACGACAGAGCGCGGATTATATAGCTTACTGCCTTCCGCCGTATAATAGCCGTCATACCATTTTGCCAGATCCTTCCTGGAAATCTTCGGTTCCTTTCTCTCTTTAAGGTATTCCTTATACAATCTGTCCACCTCAAAATCCAAAAAACCAAAATACCTGCTAAACCGCTCTGCGGTTGCAATATCAAATTCGAGGAACATATTCAGCTCTGACCCGCTGGAATACTTAGCTATAGGAAGCACACCTGTCATATAGGCAAGTTCCACATATGCCTGCCCCTTAAGCAACGACCGCAGGAACATAAGGTAATCCTTCTTGTCACGTTCTGTCACAAAATCTAAGTGGAACGGAGCGTCCCACTCGTCAATAACGAAGAAAAATTTCTTCCTATCCCGTTCGAAAACAGCTTGAAGGTTATCCCAAACTGCACTGGAACGATCTAATCCTGCTTCTGGATAAGCCTGTATGAAATCATCGTTCAGCCCATCCTGGATCCGTTCCATATATTGGGCATAACTGGCGCAGTTCCTTGGAATTCTGCTAAAATCTATAAAAACCACATCATGCTGCATAAAATGCGCTTGGTATCCTTCGCATCCTTCTATTTCCAGCCCCTGGAACAAATGCTTTCCATCCCCGCTGTTCCCAAAAAATGCGGCAACCATGTTCGCTGCCACGCTTTTTCCAAAACGGCGCGGCCTTGTAATACAGAAAAAGCGTTCTTCTGTGCCAACCGCCGGGATCAATTCCCGCAGCAGCTTGGATTTATCGACAAAATACCGCCCTGACCGAACCGCTTGGAACGATTCCTGCGGAACCCTGCTGTTCAAATACATGCCCATTCCCAGCCCCCCTTACATGCCTGCTTACGTTGCCCTAATTATACCACCCTTCCTTTCCATGGTCAAACCATATCCCGCCTGCGGCGGGTTGCTTTTGCAACAAATTCCTTATCGCCGCAGTGCGAACCACGCGAAGCGTTTTTGTTTCATAGGACGCACTTTCCTATGAAATAAAAAAGTATCTCACAACGCGAGATTCTCTGCGAGCTGTGCATCCTCCCGGAGGGTTTTTATTCTATATAAAATGAAAAAAACGCTATGCACACGGCCTTGCCGCTGCATAGCGTTTCTTAATTCCTATTATTCCTGCCATATTACCATATGGCTTCCATGTACCAATGCTCCTTAAGCCTTCCCATTGCTCCCGAGCACTTCTTTGATCTTATGTGCAACCAGTTCTTTTACATTTGCACGCCCAACCTTCAGGTATTCCCTCGGGTCGAATGCCGCTGGGTTCTGGGTCAGTACCTGCCTTACGCCTGCGGTAAGCGCAAGCCTTAAGTCAGAGTCGATGTTAATCTTACATACAGCGGAAGCTGCTGCCTGGCGGAGCATATCTTCCGGGATACCGATTGCATCTGCCAACTGGCCGCCGTTCTCCTGGATAATCTTAACGTATTCCTGGGATACGCTGGACGCGCCGTGCAGTACGATTGGAAATTCTGGGATACGCTTGGAGATCTCTTCTAAGATGTCAAAACGTAACTGCGGCTTCTGGCCTGGCTTGAACTTGAACGCGCCATGGCTTGTCCCGATTGCGATTGCAAGGGAATCCACGCCTGTACGGTCTACAAATTCTTCTACCTCATCTGGCTGCGTATACATAGCGTCCGCTGCGTCTACCTTTACGTCGTCTTCCACGCCTGCCAGCTTACCAAGCTCGCCTTCTACCGTAACGCCCTTGTCATGGGCATATTCTACTACCTTCTTTGTCAAAGCGATGTTCTCTTGAAAGTCAAGATGGGAACCGTCAATCATAACGGATGTGAACCCGCCGTCGATACAGGACTTACATGTTTCAAAATCAGGGCCATGATCCAGATGTAACGCCATCGGGATATCATACTGCATAAGGGCTGCTTCTACCAGCTTCACCAGATAGTTATGGTTTGCATAAGCCCTTGCGCCCTTGGACACCTGAAGAATGACTGGAGACTGCAGTTCACCTGCCGCTTCTGTGATCCCCTGGACGATTTCCATATTATTCACATTAAACGCACCGATTGCATATCCGCCCTCATAGGCTTTCTTAAACATCTCTTTGGTTGTTACTAATCCCATTGTTATAATCTCCTTTCTAAAATGAGGCCTTTTCATTGGATTGGGACCTTATGTCCCCCGTAAACCTCTATGCTTCTATAGTACTATGACAGAACGAAAAAGTCCAGATTTTTTTATGATTTCCAGGTAATTAAAAAAGAATACTGCAAAGCAGGATTCTCTGTCTGCGGCAGGTTGCTTTTACAACAAATTCCTTACCGCCGCAGTGCGATCCTCGCGGAGCGTTTTTAGCTCTGCTCCCGTACAATATAAATCGGCCGCTTCTTATTTTCCAAATAATCCTTCGATAAATATTCCCCAAGGATAAATACCATCAGCATTTGCAACCCGCTTAAAAACACAACGATCGCAAGAACCAGGTACAAAGCGTCCACCCCCCGGCCAAACAGGATCTGCTGCGCTAAAGCCGTCCCGCCAAGCAGGGCGGAAACCAAAAGCAGCAGGACTCCCAAAATCCCTGGAAGCTTCAAGGGCGCGGTGGAAAATGACAAAATCCCGTCAAACGCATAAGAGAACAGGCTTTTGAAATTCCATTTTGTCTTCCCTGCCGTCCGTGGGATATTCTGAAATTCCAGCCATTTCGTTTCAAACCCTACAAATGAAAAAATACCTTTCGTATAACGGTTATATTCCTTTATCTGTAAAATAGCGTCCGCCATAGTCCGGTTCATCATGCGGAAATCCCCTGCGCCGTCGCTCATATTCATATGGGTCAGGCGCTGTATCACTTGATAGAACCCGCGGGAGAGCATCCCTCGCAAAAAGCCATCCCCTTCCCGCCCGATGCGCTTGCCTGCGCAACAGTCGTATCCTTCCTGGGAAACCGCCTGGTACATGGGCGCCAAAAGCTCTGGCGGATGCTGGAGATCCGCATCCATAATAACACAAAAATCCCCGCAAGACTGCTTTAACCCGGCATACATAGCCGCTTCCTTCCCAAAATTCCTGGAAAAAGAAATATAATGGCAACGCTTATCCTGGTAAGCCAGAAGCCTTAAAATATCTAAGGTATGATCCTTGCTCCCATCGTCTATAAATAGAAACTCATATTCCAAATCCTGGATGTTAGAAATAACCGCTAACGTTTCCTGGTAGAATTTAGAAACAACCTCTTCTTCATTGTAACATGGTACGATAATACTCAACTTATGCATCCTAGTATCCTCCTCTTTCCTCCCTGAAACACCAAAAACACAACCTCCCAAACACAAGCTTAACTTTTCCCGCCGTTCCCACGGCGTCCGTCAAATATCCATGTATATCCCCAGGGCGCATAGCACGGCTACTTTCCTAAGCGCCCTTTGGATACATTGCCCGCGAGAATAAGCCACAAACCGAATACGGCAAATGAGAATAAGCTGATCGCCATTCCCGCCGTCTTGCCGGGAGGCGTATACACAATCCTTATCTTATGCTCGCCCGCTGGGAGCAGAAACCCGACAAACCCCTTGTTCACCGGGACGGCCACGGTCTCTTCCCCATCGACGTACGCGCGGTAGCCTTTGCGGAATGGAAATGACGTCACAAGGCATGTATCCTGTGCAATCGATGATTTTCCATCCAGCAACGCGCCATCCTCCTGTAGCCCAAAGGAAATACGATGCGCATCCAGGTTTCCCCAAACCGAACAATCCATGTTCCATGCCTGGATCTTGGACACCGTATAGTTTCCTGGGAACAATGTAATTTCCAGCCCATCGATCCCTTCATTGCCAGATATAAAATACGTAAAGGTATGGTTTTCATTTGGATAAGGGGCGCCCTTCCCAGACAGCTTGTTGCGTATGCCATTGATATCAATCGTGATCTCATCCCCTTCTGGCGATTCTACCTCGAACGAACCAATCAATACGCAATCCTGCAGCTTCTTAGAAAATGGCAAAGAAACGGTCGTCTTCTCTTTGACATCCATCCGATAGAAGCCTTCCCCCTCTGGAGTGCAGGAAACCGTATCACGGCAGCCTTCTAGCGTTTCCAAAATCCCTGCGGACAGCAAATCCCCACTCCCGACAAGTTCCGTTTTGGCGCCTTCCATAAATTCCTGCGCTGATGCCGTTTTCGTGCCTCCCATAAATTCCTGCAACGATACGGCTGCATCCGCCTGCTTTCCTTCTCCAGACGCCATCTCTCCCGCCCCTTTGCTTCCATCCGACGCCGCCAGCGTCCCGGGGACAACGGTATATTGCATCAACGCTTCCAGATAATAGGGAAACGCAAGCTTCTCAAACTCCTCTTCGGCCATCCACGAGGAACTTCCATATGCAATTGGCAGCACATCCAAACGTTCGGCGAGGACGGCTTCTTTTTTCCGTGCAATCTCCTGGTATCCCCATGGCAGGAAATCTTGTTTCGTCTGGACGTAACGTATGCCCATCAGGTAGGAGAAAAATGGATTCCCATCCGTCATCAATGCCACACGGTTGCGCACGCGTATGGGATTCCTCATAATATTGTAGTAAAAATCTGCATACCGGACGTCTGTCACAGAGGAATACATGGAAGTCTTTCCCATATCAGCCAAAGGCTGCACATTTGCATTCGCATAAGGCTCTATCAGGCAGTCAAACCGATACGCCGGATCCATCCTGGCTCCTTCTAGCTCTTCCTGGGAAAACATAGACTGCCTGTTATCGTCCGCCATAATATAATGATCCCCGCGCCCAACCGACACATACAGGAACGCCGGGAACACGCAGAGCAGAAGATATGGCAGATAGGCAAACAATCGCTTCGCATACAATGCTTTCCGCCCTGCCAGGTACAAAGCCGCGGCGGCCAGAGCCGCATCCGCCGCCAAAGCCTTCGGATCCTCTGTAAATACCATCGGAACCAGGCAGCATAGCGCGCAAGGCAAGCTATGGCGTTCCTTCCCGCAGGAAATCTGCTCCAACGCACTAACACACAGCAGCGTCAACAAGGGAACCAATGGGATCAGTACCTTATAATTCACATACAAAAAACCGCTCATGATATAAGGCAGGATATTTACCGTAAGGCATAACAGCAAAAATATGGACAGCAGCCGCGTCTTGCGGCGCCGGATCCCCAAAAACAAGGTATACAGGCTTAAAACCGTCATCCCACAGCCATAGGGATGATGGAGCAAGGACTTCAAGGAAAGCTGGATGGAAAAAATTTCCCCAAACGAAACCGGCCCGCCCGCATCCTTCTTTGTCGACAGCAAGTCAAGCCCCGTTGGCAGCAACAAGACCGCCGCCATGCCGATGGAAATTACGACAGCCCACACAAAGGACAATGCTTTCTTCCTCCATACCGGGCTTTTGCACATCCCGCCCCAATCGAAATCCGCAGAACGCTGCATGAAATATACCAGGCAGACCAAAAGGACTGCTGGGGAAAAATAATAGCTATGTAGATATACCAGCAACAAAGACAGAGCCAACAGCCCGGCCTTCCCTCGCTCCAAAAGGCGATCCACCCCCAATAGCGCAAGGATCAAAAACGGCATATAATTGACAAACATAATCTGGTGATGCGCATGGTAAAAGCAGGTAGCGCAAGCGTACAGGATCCCGCCAAGGAATGCAAAAAAACGTTTTTCCAGACGCCCTGCAAGCCAGAAATAGCACAAGACTGCCCCAGCCGCCAGTTCAAAGACGGCATACCCCGAAATCACCAGTTCCATGGGAACCGATGGCAAAAGCAGGGAAATTAGGATATCCGGACGCAAAAATCCATAATAAGAAAAATCATAAGAATTGCTGCCCGCACCCAGCAGGGATACATCCGCAAAGAGCCGCCCCGTTTCATAAAAAGCAGAGCGGAACTGTTCTGCAATTGCCAGATGCTGGCTAATCCAATCGCCTTGCGAGCCAAATATTGCGCCTTTTGGCAATACCAAACACACACAGGCAAGCGTGATGATGATAAGTAAAAGCGGATAGAACAGCAAAGAAATCCGCTTTTCCATGTTATTGTAAAAACCCATAACAACGTTCCCTTCCAACAGCCGTACGATCCTGCCAGGTATATTTCCCAGAGCATCGAACCATACGGCAAATTACCAAACGTATCACGGAGATAACGCTTACGTTCTATAACAGCACAAAGTATATAAGAGAAATCTTAAAAACGCCCCAAAGAAAATCTTAATAATTCTTAAGAATTTTCTGGCTGGAAAATTCCTGAAATATGGTACAATAAGCCATACGGGCAAGACGTATTCGCAACCATACCGCCAGACGTCAATGCCCTACATAGACTGAACAAAGCCAAAGGAGCTGATCTTATGAGCCAGCAAGAACCAGCGCGGATCCTGATTGTAGACGACAACCAGGAAATCCGCGAAGTGATCCATATCCTATTATCTGGGGAAGGCTATGAAACAGAAGAGGCGGCGGACGGCGTCCAGGCGCTCGCACAGATCCGGCAAAATAGCTTCGACCTGGTTATTTTAGATGTTATGATGCCAAACCTGAACGGATACCAGACCTGTATGGAAATCCGCAAGAGCAGCAATACGCCCATCCTCTTCCTAAGCGCCAGATCCCAGCTTGAAGATAAAACGCTTGGATTCTCCAGCGGCGGCGACGACTACCTGCCCAAGCCCTTTTCGTACCAGGAGCTTTTAAGCCGGGTAAAGGCTTTGATCCGCAGATACCAGATATACCAGGGAAAAGACGCTACCGACGAGAAGGAGGGCTTACCTAGCCAGCCTGCCATAGAACATCAGGCAAACAAGGTCCTTCACAGAGAAGCCTCATCCCTTGGGGCAACTGGCACAGAACCTTTGCTCCTTAGCCTGCATGGGTTAGAAATCTGGGAAAGCCAACGCCAAGTGTACAAGGATGGCCAAGAAGTGGATCTCACCGATCTTGAGTTCTCTATTTTATGTATCCTCGCTAAGAACCGAGGGCAGATCTTCTCCGCACAACGCCTGTACGAAAGTATCTGGGAAGAGCCTTATTATTACGGCGCCTCCAACACCGTTATGGTACATATCCGGAACCTGCGTGGAAAAATTGAACCAGATCCGCACAACCCGCAGATTATCAAAAACGTCTGGGGAAAGGGATACCGTTGTGAATAAAAGGCATACATCCACAAAGCACAAACGCAAATATTCTCATGCAAACTGCAAACGGACGCTCCGCATCTGGAAAAACCGCCTGATCCGAATTTCCAGCAAAATAGCGATACGGCTGTTCGCTTTACTGATCCTCTGCGGGATCTTAAGCATCTTCTGTTTCCGCTATCTGATGCACCGTGAAATCTGGGCATATATAAAACTTGTGCAGTTCGGATACATTTCATTCGACGGCACAAAAATCCTAGAAGAACTGCAAGAGAAAGCAGCCGGGCTTTCCATCCGGGGAAAGAATAAAAAAGAAATCAAAAAGCTTTTGGATTTAAAAAAATACGACGATGGCTATACCTCGATTGCATTCTACGATTCCGAAGGGCTTTTTGAATTTTATGGATTTGAACCGAACTTGTTAAACACCCATTCCATGGACAGCTTCTGGTATCAGGACGTCAGCTATTACGATGGGATGAACCGTACGGGGCTATTGGAATTTCAGGATACGCAAAAAACAGTTATCATCTACTCAATGCACCAAGCGCAGATTGCTATGCCCTACTTCTTTTTCTGCCTGTCCGTCAGTATCTTATTTATGCTGCCCATCCCTCTCTACATCTGGACCCGGATGCGGTACGTAGGAAGGCTGAAAAAGGAGATCCTGGTAATGGCAGACGGAGACTTAGAACATCCAATCACAGTAAAAGGGACGGACGACATCAGCATCCTGGCCAAGAACCTGGATCATATGCGTCTTGCGCTAGAAGAGAATCACCGCAGCGTACAAGAAGGAAAACAGGCAAACCGGGATCTCATTAGCGCCGTTTCCCACGATTTACGCACGCCGCTCACCACGCTTTACAGCTACCTGGAAATTTTAAACCAGAAGAAATGCCCACCAGAGAAGCAGGCGGAATACCTTATGCGGTGTATGGAAAAAGCAGCGGAAATCCGCACCTTGTCTGACCGGATGTTTGAATATGCGCTGGTATATGAAAAAGACGAACGGGCGGATCTCACAGAATTATATCTGGACGGGATCTTAGAATTGCTGGAACAAAATATGGAGTACCTGTCCCTGAAAGGAATCCATACTAATCTGGACGTTTGTACAGACGGAAACATAACGTTACTAGGGAACCAGGTACTATTCCAGCGTATCTTTAACAACTTATTTTCCAATCTGATCAAATACAGCGATCCCAGCCAGCCTTCCCTAATTAAACTCACGGCTGACCGGGGATGGCTGCAATTCGTATTCCTGAATTGGAAGCAGAAGCAGAAAAAGCAAGTGGAAAGCAACCGGATTGGGCTAAAAAGCGTAGAAAAAATGACAGAACTGCAAGGCGGAAAGTTTTTTGTTGTAGAAGAACAAGAAACCTTCGCCGTTACCTTACGTTTCCCTTTCTCACAAGGGCGCGGATCGAAAGAATATACCTTGTAAAGTCAAATACCCCGCAGCAAGCTACGGGGCATGACCTAGCTTGTTCTTTCCGCCCCAAGGGGCGGGATATTTGCACCCCTAGGGGTACATTGCTCGCGGGAATAAAAGAATGCCTAACATGGGACGCCCAAAGGGTATGCTTTATGATTGACATTTCCTTCTTTTATATATAAGAAAACACACAATACTACACCCAAAATGTGCTACCATGCCAAACCCAAACATCATACAAATAAATGTGAGGCTTGGCGTAAAAATTCCTTTTCGCATCAATCCATACACAACTGGATAATAAATCAAATTTACAACCACCGATACAGCAAAGCAATACTGGGTTTTGCCATTGCCAATCAAAAGATTGTCTATCAATATCGTATAGCCATACACACAGTAAAATGGGAGTAAGAGTACTAAAATATGCTTAATCGCCAGATACTGATCAATCCCCATAACATATTTCAGGAACGGGTTTAACATCGGGATAAAACACAGCCATGCAAGGAAGGTCACTAGTAAGATCATATGGTAAGACTTTAGGTTCGCCGCAGTTATTTCGTGCTTGCAGTCTCTTTTGATTATTTCTGCCAATGCTAAAACCGGGATAAGCAGCAAGCCCCATATGATATTATTTGCGGTCCAATAATTGCCTTGTTCTGACACCGCATTTATCATCTTACACACGATAGCAGAATAAATAAGGTTGTCCAGCAATATCTGGGCTCCACTGAATAAACCAATAAACAGGTAATCCATTCCAAAGGCTCGCTCAAACCGAAAGGATACGACAATTAACTTCTCCTTATATGTAGCAACCAGGCATAAAACAACGCATACGGAATTTACTACAATATTAGAATATGCAACGCCGTCTACCCCATACGTTGGAATCAGGTAGGAATCGCCAAGCATTGTAAAAACGGTTTTCAAAATGACCAAGGTATAAACGTAACCTGGTTTTCCTAAGACAACAAATAAAACATTTGCAAAACTGACAGTATTCGCAATCAGAAAACCAATGGTTTCTAATGCAAGGTATCTTGTCACGTCCTGAACGCGCTCCATAGCCATTACCGATACGATCTCATTGCAATGTATAAAAACAATAATGGCAAAAATAAAATAGACAACGTGAACAACCAAAAAGGATTGAAAGATCCGTTCCTTAAATTTCTCCGTATCCTGCATACACTTATGAAACAATGCATACAAAGGAACAATCAGAAATGCCTGCACCGTCTCATTAATTAAATCAAACCATTCCAAATGCCCCGCAATCCCCAGCCCATCTGTCACTGGGCTGTTTACAAGAAGCTTCGTCCTCATAATGGTATATAAAAACGGAATAAAACTTAACAGCATCAGGCTGCAAAACAGGTTGATCGGAAACCTAGCGTTTTTTTCATTCATTTCCATATTCCTCCTCTGGACATAAGCCCAATTCCTGGGATGTTCTGTTTATTTTACATCCGTTTTATTCTGTGTCATCTTAATCGTTTCATAATGCAGGAACATCGTTACGTCAGGTTTGATTGCATCTCTGACCATATTGCTAAGTTGTAATGCAATATGATCTGGATCTTCAAGACCTCTGACTGTACTGTCATCCCGGAAGGGAATAGAACGAAAAGGGGAAGGGCATAAAGAATGCCGTCCAGTGCAAGGAAAAGTTCATGGAGAACCAAGGAAGCATTGGGCGGCTTCATTTTGGGGGTTGTAAAATCTGCCTGGCTGGTATATAATATGCTTAACAAGAGAGCCGAAAGCTAGAGTACACCTAGCCGCCGGAAAGATAATTTGTTACGAAAAGTAGCGCCTTACTTTACCAGAGCGAGGGCGCTACTTTTTGCGTTTGATGTTGATAACAAGAGTTACAACGGCGCAAAGCATAATTACGAATGTGAATAAGTCACTGTATGTAACCATAGCACCAGCCCCCTTTCTTTCGTCCGGCGGCTGACGTAATCGCCCCTTCGGCTCCCTGATTAAGCATATTATATTGTCATGGTGCAGCAGTTTCCCGATTTGGAGTCTGGGCGGCTGAATTGTGCCCTGTGGCACTCCCAGCCACCCATATGCGGGCATAATGGTTGTTGATGGTAATATTTATATCAATATAATGTATAAAACGCCTGTATGGGGCGAATAGGGCTGAAAATTAAGCTGTACTGAATCATTCTCCTATATGTGGGCAAAAAATCATTTCAGTTTGTTGAAACGTGTGGTTCACACGCACCTCTCCTTCAAGTGAATTTCTGTCCATAATTATAATAAACCGCGCCAATTGCGTCAACTTTTAAATGGAAGCTGCTGCACCCAGGGACTTCCCGTGTGCAACAGCTTCCATCTTTATGTTTCCTTGCTGTCCTTATTCTTCTTTCTGGCCGTAATAAGCATTTGCCCCGTGTTTGCGGTAATAATGCTTATCTTGCAGTTCTTGTGGCGCTGGCTGGATCCGTGGGTTAATGGTTTCGGCACGGTAAGCCATTTTTGCAACCTCTTCTAACACCACTGCGTTATGAACGGCTTCATGGGCGTCCTTGCCCCATGCGAACGGCCCATGGTTCTTGCACAATACGGCTGGCACCGCCATCACGTCTTTGCCCATCTCCCGGAACGAATCTACAATCAGATGCCCGGTATTCTCTTCGTATGCACCGTCAATCTCTTCCTTGGTCAGGCAGCGTACGCAAGGGATTTCCCCATACATATAATCTGCATGCGTCGTCCCATAACATGGGATGCTCCTGCCTGCCTGCGCCCAGCTTGTCGCATAGGAGGAATGGGTATGCACTACGCCGCCAATCTCTGGGAACGCCTTGTAAAGCTCCAAATGGGTTGCTGTATCAGAGGAAGGATTATACTTGCCTTCCACCTTATTGCCTTCCAAATCAATGACCACCATATCTTCTGGTTTTAATTTTTCATAATCCACGCCGCTTGGCTTAATTACAAACAAGCCCTTCTCCCGGTCAATCCCGCTGACATTTCCCCAGGTAAAGGTCACAAGGCCATAGCGGGGCAGATCCATATTCGCTTCATACACTACTTGTTTCAGTTCTTCTAACATGATTCCCTCCCGTTCTATTTCAGGCAGTCAACGGCTGCGCGTTCAATGGAAAGCCCTTCGCTGTAACGTTTGATAAATACGTCAAATCCAGCTACGTCTTTTGCTTCTGGCTGCAAGGTTACGCTTTCCTGGCCTGCAAATACCTTGTCTTCGAGGTACTGGGACAAGGATTCGCCTTCGCCCTTATTCACCATATAGGAAGCAAGGAGCGCAATCCCCCATGCGCCGCCCTCTCCGGCTGTTTCCATCACGGATACCGGAACGTTGACAGCCGCAGCCATCACCTTCTGCCCTACGCCTTTCGTCTTAAACAGCCCGCCGTGCCCCATCAGGACATCCAACTGGACATTTTCCTGCTTCATCAGGATATCAAGGCCTGTCTTCAAAGCGCCAAGCGCGGTAAACAGATGCACCCGCATAAAGTTGGCAAGGTTAAATTTGCTATCCGGGGTACGTACGAACATCGGACGCCCTTCTTCAAAGCCTGTAATATGCTCTCCTGAGAAATAATTGTATGCCAATAACCCGCCGCAGTCATCGTCGCCTTCCAATGCTTTGTTATACAGCACGGAAAACAGTTTCGTCATATCGACTTCCACGCCAAAGCTTTCTGCAAATTCTTTAAACAGGTTCACCCAAGCATTCAAATCCGAGGTACAGTTGTTACAGTGTACCATAGCAACCAGGCTGCCGTCCGGCGTTGTCACCATGTCAATTTCCGGATGCACCTTCTCTAAATTCTTCTCTAATACTGCCATTGCAAAGACAGAAGTACCAGCCGAAACGTTCCCGGTACGCTGCGCCACGCTCTTTGTCGCTACCATACCGGTCCCTGCGTCTCCTTCCGGCGGGCATACCGGGACGCCTGCGCTTAAGTTCCCAGACACGTCCAGAAGCTTTGCGCCTTCTTCTGTCAATGTGCCTGCGTCTTCCCCGGCATTCAATACCTTCGGCATAATATCTTCCAGCTTCCATGGGAAGTTCTCTCCTGCGGTCAGCTCATTGAACTGGCCAATCATCTTCTGGTCAAATTTACCGGTCGCAATATCAATCGGGAACATACCGGACGCTTCGCCTACGCCAAGCACCTGCTGCCCGGTCAGCTTCCA
>CAOKNO010000015.1 GCA_948470065.1 uncultured Eubacterium sp. | reverse complement strand
TACAGTGGTGTGGGAGGTCGGCTACTCAACTAATGGGTAGCCTCCTACCCGATCAGCATCCTCTTTTCATATGAGATAACTGTTTTCTACGATATATGGTATCGGCAGCTTGCCGATTTGAAGGTTATTCCAATTATGTCTGAAAAAAAATAATACAAATTTCTGAGAATAATAAAAAAACGCTTCCCAAAGCTTTCCGGAGTTGCTATAATAAAGTGTAAAAGTTTGACAGTTTCGCCTAAATTAGCAAGGTCTGCCAGATGGAAAGATACGGGTTATCCGGTTTTGCGTACGGCGGAGGTGTCATAGGAAACTACAGATAGTACAATCTATGGCGTGGCGATCCATAGCGGCGGCCTGCGGCTGTGGATGAGACAACATAACACACAGAGGAACAGGCAACAGGGAGGGACAACATATGGATTTTCAAATTTGTACCGGAAGTAAGGAGAACGTAGGCGTAACAAGGCAGAATGGCATCGTTTCATTTTCCAGGCGGGCAGCAAGGGAATCAAGTTGCTATTTGTTATTGTATCCGAAAGATGGCAGTCCGGTTGTGAAAATTCCTATGAAAGCACAGGGAAGCTGTGGTACTATTTATACGGTTGGAATCTGCGGTTTGGATTGGGAAAATTACGACTATAATTTTGAAGTAAATGGAGAAGAAACGACAGACGTATACGCCCGCAGGATTTCTGGGCGTGAGGTTTGGGCGGAGGAAACACGCCGGATGGCAGCTTTGCCGCCGAAAGGGTTTATCCCTCAGAAGGAACAGGCGGAATCCGGGAAAGAGCCGCGGGGCAAAGGAAGAGCTGGACAAAAAAGGATCCGGCAGGGCTTTGGCCAGGATAAAGAAAAAATGGATGGTACAAAAATTAAAAGTTCATTTTATTTCTCGGATTTTAAATGGAAAGATGAGGGATTCCAAAGGATTAAAAAAGAAGACATGGTGCTCTACAAATTGCATGTGCGTGGATTTTCGATGGGGATGAAAGGGGAAGGAGGCGGCCGCGGGACGGTAGAAGCAATAGAACGCAGGCTTAACTACTTAAAGGGGTTTGGGGTTACGACGCTATTGTTTATGCCACTCTATGAGTTTGAGGAAATACTGTGCCAGGACGCGGGCAAACAGCAGGAGAACCCAAAAGATTTAATCAATTGCTGGGGGTATGCCGCAGGGAATTATTTTGCACCCAAGGCTTCTTTCCTAGGAGAAGGGAACCACCCCGATCATTTGAAGCGGCTGATCCAGAAGATGCACCAAAAGCAGATGGAATGTATCTTGGAATTTTATTTCCCTGAAAAGATAAATCCACATTTAATTTTAGAGATTTTGCATTATTGGCACAGGGAATACCATGTAGACGGTTTCCGGCTGATCGGTGGGTACGAAATCGCATGCCTGGCAGCAGTAGATCCGGCGTTGAGCGGGTGCAAGCTGTTTTATGAAGGTTTCCCGGAGGATTTGGCAAAGGATCCAAAGCGGATTGGGCCAGAGCTGTTTACTTATAACGATACCTTCCTTTACGAGATTCGTAAGGTATTGAACCATAGGGGAGGGAGTATTTATGAATTTGCCTGCCAGATGCGCAGGCAGCAGGAATGCCAGGGATTTGTGAATTATGTGACGGAGAACAATGGGTTTACCCTTTGGGATCTCTTTTCTTATGAGCATAAGCACAACGAACAGAACCTAGAGGGCAACCAGGATGGGAACAATTGGAATTTCAGCATAAACTGCGGGCAGGAAGGGATCAGCAAAAGCCGCCAGGTCAAAGAGGGAAGGAAACGGCAGATCAAGAACGCCTTTACAGCCCTGTTTTTTGGACAGGGGATCCCAATGGTATGGATGGGGGACGAATGCGCCAACAGCCAGCGAGGGAACAATAATGCGTATTGCCAGGATAACAGCATTGGGTGGAAGGATTGGAATACGACAGTTGCTGCAAAGCAGATCCAGTCGTTCTTACAGGGGCTTGCCAGGATCCGGAAGGAGCATCCGGCGCTGCGCAGCCCACAGCCTTACCAGATGCAGGATTACGAAGGGCATGGATGCCCGGATTTGTCTTACCACAGCGACAGCGGGTGGTGGGTGGATTTTGCCATGAACCGGAGTTTTGTCGGGATGTTTTACTGCGGGGCTTATGCAGGGGAAGAAACAAACCTGTATGTAGCTTATAATTTCCAGAACATCCCGCAGAAATTTGCGCTTCCCAAAGGGATGGAATGGGAACTTTTGCTGGATACAGCCAAAGAGCCTTCCATCTTAGAAACGCCAAAATGCCTGAAGGATATCCGGGAATTTGAGGCGGCAGAGCAGTCCGTCTGCCTGCTGCGTGGGAAACCTATTAAAGAGAAGAAGCCAAAAAGGCGAGGGAAGGGCGTAAGCCGCAGATAAGGATTGTTAAAGGAGTTTGGGGATATGGGACAAGAATACATCGGCCAAGCGAAGGGTTTGGTAATTGGAGGGCATGAGATTGGCATCAGCGGCTTTACGCTCAAGTGTATTGCCATGATCACTATGTTTTTGGATCATCTGGGGGCCGTGCTGTTTCCCGGCTGCATGGAACTGCGGATGGTAGGGAGGATTTCGTTCCCGATCTACTGTTTTCTGTTGGTGGAAGGAGCGGTGCATACGAGCAATATCAGAAGATACGAAGCGCGGCTTTTCGCATTTGCCCTTGTGTCTGAGATTCCGTTCGATCTGGCTTTTTTTGACGAACTTACGTTAGGGCGCCAGAACGTGTTCTTTACGCTGCTGATCGGCCTTTTGGCGATAGATGCCAGTGGGCGTTGTAAGTCCCGTGTAGGGCGGGTGTGTTTGTATGTTTTAGCGGTTTTTGCAGCAGAGGTATTCCATACGGACTATGTTTCCGCCGGAGTGCTGTTTATCTTGTGTTTTTACTGGTTTTATGATTCTGTATTTGCGAAACAGGCAGCCTTTGCGGCGCTGAATTGGTTCGCCGCTTCTGGGAATGTCCAGAAATATGCAGGGTTTTCGGTATTCCCTCTTCTGCTTTACAATGGCAGGCGAGGGCCTTCGATGAAGTACTTCTTTTATGTATTTTATCCTCTGCACCTACTTATACTTTTCTTTGTGAAACATTTTATTTTGACAGGAGCATTGTAAGTAATGAAAGCATGGCGACATTTAAAGACAATCAACCATCACAAAATGCTGGTCCTAAAGGGATGCTTCCGCGTGGGGCTGTACCGTCAGGGGCTTTTGCATGATTTGTCCAAATACAGCCCTACAGAGTTCTTGGTTGGGTGCAGGTATTTCCAGGGGAACGTAAGCCCCAATAACGCGGAACGCAAAGAAAAGGGGTATTCTTCGGCCTGGCTGCACCACAAAGGCAGGAATAAGCATCATCTGGAATATTGGATTGACTATGGGGCGGGGGAAGAAAAAGGCATAACGGGCATGAAAATGCCAGTAAAATATGTGGTCGAGATGTTTATCGACCGTATCTCCGCCTCGAAAAATTACCAGAAAGAGAAGTATACGGACAGAAGCCCGTTGGAATATTACGAGAATGGCAAGGAACACTATATCCTGCACAAGGACACCCGGGCGCTGCTTGAAACCTTGCTCCATATGCTGGCGCAACAGGGCGAGGAAGCGGCGTTCCGTTACGTGAAAGAGGTTGTCTTGAAGCAGGATGTGTATTAAATGCAAAGAGACGTATAGAGAGCCAGGGAAAACCGCTTATAGAAAGCGGTTTTTTTCTGGATCATAATGGTAATCAATCGATGCCAAAGAGAGGATCAGATCTTTTTGGCTGACGCCGTTGCTTTGGCAAAATTCTTCCAGCGATGGGTAGCGGTCGCGCAGGTACATGTTGACGACGCTCAAAAGCATCACTGGATCTTTAGGCAATTCCATCCTATCACCTCCTGATGGTCAGTATACTACGTTTTCCGGTATTTTCAAGATGGTAAAATTATTTCTGAGGTGGAAATGCACTTGGAAGCTTGATTTTTCATAGAATATAATAAATCAGCTTAGAGGTGCGCATTTTGGAAACGTTTTTAATGCCGTTGGACGCAGAGGAAGAAAAGTATTATCTGGAAAAAATGAAAGAGGGCGACCTTGAGGCTAGACAGATTTTAGTAGAACGGAACTTAAGGCTGGTAGCCCATGTTTCCAAGAAATACCAGAATGGGGAAGAGGATATGGAAGATTTGATTTCGATTGGGACAATCGGCTTAATCAAGGCCATAGCTACTTTTAATTATGAACGTGGGAACCGCCTGGCTACGTATGCGGCCCGTTGCATTGACAATGAGCTTCTGATGTATTTCCGTGGGAAGAAGAAGACTTCTAGGGAAGTGTCTTTGTATGAACCGATTGGGACGGATAAAGAGGGGAACCAGATAAACCTGATGGATGTAGTTGAAAGTACGGATCGCGACATCTTTGAAGTAATAGAATTAAAGGGGAACACCAGAAGGGTCTATGAAATGATACCTAAGGTACTGAACAAAAGGGAACAGGAAATCATCAAATGGAGGTATGGGCTTTATAACCAAAAGCCAGTAACCCAGCGTGAAATCGCCGATCGGTTGGGGATTTCCCGTTCTTATGTCAGCAGGATAGAAAAACGTGCGTTGGAAAAGCTTCGCAGGGAGATGGAGAATCCCATGTAAGCTATGCGATGTACAGAGATTATGCATTTTGCATAATCTCGTGCTGGCAGCCGTTTTTGCACACGGCATCCCCTTGCACGGACGGTGCAGGTATGTTATGATATCTTTATCTTTTTCCGGGCGTGTCTGCCCATATTCCCGAACTAGCATAAAGGGAGGTATTTTTGTATAGTATAGTATCGACAGCGATTGTCTGCGGCATCCAGAGCCTGCTGATCCAAGTGGAGGCGGACGTATGCGAAGGTATGCCGTCATTTGAGATGGTGGGCGCGCTTTCTTCGGAAGTGAGGGAAGCGAAGGAGCGGGTGAAAGCGGCCATCCGCAACAGCGGTATCCGCCTTGCGCCGAAACGGGTCACAGTAAGCCTGCACCCGGCTGATATCCGGAAGGCTGGGACAGGGTTTGACTTGCCCATCGCACTCTCTGTGCTTGCCGCTTATGGAGAGATCCCGCAGGCGTATTTGGATGGGATCTTATTTGCGGGGGAACTCAGCCTCAACGGGGAAATCCTGCCGACTGCGGGGATCCTGCCTATGGCGCTGGCTGCCAGGGAGGCCGAAAAGGATGTGGTCTGTGTCCCGCGGGAAAACGCCAGGGAAGCGCAAATTGCGAAAGGGATGAAGATCCTGCCCGCAGACAGCCTAGACCAGGTCGTTGCCTTGCTGGGGCAATTCCATAAAGATAAAACGGCGTATGGATGGGAGGGACAGGCAAAAGGATATTCTAGGAAGGAGCAGCAAGCAGCTTGCGATTTTGCAGATATCCATGGGCAGAAAATGCTGAAACGTGCGTGTGAGGTTGCTGCCTGTGGCAGGCACAACCTGCTGATGCTTGGTATGCCAGGCTCCGGCAAGACCATGGCGGCCCAGGCGCTTACGTCTATCCTGCCGCCGCTCTCAGAAGAGGAGGCTTTGGAAATTGCCAAGATCTACAGTGTAAGCGGAAGGTTTGCCCAGCGCGAACCATGCTTTTTGTCCAGGCCGTTCCAAAGCCCGCACCATACCATTACGGTTTCTGGGCTTGTGGGAGGAGGCGTAGTCCCGAAGCCTGGTGAAATCAGCCTTGCCCATAAGGGCGTGCTGTTTTTGGATGAATTGACGGAATTTCAGAAAGGGGCGCTGGAAACCTTACGGCAGCCCTTAGAAGAAGGCGCCATCCGGCTGGTGCGCAGCAGCGGGACGTATGTCTTCCCGGCTGACATTATGCTTGTGGCTGCGATGAACCCTTGCAACTGTGGGTATTTCCCGGATCGGAACAAATGTACTTGTACATCTGCGATGATAAGGCGTCACCTGCATAAGATTAGCCGGCCTTTGCTGGATCGGATGGATCTCTGCGTGGAGGTAAAAAGGATAAAGGCTTTGGATCTGGCGCGTAAGCCGGAAGGGGAAAGTTCATCTGAGATCCGGGAACGTATCCAGGCAGCACAAAGGATCCAACAGGCGCGGTTTGCAGGAGCCAGGATCTCGTATAACAGCCAGATCCCGGCGTCTGGCGCAAAAGATTACTGTCCGATGGAGCCGGATGCAAAAGCGTTGCTCCAGGCATCGTTCGACCGGCTTGAACTGACGGTAAGGGGATATTACAGGATCCTGAAGGTAGCGCGAACCATTGCGGATTTGGAAGGGGCAGGGCGGATTGCGCGCCGCCATATCCTTGAGAGCATCCAATACCGGAGCATCGACCGGAATGTCTGGGGGGTAGCCATATGATGGATCTGTATGAATATTGGCTGGCAGGGCTGATCCCCATTGCAGGCAGGAAGAAAATACAGTTAAAACGCCTGTTCCCAGAACTGGAGGAACTGTATGGCTTAAAGGAGCCTGCCATTGCAGCGCTTCCATGCCTGACAGGGCTTGAGAAACAGAAGCTGAGGGAAGGGCAGAAAAAGACGAAACAAAAACTGCAAGAAGAAACAGGGATTTGCAGCGAACAAGGGATATGGCTGGCGCTTTGGCAAAGGCCAGGGTATCCTGGCAGGCTTAAAGATATCTACAATCCGCCATATGGCCTGTTCGTCAAGGGCAGCCTGCCGGATGACGCAAGGCCGGCAGTAGCGGTAGTAGGGGCGAGAGGCTGCTCCCTCTATGGGAAGACGGTGGCGGAGCGTATTGGGGCCAGCCTTGCGCAGGCAGGCGCAGAAGTGCTGAGCGGGCTTGCGGCTGGGATTGATGGGGCAGGGCATCGTGGCGCGCTTCGGGCGGGCGGCAGGACGTTTGGCGTGCTGGGGTGCGGCATAGACGTGTGCTACCCGGCTGAAAACCGGGAACTGTATGGCGCGGTGCCAAGGCAAGGAGGCCTGGTTTCGGAATATCCGCCGAAGACACGCCCTTATGCGATGCTGTTCCCACAAAGGAACCGCCTAATCAGCGGGCTGGCAGACGTGGTCGTTGTGGTTGAGGCGAAGGAGCGCAGCGGGGCGTTGATTACGGCGGATTTTGCTTTGGAACAAGGCAAAGAGGTGTATGCTGTCCCAGGACGGATCGGAGACGTTATGAGCAAAGGGGCAAACCGCTTAATCCGCCAGGGAGCCGGGATCGTTCTTTCGCCCGAGGATTTGCTAGAAGAACTGGATCTTCTGAGGGCAGGCAGAAGCCCTTTCGGCAGCCAGAAGAAAATAAATCTTGAAATATCGGATTGTTTGGTGTATAGTTGTCTGGGTTTTACTCCCAAAAGTTTAGATGAATTAATGGAAGAAACAGGTATTTCCTTGGCAGGGCTTTTGGATTGCCTGGATATTTTGCAAGGACAAGGCCGCGTTTCGGAGGTTTATAAGAATTATTTTGTCCAGGCGGAGGGGTCTGGCGGATAGCAGGGGCAGGAGAGGAATCTCCTGGCCCAGATCCGGTGGGCGCGCTGCCGGGCATACTGACGTGGGGATGAAAAAGGAGCAGAGATATGGCTAAGTATCTTGTTATTGTGGAATCACCAGCAAAGGTGAAGACAATTAAAAAATTTCTGGGGAAGAATTATGAAGTGGCGGCTTCTAACGGGCATGTACGGGACTTGCCCAAAAGCCAGTTAGGTATAGACGTAGAGCATGGCTATGAGCCAAAATACATTACCATCCGCGGGAAAGGGGAGATACTTGCGAACCTGCGCAAGGAGGTCAAGAAGGCGGAAAAGGTGTATCTTGCCACTGACCCCGACCGGGAGGGGGAAGCGATTTCCTGGCATTTGTCAAAGGCGTTGAAGCTGGAAGGGAAACGCATTTACCGGATCAGTTTTAATGAAATCACGAAAAATGCAGTAAAAGCTTCCCTGAAGCAGGCGCGTGGGATTGATATGAACCTTGTGGACGCACAGCAGGCGCGCCGTATGTTGGATCGGATGGTGGGATACCGGATCAGCCCGCTCTTATGGGCAAAGGTGAAGAGGGGGCTGAGCGCAGGACGCGTCCAGTCTGTTGCGCTGCGGATCATCAGCGATCGGGAAGAGGAAATTAACGCTTTTATCCCAGAGGAATATTGGACTTTGGAGGCGAAGCTTGCCATACCAGGGGAGAAAAAGCTTTTGGCTGCGAAATTTTACGGGGATAAGGATGGGAAGCTGGAGATAAAATCGAAATCCCAAATCGGCCAGATTTGCAAAGAACTGGAACAACAAACATTTCGTGTGCTGGAGGTAAAAAAGGGGGAACGGGCGAAAAAGGCTCCGCTTCCATTCACCACAAGCACATTACAGCAGGAAGCTGCCAAGTCTCTGAACTTTTCTACCCAAAAGACCATGCGGCTGGCACAGCAGCTTTATGAGGGGATTGATATCAAGGGGCAGGGTACGGTCGGTGTGATTACTTATCTGAGGACGGATTCTGTCCGGGTGTCTGAAGAGGCCGAGAAGGCTGCCAGGGAATATATCAAAGAGGCTTATGGTGAGAAATACATTGCGAAGGAAGGGCAAGTCAAGAAAAGCGGGACGAAGATCCAAGACGCCCATGAAGCAATCCGCCCTTCCGACATCACTAGGACGCCTGTGCAGATAAAGGATTCTTTGAGCCGCGACCAGTTCCGCTTGTACCGGCTGATTTGGAACCGTTTTGCGGCCAGCCGTATGAGCCAGGCAATCTATGAAACGACGTCCATCCAGATTGGGGCGGGGGATTACCGGTTCCATGTTTCCGCTTCCAAGGTTGCTTTTGAGGGGTTCTTATCGGTGTATTCCGGGGAAGAAGACGAGAAACCAGGCGATAACGTATTGCTCAAATCTGTGGACAAAGATACAAAGCTTGAGAAGAAGGAACTCGAAGAGAAACAGCATTTTACCCAGCCGCCGGCGCATTTTACAGAGGCGTCCTTGGTAAAGGCCTTAGAGGAACTCGGGATTGGGCGCCCAAGCACTTATGCGCCTACGATAACCACGCTGCTGGGCAGGCGGTATGTGGTAAAGGAGAATAAAAACCTCTACATCACAGAATTGGGCGAAGTGGTCAATTCCATTATGAAAGATGCGTTCCCCACAATTGTGGACGAACGGTTTACAGCGAACCTGGAGTCCTTGCTGGACAAGGTGGCGGAAGGGAACGTCGGCTGGAAAGCAGTTATCAGCAACTTTTATCCCGATTTGGAACGGGCCGTCCAGACAGCGGAGCAGGAATTGGAAAAAATAGATATTGAGGATGAGGTAACGGACGTTATCTGCGATTTGTGCGGCAGGAATATGGTGGTGAAGTACGGGCCGCACGGCAAGTTCTTGGCATGCCCTGGATTCCCGGATTGCCGGAATACGAAGCCATATTTGGAGAAAATTGGCGTACCGTGCCCGGAATGCGGCAAGGAAGTTGTTTTGAAGAAGACGAAAAAGGGGCGGAAGTATTACGGCTGTGAGGACAATCCAGAGTGTGATTTCATGTCTTGGCAGAAGCCGTCCAAAGAGAAATGCCCGGAATGCGGCGGATGCTTGGTGGAGAAGGGGAATAAGCTTGTGTGCATTGACCAGCAATGCGGGTTTGTGAAAGGGAAAGAAGAAGGAAAAGGAGCATAAAAGCATAGGGGCTTCCTTGGGCGTCCATACGCCGGCTGTTGGGCAGGAAATGCGAAAATAGTAGAAAGTTATTGAATTTTTGTGAAAATTGTGGTAAAATGCAAGACAGTTGATGGTTTATGGGGTCAAAAGAGGAGGTATAGTTATGAGTGTGCAGCTGTTGGATAAGACAAGGAAGATTAATAAACTACTGCATAACAGCAACTCCTCAAAGGTAGTCTTTAATGATATTTGTAAGGTTTTGACAGAAATTTTGGAGTCTAATATCTTAGTTATCAGTAAAAAAGGCAAGGTATTGGGCGCCAGCAAGGCCACCGGGATAGAAGAAATCCGGGAACTGATTGCCGATGAGGTGGGCGGTTTTATTGACAGCTTATTGAATGAAAGGCTTCTTGGCATTTTATCTACAAAAGAAAATGTCAACCTGGAGACATTGGGGTTTGTTTCGGAAGAGGTGATACAATACAGAGCAATCATTACGCCGATCAATATTGCAGGTGAACGGTTGGGCACCCTGTTTGTATACCGGTTAAAGGATCCATATAGTATTGACGATATTATATTATGTGAATATGGCACCACAGTAGTCGGGCTTGAGATGATGCGTTCAGTGAACGAAGAGAACGCGGAGGAGAGCCGGAAGCTTCAGATTGTGAAATCTGCGATTGGCACGCTTTCTTTTTCGGAGTTAGAGGCAATCACCCATATTTTTGCTGAAATGGAGGGGAAGGAAGGGGTTTTAGTAGCAAGCAAAATTGCAGACCGCGTAGGGATCACGCGGAGCGTAATTGTAAACGCACTGCGGAAGTTTGAGAGCGCAGGGGTGATTGAGTCCAGATCTTCAGGGATGAAGGGGACTTATATCAAGGTGCTGAACGATGTGGTGTTTGAAGAATTGGAAAAGGTGAAAAAAGAGAATATGTAGCATATAACCAAACGGAATTGGTTATGGATCGTATAAAAGGGAATTTATAGGACGGCTATGGATTCCTTTTTGTACGTAAAAGGGGCTAGGGACAGGGGGGTGCATCGTGATACTATGGGGCGGTGCATATGCTTGCGGCATGGCTCGTTGCGCCGGGCGAGCCCGTATAGCGTGTTTTTCCATTTTTTACATGGCTTTCTTGTTGTGAAAAGTCTCAGAAATCGAAAAAAAGGGCTTGCAAATACATAGCAACATAATTTATAATAAGAAGAAATGTGGATTCGTTATTAGCGATTATTTGAAAGATAAGAGAAGGTTTAAATTCAGTGGAAGGAGTAGGATTCAGCATGTTAACCAGTGGCATATATGATTATATTGATGTGCTCAATAAGGGCGCGGATGCATCCTGGCTGCGGGAAACAGCGATCAGCAATAACATTGCGAATGATGATACGCCAGGATACAAACGGCAGGATGTAGATTTTGAGGGGACGCTTAAGAGGGAACTTTCAAAGTTTAAGTATGTTTCGTTAGATGAGAAGGTCAGCGACCTGCATATGGATCATCTGGACGTAGGGATTTATACAGACGCTGAAGGATATTCGTACCGCATGGATAAGAATAATGTGGATCCGGAACAGGAACAGGCAGCGTTGATTTCGAACCGGATCAATTATAATGCGATAGTCGATAGCATGACGAAAGAGTACCAGAGGATTAAGAGCGTGATTAAGTAGGGAACGCGGCTTGGCCTTTTGGGATTTCAGGGAGCAGGGAGGCAGAGAGATGTCATTATTTCAGTCATTTAATATCAATACATCCGGTATGACGGCACAGCGGTTCCGTATGGATGTGATTTCAGAAAACGTTGCGAATGTGACGACGACGAGGACGGAGGATGGGACGCCTTACCGGCGTAAGATTGTGACGTTCCAGGAGAAGAACGTGACGCCGTTCAGCAGGGTCTTGCAGAATACCAGGGAGGCCTACGTAGGGAATGGGGTTAAGGTATCTGAGGTGAAGGAGGATACAAATTCCGACTTTATTATGAAATACGATCCATCCCATCCAGATGCGGATGAAAATGGATACGTGTCGTATCCGAATGTGAATATCATTACAGAAATGACGAATATGATTGACGCCAGCCGGTCTTTTGAGGCGAATGTGACAGCGTTTGAGACGAGTAAGGCAATGGCGTTGAAGGGCTTAGAGCTTGGTAAATAGCCTGTATCATAGTTCAATGGTTACATCATAAGATAGTCAGAGGAGGCTTTGAGGATGGATATTTCATCGTTACATAGTGTCACGTCAGAGTATATTAAGAATGCCATGGAGGCCAGCAAGCAGGCCGGGATACAGGAGGAAGAAGGGTTTGAGGATATCCTGCAGTCGGCGGTCGATATGGTGAAGGCAGCCAATGACGCCCAGAATAAGGCGGAAGAGGCGGAGATGGGGTTTATGCTTGGATATATGACGAATACCCATGATTTAATGGACATCCAGGAAAAAGCAGATATTGCTTTGAATTATGCTATCACAGTCCGGGACAAGGTTATTGAGGCATATAAAGAGATTATGAATATGCAGATTTAACGTTGTTGGGAACTGTTACATTAAATTGATGGGTAGGAGAATCACATGCAGGAAAAGATTAGGGACATTCCAAAACGGCTGTTGGAATGGTGGAATAAATTTTCGGTAAAACAGAAAACATTGATTGCAAGTATTGCCGTTGTATTTGCATTGGCGATGGCATTTGTCGCCAAAGTATTGACTACGCCGACCATGGTGCCGATCCGAAGCTGTGAGGACGCAAAGGAAGCGGCGCAGGTAAAGGAACTGTTTGAAGGCGAGGACATTAAATATGAGATGTCAAGCGACGGCCTGGATTTCCGGGTGCGGTCAGAGGATCGGGCGAACGCTTCTATTTTGTTAGGGCAAAATGGGATCCCTGCATCTTCTTATGGCTTGGAAAATGTATTTGAAGGCGGTTTGGGTACGACGGAATCGGATAAGTCGAAGCGTTACCAGAAATATCTAGAAGAGCAGTTAGAAGAGGATTTGGAACAGCTTGATGCCGTAGATAACGCTACCGTGAACCTGAATCTGCCAGTAGACGACGGGACCGTCCTGGCGTTAAACGAGGATTCCTATGCGGCTGTATCGCTCTCGCTTTCTGGCGAGATGGATGAGGATGTTGCAGCCGGGCTGGCCAAGTGGATAGCGACTGCGATTGGCAATGATAATACCGATGATATTTCCATTATGGATACAAAGGGGAATATGCTGTTCTCCGGAGGGGATTCAGCGACTGCGATGGGCAGCGCAAGTACCCAGCTTTCCTATAAGTCGAAGGCGGAGAGCATGGTAAAGAGCCAGGTAAAGGATGTGGTATTGGGCACGAATATATACGACAGCGTATCTGTTGGGCTGAACTTAAACATCAGCTTCAGTGAGACGAAGGAAACAGATCACCAGTATTATATTGACGGCGAAGAAGACCATGGCCCGGTTGCCAGCAGAAGGACGTTTGAGTCAGAAAGCGCAGGGGGGGACGGAGGTACGCCTGGGACAGACGCGAACCAGGAAGATACTACATATACCATGCCGGACGGCGCGGAATCAAGCCAGTCAACGTCAGAATTGAATGAGAACTATAACACCAGCGAACGTATTATTGAACGGAACGGCGGGGTTGGAGGGGTTGATTATGAGAACTCTTCCATTGCGGTCGTTGCGAACCAGCATGTCTATTACAGTGAAGATGCGCTGCGGGCAAGCGGTGAACTGGACAATATGACATTCGATGAATTTGTAGCTGCAAACCGGGAGAAACGGAAGCTGGATCTGGATCCGGATTTCATACCGATGATTGCCAGTGCGACTGGGTTCGCGCAGGAACGAGTATCTGCTGTTGTTTATGAGATCCCGTTTTTTGAATATTCAGACGGCAGCGGCCGTGATGTTTTCGATTACCTTCCGGTTATCATTGCCGTACTGATTATGCTGATGCTCGGCTATGTGGTATTCCGCAGCACCAGGAAGGAACAGGAAGTTGTGGAGCCTGAGCCTGAGCTTTCTGTAGAGACCTTGCTTGCTACGACAAAAGAGGCAGAGGAAGAATCTTTGGAAGACATTGGATTTTCTGAGAAATCAGAAACCCGTATTTTGATAGAGAAGTTTGTAGATGAGAATCCGGAAGCGGTGGCATCATTGCTTCGGAATTGGTTGAATGAAGACTGGAGTTAGCTATGGCGGAAGAATATAATGGCGTTCAGAAGGCGGCAATCTTATTGATTGCTTTGGGCCCGGAGAAGTCTGCTTCTATTTTTAAGCACCTGAAAGAAGAAGAAATTGAAGAATTGACGTTGGAGATTGCGAATACCAGAAGCATTTCCCCACAGAGCAAGGAAGATGTGCTCAATGAGTTCTATCAGGTCTGCCTGGCGCAGCAGTATATTGCAGAGGGCGGGATTGGCTATGCGAAGGAATTGCTGGAGAAAGCGCTGGGCGAAGAGAAGGCGCAGGGCGTTATCTCCAAGCTTACGGCGTCCTTGCAGGTACGTCCGTTCGAGTTTGTGCGCAAGACGGATCCGGCGCAGCTTTTGAACTTTATACAGGATGAGCACCCGCAGACGATTGCAATGATTTTATCTTATTTATCCGCAGGGCAGGCGTCTATGATTATCAGTTCCCTGGTGCCGGAGAAGCAGGCGGATGTAGCAAAACGTATTGCGATGATGGACCGGACGTCCCCGGATGTGATAAAGGAAGTGGAGCGAGTGTTGGAACGGAAGCTTTCTACGTTGGTGAACCAGGATTATACGATTGTGGGCGGTGTAGATGCGATTGTTTCTATTTTGAATACCGTAGACCGTGCTACAGAGAAACATATTATGGAAACGCTTGAAATCGAAGAGCCAGAACTGGCAGATGAAATCCGCAAGAAGATGTTCGTATTTGAAGATATCCTGCTTCTGGATGACAGGGCGATCCAGCGCGTGCTGCGTGATGTGGATAACAATGACTTGGGCGTTGCATTGAAGGCGGCGAATGAGGATGTCCAGAACGCAATCTTTAAGAACTTGTCCAAACGTCTGGCCGCAATGATTAAAGAAGATATGGAATTTATGGGGCCTGTCCGTATGAAGGACGTAGAAGAGGCTCAGCAGAAGATTGTAGGTATTATACGTAAGCTGGAAGATTCTGCAGAAATTGTAATCTCCAGAGGCGGAGGTGACGAGATCGTTGTCTAATTTATATAAGCAAAGGTTTACCGTTGCCCGCAATGACAGCACGAGGATTATTAATTCGAACAGCAAAATAGAAGCCAGGATGCAGGAACTGGAACAGCAGTTTATGCCTGTTGGGGCTCAGGCGGGCGTGGATGGCTTCATAGCTGGGCTGCAGGTGGAAGAGGTGGAAGCGGTTCCAAAGGAAGAAACCGTTATCCGCCCAGAGGAAGCCTTGCAGAAAGCCCAGGAGGAAGCAGAAGCAACGCTGGCCGCTGCTTCACAGCAGGCAGAAGGGATCCTAGAAGAGGCCAAGGAGCAGGCAAAAGGCCTCTTGGCGCAGGCAAAGCAGGAAGGATATAACGCCGGGCTGGCAGAAGGGGAAGCCAAAGCCCAAACAGCTTTGGAACAGCGGATGCAGGAGTTAGAAGCAGAGCGCAGCCAGTTTGAAGAGGATTATAGGCAGAAGGTTGAGGAATTGGAGCCTTATCTGGTGGATATCGTCGCAGATGTGTTTGAAAAGGTATTCCATGTGCAGTTTGACGACCAGAAGGAAATCCTGCTGTATCTGATTGAACGCGTGGTGTTGAATGCAGAAGGGACGAAGGACTTCCAGGTAAGGGTGAGCTTGAAGGACTACGAATTTGTGGATGCTCAGAAAGATGAGATTGTAAAACGGGTTGGGGACGCCGTGAATGTGGAGATCATGGCGGATGCAGCCTTAAAGGAACGGCAGTGCATGATAGAAACGGATTCCGGTGTATTTGACTGCGGGCTGGATGTCCAGCTTGGGCATTTGGTAAAAGCGCTGCGTGCATTAAGTTTGTGAGGAAGAGATAACGTGACATATCATTTGGAAAAGTATTATCAACTGACAGAGCAGAATCATTATAGACATCTGGGGAAAGTGGTAAAAATCGTAGGCCTTACGATTGAGTCCGTTGGGCCGAACGCCAAATTGAATGACTTGTGCCGTATTATTATTGACCAAAGAAAAGATATCTCTATTATGGCAGAAGTAGTAGGGTTCCGGGATAAAAGACTACTCCTTATGCCTTATGAGAGCGTGGAAGGATTGGGCGTAGGATGTATCGTAGAGAATACGGGACATCCTTTGTCTGTTTTAGTAGGAGAGGAAATGCTGGGGCATACGTTAGACGGCATGGGAAGGCCTACGGACATTGACGCGTTGACGCTACGGGAAGAGTACCCGGTAGACGCCCCGCCGCCGGATCCGATGGAACGCATTATTATCAATGAGGTGCTTCCTTTGGGCGTAAAGGCGGTGGATGGCCTGATTACCGTGGGGAAAGGGCAGAGGATTGGCATTTTTGCCGGATCCGGCGTGGGCAAGAGCACGCTTCTTGGCATGTTTGCCCGGAACACAAAGGCGGATATCAACGTGATTGCCTTGATTGGGGAACGTGGAAGGGAAGTAAGGGAGTTTATTGAGCGGGATATGGGGGAAGAAGGTATGCGGCGGTCGGTTGTGATTGTGGCTACTTCCGACCGTCCTGCGCTGCTCCGGCGCAATGCGGCGAAGACGGCGACCGCGATTGCAGAGTATTTCCGGGATCAGGGGAAGGATGTGCTTCTGATGATGGACTCCCTGACACGTTTTTCCATGGCGCAGCGTGAGATTGGCTTGGCATCGGGGGAGCCGCCTGTGACCAGAGGATATCCGCCCAGCGTTTATTCGGAGATGCCAAAGCTGTTAGAGCGTGCAGGCAATTCAGACAAAGGTTCCATTACCGGGCTGTATACCGTCCTCGTAGATGGAGATGACTTCAATGAGCCGATTACAGATACTGCCCGAAGCATTTTAGATGGGCATATCATGCTGGACCGGAAGCTTGCCCATAAGAACCATTACCCTGCAATTGACGTATTGCAGAGTATTTCCCGTGTAATGAGTTCCATTGCAGATGAAGAGCATAAAGGGGCGGCAGGAAAGCTTAAGAATGTGCTGGCGACTTACCAGGAAGCAGAGGATCTGATTAATATCGGAGCTTATAAGCAAGGATCCAACAAAAATATTGACTATGCAATCGAAAAGATAGAATCAGTAAATGAATTTTTGCTGCAAGAAACCCACGATAAATTTTCCTTAGAAGAAATCATAACTATGCTAGAAGGGTTGTTCTGACACGGCGGCGGAAGGAAGCAGGCTGTAGCGTCCTGATTGCAAGAAGGAGCATGGAATTATGGTGAAGTTTGCATATAAGATGCAGAATATCCTGGATATCAAATCCAAACTAGAAGGGCAGGCGAGGAGTTCGTTCTCAGCGGCGGCGGCAAAGCTGAATACGGAGGAGGAAAAATTAAAAGCCCTGCGCCAGAGGAAAGCCAGTTACGAGCATAGGGCAAAGGAACTTGTCATGGACAGGCTGGATGTCCGGGAAATCAAGGTGAACCGGACGGCAATTGATACCATGAAAGGGGCAATCCGGAACCAGGCGGTTGCAGTCCATGTAGCGGAACGGAATGTCGAGACAGCAAGGAAACGCTTACAGGAAGTGATGGTGGAACGTAAGACGCATGAGATCTTAAAGGAAAAGGCTTTTGAAGGCTTCAAAAAGGAACTGATAAAGGAAGAGAGCAAAGAAGTGGATGAGTTGGTAAGTTTTACCCATAGCCAATTAGAAGAAGAGTAAGGTGGTGGATTTGAATGGAAGAAGAAATCCTGGAGCAGGACGGGGCGGAAGCCTTAGATAAGAAGGCCCAGAAGAAGGCGGAACGGGCTAAGAAGAAGGCAGAGAAGAAACAGCAGAAGGAACTGCAGGCTGATATGCCGCAGGAAGAAGAAAGCGGCGGGAGCAAGCTGGCGATTATTGCGGCAACCTTTGTTTTTATTGCGATTTGGCTTGGGATCCTGGCATTGATTATTAAAATGGATATTGGCGGGTTCGGTTCTACCGTATTGTACCCGGTCTTGAAGGACGTCCCTTATATTAATAAGATATTACCGGAAACAGAGGAAGAAGAGAAGCCGGTTGTAGACGCCCAGTATCCGTACAGTACTTTAGACGACGCCATTGCACGGATCAAGGAATTGGAAGTGGAACTGTCGGACGCCCAGTCTAAGACAGATGGAAGCTCGGAACAGGTAGCCCAGCTGCAAGAAGAGGTGAAGCGCCTGCAGGAGTTTGAAAATGAGCAGTCTGCTTTTGAAGATGAGAAAACGAAGTTTTACCAAGAGGTTGTGTTCAATGAGAATGCACCCGATATATCGGAATATAAGGCTTATTATGAGAGCATTGATCCTGCAAACGCTGAGATCCTATATAAGCAGGTAGTACAGCAGCAGGAGGCGGATTCCAAGATTGAAGAGTACGCTACAACGTATTCTGAAATGAAGCCGAAGCAGGCAGCGGCGATTATGGAAGCAATGACGGACGATCTGCAGCTAGTGACGAAGATCCTTCAGAATATGGATACGTCGTCAAGAGGGAATATCCTTGCAGCCATGAGCGCGGAAACAGCGGCGCGCATCACGAAGATGATGGAGCCAAAGCCGGCGAAGCAGCAATAAAATCAGGGTATAGGGTCCTTTTTGGGATCATATACATAGATATTAATGAAGAAAGGAGGAATGGAAATGACAGCTAGTAAGATATCCCAGATCGCAGCCCTTTTGAATGTTTCAGAGCGGATGGATACCCAGAACAAGGCGCTAGAAAGCGGCCTTGCATTTGGTTCGTTATTTGGCCAGACGTCAAAGGGCGCCAGCCAGGATCTGTTTTCCATGGGGAGCCTGAAAACGCCGACGAAACAAGAGTCAGCCAGCCATATGGCTTATGAGAAGAATATGAGCCAGTCTGGAATCCGGGAAAGTTCAATTGTCCGTAAGGAAGCCCCAGATAGCAAAGGGGAACTGCAAAAGGAAACGGCGGAAAAGCTGGAAGCTTTTGAGAAAAAGGCTGTCCAGGAAGTGGCGGAAAAGCTTGGGATCCCAGAGGAAGAAGTGGTTGAGCAGATGGAGGCTATGGGCTTGACCGTGCTGGATTTATTTGATCCTTCGAAGCTTGCCGGGCTTGTGATGGGCCTGACAGGGAAGGAAGAAGCTGGCGAACTGCTTATCAGCGGGGAATTTCAGGAGCTTCTGTCAGAGGTTGGGGAATTGTCAAAGGAACTGATGGCGGAACTGAACCTTACGCCAGAAGGGCTAGAAGCCCTTGCAGGACAATGGAAACAGATGGAATCCCAAGGGCAGCAGGCAGAAGGGGTTGTCCCTAACGGCGAAGCGCAGGCAGAGGAGATGTTACAGCCTGAAACAGAAACAGATGTGGAAATGGAAGCCCTGCAAGAAGACGGTGAGGGAAAAGCCCTAATCCCAGAAGAAGGAAAGGGAATGCAGCAGAATGCGGCTGCTGCGCAGCAGGCGGCGAAGGCGCCGGAAGCAAAACAAGAATCCGTCCAGCAGGCAGCGCAAGGAGAACAGGAACAAGGAGAGCAGCCTGTCGCTGCGCCGGAAGAGCCAGTGGATGGGCAGGAAACAGGAAATGATACCTCCCAGGGGAAAGAGAGCAGCGCCGGGGCTGGCAAAGAGGGTGCAGATAGTTTGCAGAAGGCAGATACGCAGCAAAGCCATGTGACATACCATACTACCGTTCAGGCAGTCGATCAAGGACAGGCAATGGAAGTGTCGCAGACGGTAGTGCAGACGAAAGTGGATGTAGATTCCATTATGCGCCAAATCAGCCAGATGACTAGGGTTGTTGTCACACAGGCAGAGTCTTCCATTGAGATGCAGCTAAACCCTGCAAACTTAGGGAAGGTATATTTGCAGGTGGTTTCCAGGCATGGCGAGATTACCGCGCAGCTTGCAGCCCAGAACGAGGCGGTAAAAGAGGCGTTGGAGAGCCAGATTGCTGTTTTGAAGGAAAATATGAACCAGCAGGGGCTAAAGGTAGAAGCCGTGGAGGTTACAGTTGCAAGCCATGGGTTTGAATGGAACTTAGAAGGCAACCAGCAGAGCCCTGCCCAGGAACAGCAGCAAGCAGGGATGGGCAAAACGTCTAGGCGCAGCCTCAACTTAAACAGTTTAGAGGAATTGGATGGCCAGATGTCAGAAGAAGAGAGCCTTAGGGCAAAGATGATGTCGGAACAGGGAAACAGTATGGATCTGACGGCATAAGCATACTCCTGGCATAAGAGCCAGAGGAAGAATCAAAAGAAAGGCACAAATAAGGGCAGATACTATAAACTATATTAAGAATAGAAAGGAGAAACCATATGGCAGTAATGATACCCGTAAAGGATGGGGAAATCGTCGATACTTCTGCGTCCTCAAATTCCTTGTCTGCGGATAAAAAGACGAGCAACAGTTCCTTGGACAAAGAAGCCTTCCTGCAGCTTTTGGTAGCGCAGATGAAGTACCAGGATCCATTGGAGCCGACGTCGAATACAGAGTATATCTCACAGTTGGCGACCTTCTCCTCATTGGAGGAAATGCAGAACCTGAACGCCACCATGACGTCGACCCATGCCAGCAACCTGGTAGGGAAAGATGTGATTATGAGGGTGACGGGCAAAACAGGGGACACATCGTTTGTGGCCGGGAGAGTAGATTATATCGAACGGGAAAATGGCAAGACCTATGTTTCAATCGACGGAAACCTGTATAATGTGGACGATCTCTACCAGGTAATCGACAGCGATTATATGGATGCGATTGAGCTTGCAGAAGGATTTAAAGAGGCAATCGACGATATGCCTTCCGTGAACAGGCTGACCTTGCAGGACAAAGAGGATCTGAGCATTATTGTGAAGGCTTATAACAGCCTGACGTCTTACCAGAAATCCTACATTAAGAAATACTACAGCGAATCGTTAGAGAAGATGGAAGCCTTGATAAAGAAAATGAACGAGCTGGTGGAGAGCGCTGGCGGGGATTCGGATGATAAGATAGATCCAGATAAGCCTGAGGAAGACGATAAGACAGAAGGAGCCGATAACGAAGAGAACAAGGACGACGCCTCGAAGAAGTAAGCAGAGGAAGGAGCAGCACGGAAGCTGGGAAGGGAGAGATAATTATGAATAAGATTTCAAATCAATTCTCTTCTATTGAACAAGTTACAGGCCAATATCTGAAGCAGAACAGCCAGAAAGCGGCGGCAGGGGCGGAATTATCTTTTGTAGATATCCTGAACCAGAAGCAGTCGGCCGAGGGCAGCCCTGTCCTGAAATTTTCTAAGCATGCGTCTATGCGCCTGCAGGATCGGAACATTGAACTATCTACCGAACAGAAGGAACGCTTGGAAACAGGGGCGGAAAAGGCAGAAGAAAAGGGGCTGAAAGAGCCGCTTGTCATTGTAGATACTTTTTCATTTATTGTAAATGTGCCGAATAAGACCGTAGTGACGGCAATGGACCGGACGGAGGCGGAGGCGCATATTTATACAAATATTGATGGAGCCGTAATTATGTAGCCGGACCCAACAGGAGGCAGCATGGCCCTGGAATGACAGAAGGGGCCATACGGCAAATAGGAATAGGAGGTCATTTCGTTATGATGAGAGCATTGTATTCTGGCGTGTCAGGATTGAAGACGCACCAGACAAAGATGGATGTAATTGGTAATAATATTGCAAACGTAAATACCGTTGCGTTTAAGTCATCCAGTACGGCATTCAGTGAAATTATGTACCAGAATATATCAAACCCATCCGGGGCGACTGCAACGAAGGGCGGCGTGAACGCCAAGCAGATCGGTCTTGGCGTAACAACGGGTTCTACCTCGGTAAACATTACTACCCCAGGTTCTACACAGACGACCGGGGACGGATGGGACTTAAGGATTACAGGGGATTCGTTCTTTATTGTAAACAATGGGTCTGAGAACCTGTTTACAAAGGCAGGGGCGTTCGGCGTTGATGGAGCCGGCAACCTTGTGACAAAGACAACGGGCTATAACGTAATGGGATGGCAGGTGGATCCGGCGACCGGGGAAATCCGCAGGGACGCAGTTTCCAAGCTGGCGATTATGACAGAAAAGAACCAGACTTCCCCGCCAGAGCCAACGACAGAAGCAACTTGCGGCGGCGTCCTGGATGCGAAAAACGTCCAGGTAAATTCGGATGAAGGCTATACGATGAGCCTGACGTTCTATGACGCTTTGGGTTATTCTTACTCTGCAAAGTTTGCAATTAAGACGGTAAACCAAGATACAAAGACATATACGGTAGAGCTTAAGGATATCGTGGATTCTTCTGACCACTCCATCCTCCAGGACTACCTGGATGCAGACCCGAACAATACGATGACGAATATTTTCGGTGAACCTACGAACGTTGACAGGAGTTATGCCCTGGCGGAAGGCTTTACATACCGGAACAATGAGTTTTATGATGCAGACGGCAACCGTATGACATACGATGCGGCAAATTACAAATACGTAGCAGAGAATACGGGCAAGGAATATACGGTTAGTTCCATGTTCGGGGTTTCCGAGGCGCAGGTGCAGCAATATTACGATCCGGCAAGCTCTGTCACAGCGGCAAACGGTGATTCCGCAACATTTGGCTATACGGAAACCTTGTATGGCTATACCCTGGATTTTAATGAAGGGGAGCCGAATGCAGGTATGTTCAACTACGTAGGGCAGGAAGGCGTAGAATCTGTAGTGCTTAAGATGTCGGCGCTCGGGACACAGTTCCGGAACATCAATGTGGATTTTACCCAGACAAAGAATTATGATAACGGCGGCAGCAATACCCTGGATATCTTAAAGGGTGCGGCAAACGATGCCACACAAGGGACAGGGCGGCGCCTTGGGAAGCTGATTGGCCTTCAGGTAGATGAAACAGGGAAGATTTTCGGTACGTATGACAACGGGAACAGCGAACTTTTAGGCCAGATTGCAGTAGCCACATTCCCGAACCCAGCAGGTCTGGAGAAGATTGGCGACAACTGCTACCGGACGACATTGAACTCTGGGGAGTTTGATGGAATCGGGAAAGAAGTAAATTCCGACGGCGGGAAGATCTCCAGCGGCGTGTTGGAAATGTCCAATGTAGACTTATCGAACGAGTTTACGGAAATGATTACTACCCAGAGGGGCTTCCAGGCGAACTCCAGGATTATCACGACTTCCGATACCCTTCTGGAAGAATTGATTAACCTGAAACGATAATTAAGAGAATCTAGTATGGCATATATCTTGGGGAATTAAGAAATGAATACTGTACTAGTTCCCCAAGATATGCTATAATGTCATAGGACGCGGCATAGTGAGAGGTGAAGCCCCATGATTGAAGTGACGAAACTGAACGGCACGAATATCCTGGTAAATGCAGAATTGATTGAAAGCGTGGAGGAAACGCCAGATACAGTGTTATCCTTGGTGACGGGGAAAAAAATAATTGTAAAAGAGCGTAGACAAGAAGTAAAAAATTTAGTAATATTATACAAGAAAGAAATCGCAGCGTCAGGGCTTCCCTGGCTGCAGGAGCATCAATAATTTATCAATAAATCTACGGATAGAAATTAAGTTCATGGATGAAAAGGGTAGGTGGCAAAATTGGATATAGCATCTATAACGGGAATTATACTTGGAGTTGTAATGTTTGTATTTGGTGTAATTAGTGGGAACGGGAACCTGGTCAGGGACTTTATTGACGGGCCGTCCATCGTAATTACAATTGGGGGTTCATTGGCGAGTACGCTTGCAGCCCATAAGCTTGCGGATTTTATCAATGGGTTAAAATCCATTCTTCTGACGTTCCAGTCGCCGAAGGCGGACGTAGGGGAAGTCATCAGGCATATTATTGATTTGTCGAATATAGCAAGGAAGGAAGGGCTTCTTGCATTAGAAGAAGCTGCCAATGGAATTGAAGATGAATTCCTGAAAAAAGGTGTTATGTTGGTCGTTGATGGTACCGACCCTGAATTGGTAAGAGGGATTATGGAAGCAGATTTGATCAGCGTGGAAGAACGCCATAAGGTAAATATCGGCTTTTGGCAGAGGTGGGGTTCCTTAGGGCCTGCCTGGGGTATGATCGGTACGTTGATCGGTCTGATTAACATGTTGGCGAAGTTAGACGACCCGACTACCATCGGGCCTGCGATGGCGGTTGCGTTGGTTACAACATTGTATGGTTCTTTGATTTCTAACTGGCTTTGTACGCCTACCGCAGCAAAATTGCAAGTGAATAATGATGAAGAACTTCGGATAAAGGAGATTACCGTGGAAGGGCTTCTGTCTATCCAGGCAGGGGAGAACCCGCGTGTCATTGAAGAAAAATTAAAATCCTTCCTGTCTCCGAAGATGCGTGAGAACGTTTTGGATTCGGCCGGAGGTGAGGAATAGTGGCGAAGAGGAGAAAACAAGATGATGGTCCGTCCGGTGGCTCTTGGATTGACACCTTTGCGGATTTGATGAACCTTCTGCTTTGTTTCTTCGTATTGCTGTTCTCTATGTCTTCTGTGGATGTCGACAAATTTGAAGCCTTAGTCCAGTCTTTAGAGCACAGCTTCAGCGTCCTGCCGGCAGGCGGATCTTCTGTGGGGGATGGACAGATGGTTTCTTCGGGGATTAGCCAGTTTTTGCTTTTGGACGAATACTATAAGCCGGAAGCGAACTCCAGCAGCATAGAAAATGCGGGTAAGGAGAACCTGGAAACAGATGGAGAGGAAAAAGATTCAGAGGAAAAAGAATCAGAGGAAGCGCTGAAAGAAGAATATAAGGACGCTGCTTTAGCAGAGTCAGAAGAGATGGCGGAGGAACTGGAACGGAAGCTGGCCGAGCAGATGATTGCCGATAAGGTGGAGGTGGACGTCAATGCACAGTATGTCCTGTTGACCTTGAACGGCGCGCTGCTGTTTGATTCCGGGCAGTCGCAGATCCGTGAGGATGCGCTTAACCTGGTGAATAAGCTGTCGCTTCTCTTAGAGAAATACGACAGCAATCTGATTGATATAGAGGGGCATACCGATAACGTCCCCATCAGCAATGCGAAATATGAGAACAATGACGTGCTGTCTGCATACCGTGCGTTTGCAGTAAAAGATTACATATTGGGAAATTCATCCCTGGGTGCAGATAAGATACGTGCGACCGGATGCGGGGAATATAAGCCCGTAGCCGATAATTCCACCCCGGAAGGCCGGGCTAGGAACCGGAGGGTGGAAGTAAAAATTTACAATTCGTACAACTCGAATTAGAAAGGAATGTGCAATGAAGAAGAATTTAATGAGTGTTTTAATTCTGGCATTGGTAATTACCAACGTGGCGCTTACGGCTATCCTGATGATTTCTATTGTGCCACAGTCCCAGAAGGCAAATGATCTGATCACAAAGGTATGCTCCGCCATTGACCTGGAATTAGAAGGCGGAAAAGACAACGCCACCATCAATGTGCCGATGGAGCAGCTTGAGATGATTGAAATTGCAAGCGGGCAGAGCATCACCGTTAACCTGAAGGATACCGAGGACGGAAGGAAAGGGTTTGCCGTAATTTCGTTGTCTATCGCTATGGATACGAAGAATGAAGGGTATAAGACGTATGGCGCGGAAGGGATCACCGCAAAGGAATCCCTGATCAAAGATGAACTGAACCGTATCATCTCCTCTCATACGCTGGATGATTTAAGGGATAACAAGGAAGAACTGAAAGACGAGGTAGTAAAGAGCCTCCGTAAGATGTATGATTCTGATTTTATCGTAAGCGTGACCTTCCCGATTTATAATTATGAACAACAGTCCGGCGGCGGCCAGTAGCAAGCAGTAAGGCATCCGGCTCTTTGGCCGTTGCTTTCATGAAAATAGAACTAAAGTATAAATGTCAGGTGGTGAGGGAAAATGAGCGATGTCTTGTCGCAGAGTGAGATAGACAGCCTGCTGAACGCCTTGAGCAGCGGGGAGCTGGATGCAGATGAGATGAAAGAGAACAAAGATAAGCCGCTGAAAAATTACGATTTTGCGCGGCCATCGAAGTTTTCTAGGGAACATCTTAGGACCATGGAGATTATATTTGAAAATTACGGACGGCTGCTCTCTACGAACCTTCCCGGATACCTTCGGAAGAATGTCCAGGTAGAGGTTATGAGTTCAGAAGCGGTGATTTATTCCGAGTTTTCCAATGCGATGTCAAATCCGGTGCTTCTTGGGATTGTCAATTTTTCACCGATGCCAGGCAATATTGTGATAGAACTGGCGTCAAATCTTGGATATACCATTGTAGACCGTATGCTCGGCGGGGTAGGGGAGCCGTTGGAACGCGAAAGGGAGTTTTCGGAGATTGAACTGCTGATCATCGAACGTATTATGAACGTCTGTATCAACCTTTTGCGGGAGCCTTGGAAGAATGTAATGGAAATCCATCCTAGGCTGGAGCGGATTGAGACAAATTCCCAGTTTGCGCAGTTTATTGCCCCAAGCGAGATGGTTGCGGTTATCACAATCAAGATTAAGATTGGGGATGTGGAAGGCAGGATGAATATGTGCCTGCCCTATATAACACTGGAAGATGTAATGGATAAGCTGAATACGAAGTATTGGTTTTCTACGATGCAGGAACAGGATGCTGAGGAATATGCGGAGCTTATGGAGAACCTGATTTCCAGAGCGCCAATGCCTGTGAAGGCAGTCCTGGGGCAGAGCGCCATTACAGTGAATGATTTTATAAATCTTCAGGTAGGAGATATTATCCGTTTGGATACAAAATTAGAAGATGAGCTGAATGTATATGTTGGTAATATCAAGAAATTTACTGCCTTGCCCGGTGCTTCCGGCGATCATTACGCAGTAAGAGTTACATCAGTGATCAGAGAGGAGCAATGAAATTATGGACGGAGTTTTATCACAGGAAGAAATCAGCGCCCTGCTGAATAGTGAGCCCGATGGTGATTTTACCAGTGATGGGAAGCAGGAAGACGGGCTGACGTCGGAAGAGATTGATATTATCGGTGAAATTTCCAATATCAGCATGGGAACGGCGGCTACTACATTATTTTCCTTGGTTAACCACAAGGTGGATATTTCCACTCCTGTCGTTACGGTTGGCACATGGGAAGATATTGTCGACGCTTATGAGCGGCCTTGTGTCTTTATCCAGATTGCCTATACGGTAGGCTTAGATGGAAGCAACCTGCTTGTACTGCGGGAACACGATGTAAAAGTAATTACTGACCTAATGATGGGCGGCAATGGGGACAATGTGGAAGACGCTGAGATCAGTGAACTTCATTTAAGCGCGATCAGCGAAGCTATGAACCAGATGATGGGAAGCGCAGCGACCTCTTTGTCGTCTATGCTGAACAAGATGATTGACATCAGCCCGCCTTCTGCGGATCTGGTGGATTTGAAGGATGATTTGGATCCAGCAGATATTGACGCCTTTTTGACGGGACCATTTGTTAAGATCTCGTTCCGGATGGAAATTGAGAATCTGGTAAACAGTGAGATTATGCAGCTATATCCATTTTCCTTTGCAAAAGAAATGTGTGCAGCGTTGTCCCAGGGGATGTCTACGGAATCTCCTGCCCCGGCAGAAACGCCGCAAGAGCCGGCGCCAAGCGCCCCGACGCCACAGCCAATGCCTGCACAGCAAGGGGCAATGCCGTCGCAGCCGATTACGCCGATGCTAGGTATGCCGCAGCAAGCGCCGATGCAGGGTATGCCAATGCAGCCTGGGATGATGCCGATGCAGGGTATGCCGCAGCAGATGCCGATGTATACGCAGCAGCCAGTCAACGTGCAGCCGGCGCAGTTCCAGTCCTTTACGGGGGATTATGATCCGATCGCCCAGCAAGAGAATATTGGGCTGATTATGGATGTGCCGCTGGAAGTTACCGTAGAATTGGGAAGGACTAGCAAAGTGATCCATGATATTTTGGAATTTGCCCCAGGGACGATTATAGAACTGAATAAGATTGCAGGGGAGCCGATTGACGTGTTGGTAAATGGAAAATATGTGGCCAAGGGCGAGGTTGTGGTAATTGAAGAATGCTTTGGCGTGCGCATTACCGAGATTGTGAATAACTAATAATGATTAAGAGTGATATCGAGGAGAATAAGATATGGCGAAGAAGATTTTAATTTGCGATGATGCAGCGTTTATGAGAATGATGATTAAAGACATCCTTACAAAGAACGGCTATGAGGTTGCCGGGGAAGCGGAGAACGGTCAGAAGGCAGTAGAGAAATACAATGAAACAAAGCCGGATCTGGTATTGATGGATATTACCATGCCGGAGATGGACGGCATACAGGCTTTAAAGGCAATTAAGGGGAACGACCCTTCCGCCAGCGTGATTATGTGCTCCGCCATGGGGCAGCAGGCAATGGTTATTGAAGCAATCCAGTCTGGGGCGAAGGACTTTATCGTAAAGCCGTTCCAAGCAGAACGTGTGCTTGAGGCAGTCAAAAAAGTAGTTGGTTAATATGGTTTTCTTAGATATTTCTTCAGGGATAACAAGTTTTTTCCGCCTGATTGGCGTGTTGCTGGTGTTCCTGTTTGTGCTTGCCCTTACTTATGCCGCCACGAAATGGATGGCGGATTACCAGCAAGGGGTTACGGCAAACAGGAATATCCGTGTAATAGAAACATTCCGGGTAACGAACCAGAAGTTTATCCAGATTATCCAGGTAGGAGAGAAATATCTGGTAATTTCTGTCTGTAAGGATACGATAAATATCCTGACAGAACTGACAGAAGGAGAATTGGCCTTTCCGCCTCCCGAAGGCAATGGGGAGAAGGCCAAGACAAACATCAATGGGAATTTTCAGGAAATATTAGATAACCTGAAGAAAAAACTTCCTAGGAAGTAGGCATGGCATTATGAAGAAGCTGAAAAAAATATATTGCAGGGTTTCTTTTGCTTTTGGCATGGTTATGCTTGCCCTTGTGCTGTTCTTGTCTTTCAGGCAGGATGCGTACGCGACAAACCCGGCGAATCCGACGGAGGAATCGGTGCAGGATCTGAGGCAGACGACTCCTCCGAACACAGAACCGGCAGAAGCTGGAGATACCAATGGCATCCATATTGACATCAACAATGACGAAGGGGGCCTGTCGGGGAATATCCGTCTGCTGCTGGTCTTTACTATGCTTTCTTTGGCGCCTTCCCTTCTGATTATGCTCACATCCTTCACGAGGATCATTATTGTACTACATTTTGTCCGGACTGCAATCGGGACGCAGACCGTCCCACCGAACCAGGTACTGATAGGGCTGGCGTTGTTCCTGACACTGTTTATTATGAACCCAGTGTTTGCGGAATTGAATGAAAATGTGTTACAGCCGTTAGATGCCAATGAGATTAGCCAGGAAGAGGCGTTTGAACGGGCGGAAGAGCCTATCCGGACATTTATGTACAATGAAATGCAACGCAAAGACTTGAAGCTGTTCTGTGATATCGCAGAGATTGATATGACGGGTATGGATTTGAGCAAGCCGGAAACTTTGGCTACGGTTCCTATGCATGTAGTGATCCCCAGCTTTATTATCAGCGAACTTAGGACTGCGTTTATCATTGGGTTTCTTATCTATATCCCATTTATTGTCATTGATATGGTTGTAGCTTCCGTGCTGATGTCTATGGGTATGATGATGCTGCCGCCGACTACAATCTCCATGCCGTTCAAGGTGCTGCTGTTTGTCCTGGCAGATGGATGGGATTTGGTTATAGGTAACTTAGTAAAGACTTTTTATTGACGCGTAGGCAAGAGGTGAAATGGTATGATTACAGAAGGGCAGGTTATGGATATTGCAAGGGAGGCCTTGTTTTTAATTATCAAGGTATCGGCGCCGCTTTTGTTGATTTCGCTGGTGATCGGTTTAATTATCAGCATATTCCAGACGGTCACCTCTATCCAGGAGCAGACGTTGACGTTCGTGCCTAAGATTATTGCAGTATTTTTGGGCATGATGCTGGTGGGAGGCTGGATGCTTGAAAATCTGACAAGCTTTATGACGGAATTATGGGGCAATTTCGGCTTATATTTGCGTTAGGTTGATGGTATGGTAGACTATAACTTTTCGTTATACACATTTGAATATTTTCTGATGATATTGGTAAGAGTTGCTGCGTTTGTATCAGTTGCCCCCTTTTTTGGGATGAACAATACGCCGAACCGGGTAAAGGTTGGTTTTTCCTTGTTTGTCGCCATAATTCTATTCCAGTCAGTATTGCCTGAAGGCCAATTGGAGTATACCGGGGTAATTGGGTTTGCTATCATCATTCTGAAAGAAGGAATTACAGGATTGCTCATTGGTTTTGCAGCAAATATTTGTAATTCCATTATTGTGTTTTCTGGAAAACTCATTGACATGGAAATTGGCCTTGCAATGGCGAATATGTATGATCCTACGACACGTTCCCAGTCTGGTATTACTGGTACGATGTATAATTATTTCATTATGATGCTCTTGATTGCGACTGATATGCACCATTATATCCTGCGGGCGCTTGTGGATACGTATACGCTGCTCCCTGTCAATGGGGCTATATTTGAATGGGATCACCTGATGGGCTCCATGGTAATGTTTGTGTCGGATTTGATGGTAATCGGGTTCCAGATTATACTGCCTATCTTTGCATGCAGCATGATTTTAAACTGTATCCTGGGGATTATGGCAAAGGTTGCGCCCCAGATGAATATGTTTGCCGTGGGTATGCAGCTTAAGATCCTTCTTGGGTTTTCTGTTCTGTTCCTGACGGTCACGCTGCTCCCCATTGTTTCTGACTTTATCTTTACGGAGATGAAACGTATGATTGTGTCCGTAGTGGAAGGAATGTACTGAGGTGAAAGAAGAACTGCAGGTTTTTATGGAATATAATCTCCAATGGTTTGCAAAAGACGGGAATGGCGGGGAAAAGACAGAGCCTGCTACGGCCAGGAAGCTGCAGGAGGCCAGGAAAGAAGGCCAGGTTGCCAAAAGCCAGGAATTGAACCATGCGATAGGCTTGATTGCATTATTCCTGATCCTGAAGGTATTTATTTCTTATATCGGGGAAACCCTTTTTGGCTCGTTTGCTTTGTATTATAATAAGGTGCCGGATATTATAAATGAAAGTGTCGGCGGCCTTTCTATTTTTTCTGCCAGCAGGCTGATCAATAGTACCTTGCTGCTGCTGCTTCAGGTATTGGCGCCAGTTTTTTTGGTTGGGTTTTCTGTATCCATCTTAATCAATATCGTGCAGGTTGGCTGGAAGGTGACGACGAAGCCGATGAAGCCCAAATTCAGCAAGTTAAACCCGCTCAATGGGTTTAAGCGTATCTTTTCGAAGGATTCCATGTTTGAACTTGTGAAATCCATTGCTAAGATAGGGCTGATTTTATATGTGGCATATTCTTCTATCCGGGGCCATCAGGACGAATTGTTCTTAGTCTATGATATCCCATTGATGCAGGTCGTCCTCTTAGTAGGGAGTATTGTGATCGGCGCCGGGCTGCGGATCAGCCTGGTCTATCTCTTAATCGGGATTGCAGATTGGTTCTATCAGAAGCATAAGTTTAAAGAAGAAATGAAGATGACAAAGCAGGAAGTGAAGGATGAGTTTAAGAATACCGAAGGGAATCCGGAAATCAAAGGGCGGCAGCGCTCGAAGATGCGGGAGGCTTCCCAGCGGCGTATGATGCAGAACCTTCCGACTGCTGATGTAGTCATTACAAACCCGACCCATTATGCCGTGGCGATTAAATACGATGCAAACCAGTATTCTGCGCCGATTGTAGTGGCAAAAGGGGAGAATTTCCTTGCGATGAAAATCAAAGAGGCGGCAAAGGAGCACAAGGTAGAGATTGTGGAAAACAAGCCTTTGGCCAGGATGCTATATGCCAATGTGGATGTAGGGGAAGAAGTCCCACCAGAGCTTTACCAGGCAGTGGCGGAGGTACTTGCTTTTGTGTATAACCTGCGTGAGGGCCGGTAAAAGGCAGGCAGGGGATCTTTGGAATATCGAAAAAAAACCTATGTAAAAATCAGAAAATATGGTACTATATAGTTATATGAAAGGAGAATCGCAGCATGAAGAAGGCAGATATGGGGATTGCACTATATTTATTGGCGGCAATCATATTCTTTATTGTTCCAATTCCCGCATTTTTATTGGATATCATGCTGACCATTAATATATCGATTGCATTAATCGTATTGATGAATGCCTTGTTTGTACAAGAAGTGCTGGATATGTCCTTTTTTCCAACATTGCTTTTGTTTACCACGATTTTCCGTATTTCGTTGAATGTTTCCTCCACGCGTCTGATCCTGGACTCTGGCGATCCAGGGAATGTGGTGCGTACCTTCGGCCAGTTCGTTGGTGGGAATGATTTGATTATCGGAGCAATTATTTTCGTGGTTATGATTTTGATCCAGTTGATTGTAATCAACAAAGGTTCCGAACGTGTATCGGAAGTAACTGCAAGGTTTACGTTAGACGCGATGCCAGGGAAGCAGATGGCGATTGACGCCGATCTGAATACAGGCACGATTAATGAGAAGCAGGCGAGGGAGCGTCGTGATAAGATCCAGCAGGAATCAAGCTTCTTCGGAGCGATGGATGGCGCTACCAAATATGTAAAAGGGGATGCTACCGTCGGTATTATCATTACCCTCATCAACCTGGTAGGCGGCATTACCATGGCGATGACGCGCCAGGGGCTTCCGATTGGCGATGCGCTGGACCAATATGGGATCCTTACCATCGGGGACGGATTGGTCAGCCAGATCCCGTCGCTTTTGATTTCCCTGGCAACTGGTATCCTGGTGACGAAAGCGTCAAAGGAAGCAGATTTTGGGGATACCTTGGTGCGCCAGCTATTTGGGATCCCTAAGGTATTGTATATCGTAGGGGCTGTGCTGGTATTCTTAGGGCTTGCTACACCGTTGGATTGGCGTCTTTACCTGCCAATGGGGATTGTGTTTTTTGTAACAGGAAGAAGCGTCGAGGGGAGCATAGGCATAGAAGCAATCGAAGAGGAAGTCGATATGGCGGAAGAACAGGCCGAGGAAATCCGGCGGCCGGAGAATGTGGTTTCCCTGCTTCAGGTGGATCCCATCGAATTGGAATTTGGTTATGGCATTATCCCGCTTGCTGATGTGAACCAGGGCGGGGATTTGCTGGATCGTGTGGTTATGATCCGAAGGCAGATTGCCTTGGAGTTGGGTACGGTAGTGCCGATTATCCGTCTGAGGGATAATATCCAGTTAAATCCGAACCAGTATATCATAAAGATCAAAGGCATACAGGTGACAGAAGGGGAGATTTTATTCGACCATTATATGGCGATGAACCCAGGGTATGTAGAGGAAGAGATCTCTGGTATCCCAACGTTTGAGCCGTCGTTCCATCTCCCTGCGCTCTGGATTACTGAGAACCAGAGGGAACGGGCGGAAAGCCTGGGCTATACCGTTGTTGATCCGCCGTCTATTATCGCTACGCATCTGACGGAAGTGATCCGGACCCATATTGACGAGCTTCTCTCCAGGCAGGATGTCCAGAGCCTGATCAACAACATCAAGGAGAGCAACCCGACCCTTGTGGACGATTTGATTCCAAAGCTTTTGGGCGTTGGGGAAATCCAGAAGGTATTGCAGAACCTGCTGAGGGAAGGTATTTCCATCCGGGATTTGCTTACAATTTTTGAAACGCTTGCAGATCATGCGGCGACAACCCGCGACACAGACGTTTTGACGGAGTATGCAAGGCAGAGCCTGAAACGGGCAATTTCTAGCAAGTACTTCCCGGCAAATGAAGTTACTAGCGTCGTTACGTTGGATCCGAAGATTGAACAGGATATCATGGGCTCGGTGAAGCAGACGGAGCAAGGCGCATACTTGACGTTGGATCCGGAGAAGACAAAAGCGATTATGGCTTCCATAGAAACAGAAACGGAGAAGCTGGAGAATCTGGGGAAGAACCCAATTATCATTACGTCGCCGATTGTGCGTATGTATTTTAAAAAGCTGACGGAAGACTATTTTAAGGATTTGATTGTGGTTTCCTATAATGAAGTGGAATCCAACATTGAATTACAATCAGTAGGGATGGTGAGCCTTTCATGACAATAAAGAAATTCCAGGGAAAAACAGAAGCTGAAGCGACGGAAAGGGCATATGCGGAGTTTGGCGCCCAGACCGTGATTATGAATGTGAAGGAGATCCGCCCGAAGGGGTTGTTCCGGTATTTTAAAGAGAGCACATATGAAGTGACGGCTGCGGTGGAGGAAGCAGAGCCTGAGCCAGCGCTTCCCAGAACGGCCGTCCCAAAGACGCCAGGGAAAATTGACGTTGCAGCGGATGAAAAGATTTCCATAGAACGGACGCAGCCTTTGAAAGAGGTATTCGCCACGGTTGAAAATGCATGGTCGTCTTCGAAAGACGCCCAACCAGCCATTGAGAGGGCGAAGAAGACAGAACGTACAACAGACCAGCATTTAGAGGAGAAGATAGAAAGCCTCCAGACCTTGCTTGAAGAAAAGCTTGCGCCCCAGCAGCCACCCAAAGAGCCGCTCACAGAGGAAGAGCCGGCGGATGAGAACTTGAAGTTCAAAAAGATGGTATATCAGATCCTGCTGGAAAATGAAGTGGAAGAGAGGTATGCGAACCAGATCATAGACGAGGTGGATAATGTCATAAAAGGCGGGGCAAGCATGGATCTTATGCTGTCTAATATCTACCAGAAGATGGTTTTGAAATTTGGCCAGCCAAAGACCATCGATCTGACGGGGAAGAAACCAAAGGTCGTGTTTTTTATCGGACCCACCGGGGTGGGGAAGACGACGACGATTGCAAAAATCGCGTCGCGTTTCAAGCTAGAAAAAGGACGGAAGGTCACGCTTTTTACTGCTGATACGTACCGGATTGCGGCCGTAGAGCAGCTCCGCACTTATGCGAACATCCTGGATACAGGCATAACGATTATCTATTCCCCACAGGAATTGAATGAGAAACTGGAAGAAGCGAAGGACAGCGACTTGATCCTTGTCGATACCGCAGGGTTTTCCCATAAGAACAAGGAGCAGTTAGAAGAAACAAAAGAATTGGTAGGCCAGGTGCCTGGCAAGTATGATAAGGAAGTTTACCTTGTGCTGAGCGCAACGACAAAATATAAAGATTTGGTTGATATTGCAGATGTTTATAAGGAGAACTTTAAGTTCAAGATGATATTTACAAAAATGGATGAAACAGGCTGTTATGGTTCTATTTTAAATATGAAGCTATATACAGGAGCAGAATTGTCCTATTCCACATATGGACAGAATGTACCGGAAGATATCGAGGTTTTTAATACGCAGAAAATTGTGAAACTTCTGCTTGGAGGCAAGTAGGTTATGGATCAGGCCGAACAGTTGAGGAATATGATAAAACAAAGGCAGCAGACCGCGCCGCAGGCACAGGTGTTTACTGTCACCAGCGGGAAGGGCGGCGTCGGGAAGTCAAATACAGTGGTGAATTTGGCGGTGCAGATGCAAAGGCTGGGGAAGAAAGTGCTTATTTTTGATGCTGACTTCGGCTTGGCAAATGTAGAGATCATGTTTGGGGCTATCCCGAAGTATAATTTAAGTGATTTGATTTACCGCGGGAAGCCAATACAGGAGATTATAACGCCAGGGCCCTTTGGCGTAGGTTTTATATCTGGAGGGTCTGGGATTGCAGGCGTAAATAACCTTTCCAGGGAACAGCTTAAGTTCCTGGTACAGAACTTATCTGAGCTGGATGCGCTTGCAGATGTGATTATTATAGATACTGGGGCTGGCATTTCAGACAGCGTATTGGAATTTGTCCTGGCAAGCCCCGAGGTACTCCTGGTCGTGACGCCGGATCCGAGTTCTTTGACAGACGCCTATTCCCTGTTAAAGACCCTTGACCGGAACCTGGAATTCCGGGAAACACACAGCAAGGTAAAAGTGATTGTCAACCGGGCGATGTCCGGAACAGAGGGGCGAGGTATATTTGAGAAATTAAATACAGTAGTGAAGAAATTCCTGGATGGGGAACTGGAGTATGTCGGGGTTGTGCCGCAGGATATTTCCTTAGAGAAGGCAGTACGCCAGCAGAAGCCAGTCAGCATATTATATCCGGAGGCGAAATCGGCTAAGGCATTTGGGGCAATCGCCAGACGCCTGATGGGAGGGGAGCCGTCGTCCGTTCCGGGGCGAAAAGGGATTTTGCAAATGTTGTCAAGGTTTATATATCAGAGAGATTAATAGAGGTGTATCATGGCTTCCAGTGTTTTGAGAATAGGAGATAAGGTAGATATCCGGGTGCGTCGGCAGGCAGGGAAGGATTCCTTGGCAAAGCCAGATATCTACCCAAGTAAGGTATTGAATACAAGGGAAAATGGTTCCATAGAGATTTCCGTGCCTATGGTGGATGGGGAGGCGCTGACACTCCCAATGAATGTAAGGATAGAGTTCTGGTTTTACACATCCCATGGGGTGTACCGTTGCCTGGCGCATATCAAGGACCGGAATAAGAAAGAAGGGCTGTATTCGTTTTTGATAGAGCCTAAGTCCCCATTGGAGAAATACCAGCGGAGGCAGTTTTACCGTTTGGAGTGTCTGATGGATTTAAAATACCTGCCTATTTCTAAGGAAGAAGCAGGCAAGGGCTCCGTCCAGGAAATGGTGGAACGCCATATGCAGAAAAACCCAGGCGACAGCCTGAGGTATGGGTATGCCGTGGATATCAGCGGGGGCGGCGTACGTTTTATATCGGATCATCTTGGGGCTGCCGGGGATTGCCTGGTTATTATGCTGAACCTGAAGATTGGAGATGATAATTATCTTTTGGATCTGGTAGGGAATGTCGTAGACTGCCGGCAACTGGATGAAGTCTTGGGGAAGAGGAAATATGAATACCGTATTGATTTTGTAATAAAGGGGCGGGCAGAACAGGAGATCATTGTGAAGTACATTTTTGAGCAGGAACGCATTAACAGGCAGAGAATGGTCTAGGCGCTGTCTATGGGATTGCCCAAAAAGGAATGGAGTGAAAAGACAGTTATGGCAAAGTTTAGTTTGGATCAGGTAAATAATATGTATTTCGATGTGCTGAAAGAAATCGGCAACATTGGAGCAGGGAACGCCACTACTGCAATTTCAAATATGTTAAACCTCAAAATAGATATGGAAGTACCGAGGGTAGAGTTTTTAACGCTCCAGGAACTCCCTACTGCGATTTCTGCTGAGGAGGAAACGGTTGCGGGGATATACTTAGAGGTAGAAAGCGATATCAGCGGGAGCATGATGTTCCTGCTTAAAATGGGATCTGCGCATTATCTGGTAAACCGCCTGATGGGGCGGCCAGATGATTATATGGAAGAATTTGATACCATGGATTTGTCGGCTTTGAAAGAGATTGGGAATATTATTTCTGGATCTTATCTATCGGCATTGTCGGCGATGACCAAGCTAGTGATCACTTCTTCCGTACCATACCTTGCAATTGATATGGCGGCCGCCATATTAAGCGTGCCGGCAATCCAATTTGGGCAGTATGGGGATAATGCGCTTCTGATTGCTACGGAATTTGGGGACGATATAACGATAGAAGGATATTTTATCCTAATGCCGGATATCGACTCTTATGATAAAATTTTAACATCATTGGGGTTAACACTGTAAGAGGAGCATGGCAGTATGGCTACAATTAAAGTTGGAATGGCAGATCTGAAAGTCTGCAAGGCGCCAGATATGGTAACTACCTTGGGGCTTGGATCTTGCATTGGGATTGCAATGTATGACCCGGTTTTGAAAATTGGGGGACTGGCGCATATTATGCTGCCTGACAGCAAGCAGATGCGCAACCATTCGAATATTGCAAAATTTGCAGATACCGGGATTGAGGAATTGATGCGGCAGGTTTTGCGGGCCGGCGCAAACAAAAGGCGCCTGGTCGCAAAGATTGCCGGCGGGGCAAAGATGTTTGAAGTAAGCGGCGTGTCTGCGGTCGGGAATGTGGGCCAGCGCAACGCTATGGCTTCAAAGGCGAAATTAAAAGAGCTTGGGATCCCGCTGCTTGCAGAGGACACAGGGCTGAATTACGGGCGTACCGTAGAACTCTACCCTGCGACGGGGGAATTTTATATCAAAGCAGTTGGGAAAAAATTAAAGATAATTTAAAGGGTGGTGGGATATGAAAACAAAACAAGTGCCTATAATCATTACGTTGCTTGCAGGTTTCATTACTTGTATCATTGGGATTGCCATGCATATGGAAACGGGCCGGTTTGTGAAGACATGGGGTATTGTCTTACTATCCTTTTATATCCTAGGATGTATTGCAAAGCTGGTGTTGGATAAGAATTTCAAGGTAGAGGAAGAAACAGAAGGAAGCGAAGGGGAGGCAGCCGAAGAGGGAGAAGCGGAAGCTGGTGAGGAAGAAGGAGCCGGGCAGGAAGCAGAAGAAGAAAGCCCTGCGGCTATGGAAGAATAAGGTTGCGCCCTGCATAATAATATGGTTAGGAAGCAGGCAGGAACAATTGGAGGCTTTGCATGAACGCAGCAGAAAAAGAACAACTATGGGCAGAATTTTTAAAAAAGCCGACGGCAGAATTAAGGGAGAAAATCATCCTGGAGTATGCGTCCCTGGTAAAGATTGTGGCAGGGCGCTTAAGCATGTATCTTGGATACAATGTGGAATACGATGATTTGGTAGGCTATGGGATTTTCGGTTTGATTGATGCCATTGACAAGTTTGATATCAAAAAAGATGTAAAGTTTGAAACGTATGCCAGCCTGCGGATCCGCGGGTCTATTTTGGATCAGATCCGGAAGATGGACTGGATTCCAAGGACAGTCAGGCAGAAACAGAAGAAGCTGGATGACGCCATACGCAGGATTGAAGCGAGGATAGGGCGAATGCCTACCGACGACGAGATTGCAGAGGAACTGGAGTTAAGCAGCGAGGAGCTTCTGGCCTGGCAGTCCCAGTTGAAGGTTTCCAATATTGTTTCCTTGAACGAATATGTGGAACAAGGCATGGAACCTGTCATGGATGCAAGGGGAAATTCCCATTTTATCCAGCCAGAGGACGCTATCGCGCAGGAAGAACTCAAAAAAGTCCTGGGGCAGTCCCTGGAAGTCCTTACGGAGAAGGAGAGGAAGGTAATTACCTTATATTATTATGAAGATTTAACCTTAAAGGAAATCAGCAATATCCTGGAAGTGTCAGAGTCCAGGGTATCACAGCTCCATACCAGGGCGTTGGCGAAAATGAAAAAGACCATGGGACCATACATGAACATATTATCTGACTAGCTTGGAGGGATGCTATGGAGAATAGGAATGGGTATTTTAAATTGGATGTAGGCGATATGGGGGTTGTAATCCAAATCTATCCGCCAGAGGGGGATGGGAAGCCTGCAGATGTCAAGGAAGCCAAGGAATATCTGGAGAAAAAGGGATATAGTGAGTTTGATTTTGGCGAGTTAAAACGTATGATGTCCCCGGGGCAGGGGCTCCAGCAGCTTTTTGTCGGGGAATGGAATGGGTATGAAGAAAACGAAATGATGAAGATGACAGTTTCTGGGGATAAGATGCTGGTGTTCTGCCGTTTTTACCCGCCTTCTGGGAGAGGGAAGCTGATGACGGCGGACGATATCGTAGGGGAACTGGAATCCAAACGCGTGTTTATTGGAGTGGATTACGATGAGATCCAGAGGTTTGTCAATGATCGCCAATATTGCACCAATTATATTGTGGCAAGGGGCGTCCCGCCAGTGAATGGCAAGGATGCGAAGGTGGAGTATTTCTTTAATACCAATCTGAACCTAAGGCCAAAGAGGAACGAGGATGGGACGGTCAATTACCATGAATTGAATACCATTAGCCATGTGGAAGCAGGGCAGCTCCTCGCAAAGCTCCATAGGGAAGTGCCGGGTAAGCCTGGCAAAGATGTGTTTGGCGCGCCAATCCAGGGCAGGCCGGCTAAGCCAGCGAAGCTGGAATATGGGAACAATATCAGCATTTCTGAGGATCAGACAGAAATTTACTCCGACGTTACAGGCCATGCCAGCCTGGTGAACCGTAAGGTCTTTGTGGCAGACGTATTTGAAGTCCCTGCCGATGTGGACAATGCCACCGGGGATGTGGTATACGATGGGAACGTCACGGTAAAGGGGAATGTGAAAAGCGGTTTTTCTGTCCGGGCAAAAGGGGATATTGTGATTGACGGCGTGGTGGAAGCGGCTTTTCTCTATGCAGGTGGGCAAGTGATCGTAAAGCGCGGGATCAATGGTATGGGAAAAGGGAAGATCGAGGCAAAAGGGAATGTCATCACGAAATTTATCGAGAACTCTACGGTAATAGCGGGCGGGTTTTTAGAAACAGGCTCTATCCTGCACAGCAGGGTATCTGCTGCTACGGACATCCGCGTCAGCGGGAAGCGTGGCTTCGTGAATGGCGGCGTAATCCGTGCAGGCAGCTTAGTGGAAGCCCAGACCATTGGATCTGCGATGGGCGGGGCGCTTACAAAGATTGAAGTCGGCGTGGATCCTGAGGTCAAGGAGCGTTATAATACGCTAGAAGAAAGTATCGCGGCGCTTCAGAAGGAAATCAGCCAGCTTCGCCCTGCGCTTGTGAATTTCCAGGAAAGGCTGCAGCGGAAGGAACAGATTAGCCCAGCGCGGATGCAGCAGGTACAGGGGATTGCCAAATCCTTTAAGGAAAAGCAGCAGCAGCTTGCCGAAGAACGGCAGGAATATATGGGGCTGAAAGAACAGATCCAAATGTCGGGCAGCGCGAAAATCAAGGTAAAAGGCAGCATATACCCAGGCGTGTCGCTCACTATTTCGGATGTAGGGATGAATATTAAAAGTGAAAGATCTTTTTCCAAATTTATCAAGGAAAAAGGGGAAATCGTAGTCCGTTCGTTGTAAAAAGGATGACAGCCCGGATAGCCGCTATCCAGAATGTGTAGCCGCAAGCTATCTGGGCTGTTATAAAAAGGGAGTGTTTAAGATGTCAATACGGCCAGTAGAATTTAGCGGCGTAGTCCAAAGAAGCCAGGATATGAGCGCTGTGAAGCAGAACGAGGACAATAAGCCAATGCTCCAGCAGCATAATGTCCAGACACATTTTTCCAAAGAAACACAGCATCATATGCAGCAGGTGAACCATGCCCATGATTCTGATAATCCAAAGAAAAAGTTTGATGCCAAGGAAAAGGGAAGCAACGAGTATGAAAGCCGCCGGAAGAAAAAGAAGAAGGCGGCTGGCAAAGAGAGCAGCGAAACGGTAACGCCAAGGGCTACGTTTGGTGGTTTTGATATGAAAATATAGGCAGGTAAGAAGATGGCGACAATAGAAATTGTGTTAGTAGTAATTGGGACCGTGATGATGGTTGCAAGCTTTTTCATAACCGAAAAGCTGACAAACAAGGAACTGGATAAGATTTCTGAACTGAGCACGGAAGAAATGCAGCGTATTTTAGCGCGCAACCTGCAAGAGGCACAGACTAAGATTACCCAAATGGTAGATCAGCTTGTGGAACAGTCCATTGACAAGTCAATGGAGGTTGTGGAGCGTGCCCTGGATAAAGAGACGAATGAAAAAATGCGTGCGATTACCGAATATTCCGATACTGTCTTAGAGTCCATCCATAAAACCCATAATGAGGTCATGTTCCTCTATAGTATGCTGAACGACAAGCATTCAGAACTTACCTCTTATGCGGGGAACTTGGCGCAGCTTGCGATCCATCTGGAAGAACTACAGGAAGGCGTACAAAAGACGGTGGATGCTTCTGGCGCGCTTCCCAAAGACTTCCAGGCGCCTGCCCCAGAGGATGGATCCGGCAAAGAAGAAGCCCTCAAAGAGGAGCCGGAAGCGGCGGTATCAGAACCGGAAGCCCCTGGGGGTAAGGAGAACCACAATGAGGATATCCTTGCAATGTACCAAAAAGGGAAGGATGCAGTCGAGATTGCAAAAGAACTTGGTCTTGGCATTGGGGAAGTACGGCTTGTCATCGGGCTGTTCAGGGAGGAAGATAAATAGTATATGAAGTTAAAATATTATTTGAGAGGCCTTGGGGTTGGCATAATCTGCACCGCCATCCTAATGGGGATTGCCCTCTCTGGGAATAAGAAAGAAAAGTTGACAGATACGGAAATCATAGAACGCGCCCGGCTGTTGGGAATGGTTATGGAAGACGAGCAGGCAACCAAGCCAGAAGCAGGACAAGAACCGCAAGGAGATGGGCAGGAAGGACAACCCGATCCTAAGGAACAGGCGCAAGGAGAAGCCCCAGGAGCCAATGACAGCGAACAAGATAGGAAAGACGATCCAGATGGGGATGGAGCCAGCAAAAGCCCAGATTCCAGCGACGGAGAACAAGAAGAGGCACAAGGAGAACAAGGCGATGGGGAGGAAACGGCGCCAGATGGCGATACAGAAGGATCTGGAGAGGAAGCGCCTGACGGGGCGCCAGAGGATGGGACGGATGACGGGATGGAAGTGGCGTTTGAAATTGCAGCAGGCGACCATTCAGAGGACATCTGTGAACGCCTGTACCAGGCAGGCCTCATTTCGGATGCTGTGAAGTTCAATGCCTATATGACAGAAAAAGGCGTGGACGTCCGCCTGCGCGTCGGCGTGCACCAGATCCCCAAAGGAGCCACAGAAGATGAAATTATGGAAATTTTGCAGAAATAGCCATTAGGACTTGCAAGCAATATTTTCCTGTGATATAATTGGCAGGTCAATATCCATAACCGCTTGGCAGTTATGGATGATACTACAGTATTTTTAGCAATCACATGCGTGGACCATGAAGCTGGTGCCCAATTGGTAGCTTTGCGGAAGGAAGCGCATGGAAGAATTTAACCAATGGAGGTAAGGAAGATGGGCGTTATTTCAATGAAACAGTTATTAGAAGCAGGTGTGCATTTCGGACACCAAACAAGAAGATGGAACCCTAAAATGGCTCCGTATATCTATACCGAGAGGAACGGGATCTACATCATTGATTTGCAGAAATCAGTTGGGAAGGTAGACGAAGCTTACCGTGCAGTTTCTGACATCACGGCAGAAGGCGGCAGCATCTTATTCGTAGGGACGAAGAAACAGGCGCAGGATGCCATTAAGGCAGAGGCAGAACGTTGCGGGATGTTCTACGTCAACGAAAGATGGCTGGGCGGTATGCTTACAAACTTCAAGACCATCCAGAGCCGTATTGCAAGGCTGAAGTCCATTGAGGCAATGGCGGAAGACGGGACGTTTGACGTGCTTCCGAAGAAGGAAGTCATCGCCCTTAAGAAAGAATGGGAGAAGTTAGAGAAGAACCTGGGCGGCATCAAAGAGATGAAGCGCCTGCCAGACGTGATTTTCGTGGTTGACCCTAAGAAAGAAAGGATCTGCGTACAGGAAGCGCATACATTAGGGATCCCATTGATCGGTATCTGCGATACAAACTGCGATCCAGAAGAACTGGATTACGTTATCCCGGGCAACGATGATGCGATCCGCGCCGTTAAGCTGATTGTTTCTAAAATGGCAGACGCTGTTGTAGAGGCGAACCAGGGTATGATGGAAGAAACGGAAGAACCAGCAGAAGAAGCAGTAGAAGAATAAATAGAGATAGTAGCAGGAGGACAGACAGTGTGTTGCCTGTCCTCTGTCTCACGAAAATAGATGGAGGAGATAACAATGGCTATTACAGCAGCAATGGTAAAAGAATTACGTGAAATGACTGGCGCAGGCATGATGGACTGCAAAAAGGCATTGAATGAAACAAACGGCGATATGGACGCTGCAATTGAGTTTCTGAGGAAAAATGGACAGGCTAAGGCTGAGAAAAAGGCTGGCAGGATTGCTGCCGAAGGGCTTTGCACCGTTGTAGTGAAAGACGAGAAGACCGCGGCAGTCGTAGAAGTAAACTCTGAAACAGACTTCGTTGCTAAGAACGATACCTTTAAATCCTTTGTAGAGGCGGTAGCAGCCCAGGCAGTAGAATCTGATGCAGCAGATATGGAAGCGTTCCTTTCTGAAGCATGGAACGAGGATTCCAGCAAGACGGTCAAGGACGCACTGGTAGAGAAAGTGGCAGTCATCGGCGAGAACTTGAATATCCGCAGGTTTGAGAAAGTAACGGCAGAAAACGGCTGTGTAGTTTCTTACATCCATGGCGGTGGAAGGATTGGCGTAATTGTAGAAGCAGAGACAGCGACGGTAAACGATACCGTGAAAGAAGCTCTGACCAATATTGCAATGCAGATTGCAGCGCTTTCCCCGAAATACGTTTCTAGGGATGAAATCAGCGCAGAGTACATTGCCCATGAAAAGGAAATCCTCCGTGCACAGATTATGAACGACCCGAAGGAATCCCAGAAGCCAGAAAAAGTGATCAATGGCATGATCGAAGGCCGCGTAAACAAAGAACTCAAAGAAATCTGCTTGGTAGACCAAGTATACGTAAAAGCAGAAGACGGCAAACAGACCGTAGGCAAATACCTAGAAGCAGTATCCAAGGAAGTAGGAACAGCAGTATCTGTCAAGAAGTTCGTACGCTTTGAAACAGGCGAAGGGTTAGAGAAGAAGCAGGAAGACTTTGCGGCTGAGGTTGCTGCTCAGATGAATCAGTAAACTTCTGAGAAGAATTGATTTACGAACCCCTGAAAATCCCATAGAATGGGCATTTTCAGGGGTTTTTTGCGTTCTTAGGAGAGGTTCATAACTTATCGTAAATTACCGTATTTTGAGTGCCGATTTGGGGGA